>JAICYS010000062.1 GCA_025934105.1 Myxococcota bacterium | reverse complement strand
TCTGCGATCGAGGATCGCCCGCCTGGTCCTACCTCCTCGACGGTCAGACCGACGGTACCCGCGTGCCGTGAAGATCAAGATGAGCAACTACGCCCGCAAGCGCCCCGTGAAGCGCCGTGCTTAACCGACCAGCATTGCTCCTAAATCCCAGCCGGCGCGCAGCTATTGCTGGGCCTCTTTGGTTTCTGCATGGACGTCGTGGCGTGACCCGAGATGGCCGGACCACGAAGTCGTGGACGCTTGCGGCGCGCGCGCCCGCGATGTCGAAACGTCCGCCGCATGAACCGCGACGTCTCGCCTCTCCGATCGTGGCCGCTTGGACGATCTGCAGGATCGGCTTGCCCAGGCACGACGGCGCCTTGTACCCGCCCGAGATCGACGGGAACAGGCAGTCCGGTTTGCGCACGGGTCCGTCAGAAAGAGCGTCCAGGTGATGCAGCTTGATCTCCGTCGGTCAGAGGGAAGGGGGCTGCGGCGGGGACTGCCTGGATGGACATCGCCAGGGACTCGTCAGCGGCGCACGCCGGACCGCAGAAAGCGCCCGGGCGGCTCACCTGTCGCGGCGCGCAGCTCGCGAGTGAAGTGCGATTGGTCGAAGTAGCCGGCCCGCTGTGCGATGTCGGCGAGACGGGCGCCGGGCCGCCAGGAGGCGATGGCGTGGCGCAGGCGCAGCAGCGACGCAAGCTGCTTGGGAGTGGCACCCACGGCCCGACGGAACCGCTTTTCCAGCGGGTCCTGGCTGATCGCGAGGCGCCGCGCGAGAGTGCGGATGGGAACGACGCCGCGCGCGTCTTCGAGAGCGCGTACTGCGGCGGCGACCACCGGATCGGGGACCGCCGGTCGCAGCCGGTCCAGTAGCAGCGCCTCCAGCACAGCGATCCGCCCGGCGTCGTCTTGCGCTTCGGCGAGCCGTTGGCGCGCGCGTTCCACATCGGTCCGTGGGATCAGGCCGTCGAGCGCGGTGGTGTGCGCAAACAGTTCGTGCAGCGGCTGTGGGAAAAATGCCGCCGCGCCTCCGGGCCTGAACATCGCCAGTGCAATGCGCCCGCCGGCGCTCGTTCGCATGAGCCGTGCGGTGCTGGTCATGCCGGCCAACAGGGCGTCGGGCAGGCGGGTCGCGGTGCCCTCGACGAGCACGCTCGCTGAGCCGCGATCGCGCAGCCCGAGCACCATGCCCAACTCTGGAATGCGCAGGTGTGTCAGCTCGGCCTCGACCTCCACGACCATGAACGTGCGCACGTACGCTGCCAGCGCGGGGCTGGGCGCGACGAATCTCATGACACGTATCGTACGCGGCCCGAGCGGCGCACAGCAACGGCGTGGCAGATCGATGAATTCTTACAATCCTCGCTGGGGGCCGTTCGCCAGAGTGGGGCGTGCCGAGCGCGCGGAGCGCCCGCTCAAGTCACCCTCACAAAGGACATTCCATGCCTCAGTTCGTGCTCATCTTCCGGCCCACACGCCCGACAAGCGCGGCCGACCTGCCGACGCGTAACGCCATTGCCCGGGACTGGGTCCTCGCCCGCCGCGACGAGGCCACGCTGCGCGCCGCGTTCCCGCTCGAGCCCGGCGGCGCCATCGTCTCCCAGGCGGGGTCGAGAGCGGCCGTCCCTGAGGGCGCGGTCGCGTCGATCGTGGTCTTGGAAGCGGCCGACCTCCGGGCGGCGGTCGCCATCGCCGGGAGTTACCCAAATCTGGCCGTGGGGTCGGAGATCGAAATACGTTCGGTGAGGTCCACGGCACCGCAGCTGTGACTCGGGCGCAGCCAGGAGGGCCCTGGCCTGCGACCATGCGGCGGTAGGGCGCCGCCTTGAACGCGATCCGATGGGCTCAAGTGATCGCGCCGCGCACCGCGATCGGCGGCCGCGGTCGTCATTCGCCCTGCGCGCCGTCGCGGGCCGTCATGGCGGTGCGCGCGCGGCGCAGGCTGGTGTGCGCCGCCCGGAGCAGATCGATCGCCGCCAGCCGCAGGCCGTTGCGGCGAAAGACCAGCCAGGTCAGGGTTCGCGCGCCGTTCGAAAGCGATCGTTTGTACTGACTGTCGCCGGCCAGGAAGTCGTACTCCTTCAGGCCCGTTCCCGCGCAGTGGGCAACGGCGCAGGCGTGCGCGACCAGGCCGGGTTTCACCCGGTTGTCGTCACTGGTGACGAGCCCGCTCTGATAGAAGTAGAACTTCCCTGCCTGCTGAAAACCATAGAGCAGCCCGATCGGCTCGGCTCCGGCGGTCACGCGCAGCAAGAGGACGTTCCCGGCCGGAAGCGCCCGCGCCACGAGCCCGCGGTGAAAGGCCGCGAAGCGGGCCGAAGCGAACACGCCGGGCTCTCCGCGCGCGCGCCAGGACGCCTGATGGAGGGCGGCGAGCTGTTCCAAAAAGGCGTGTCCCTCGGCGACGGTCGCGGCGGACTGCACGCGGAGCTCGCCGCGCTGGCGGTACAGCTTCAGGCTGCGCCGGATCTGCTCGCGGCTGTTGCGCGACAGCGCACCCACGTAGCCGTCGATCGTCGGCGGGAAGGCCGTCAGATCGACGAAGTGGCTGCTCTTGTCCGAACGCTCGATGCGGCAGGTCGAGAGCGCGTCGGGGACGATGGGCTCGCCCAGTGCCGGGGCCGCGAATTCGTCCCAGGCCTCGCCGGCCAGCCAATCGCCCAGCGCGGTCACGACGGCGGCCCGGTCGTCGGGCCGGCACAGAAGGCCGTTGTACTCGAGGCAGGTCTCGTCCGCCTCGTCTTCGCCGGCGGCGTTCAGGTAGAGACACCGGACCGGGATGGGCCCGCGGCGCTGGCGGCGCGAGACGATGAGGCAGATGCCCGCCACGGCGTCGTCCCGCCGGAACACCAGGATCCGCGGCTGCAGCAATGCGCCGAACGCCTCCATCCAGCTTTCAATCCAGTGCGGTCCCAGAAAGAACCCGGCGCTCGCCGACCCCTGCGCTAGCCCAGCCCAGACCGGTGACCAGCGCGCCCACGCGGTCCAGGGATGGCTCTCGACGCGGGCGGCGACGCTCATCGCGCGCCCTTGCGTTACCAGATCTGCCGCCCGGTCGCGGCGGCCAGGCCGACGCAGAGGCGGAAGTGCGACAACGGAGATCGATCGAGGGAGAGGCGCTGCACGTCGAACGGCGCGATCGACGAGGCGGTGTTGATGCCGCCGTAGAACGAGAACGCGGTCCGGTAGCCCGCCTCCCGCAGACAACGTTGTGTGACGTCCGAGAAGCTCGCGCGCGACCCGAAGGGATAGGCGAGGGCGTCGACGGTGACGCCCAGCTCCTGCCGAATGATGTCACGCGAAAGCGCGCACTCGTCCAGCTGCGCCTCGGGGCTCAGCCGGGACATCAGCTCGTGCCGGTGGGTGTGCGAGCCGATTCCCATTCCGGCGGCGGCCAGGGCGCGCGCCTCGTCCCAGGTCATGAACATGCGCTGCCCGTGGTTCGGGCGCGGCACGTCGCAGGCCTTCTCGACCGCCGTCAGGAACAACTCCAGATCGAACGGCCCCGGCCGCTTGCCGAGCCGCAGCACCTCCTGGATGGCTTGCTCGAGGCCCACCCGGCTGAGATCCCAGGTCGCCACCTCGGGATACTCGACCCGGATGGTCGTCCGGCGGGTGCCGCGCAGCATGTACGCGATCTGATCCCACCAGGTGATGTGGGGCGTTCCGACCAGCCCGGTGGCCAGGAAGAACGCCGCCCGGACCCCGTGCGAACGGAGGATCGGCAGCGCGATGTCATGGTTGTCGCGGTAGCCGTCGTCGAACGTGAGGAGGACGGCCGGATAGCGAAGGTCGCCGGGCCGAGCGGCGATCTCCTGCGCTTCCGCCAGATCGACGACGCGGAAACGCCGCTTCAAAAATCCGACCTGGGCGTCGAACTCGTCGGCCGTCGCTTCCACCAGCCCGGTGTCGTACCCGCCGGCCGCGCCGTCGCCGATGCGGTGATAGTTGATGACCAGCAGCGCCGGGCGGCGGGCCAGCCACTCGACGAGCCGGGTCACGCCCAGCACGGCTGCAAGGTGTGAGACCCTCTCCCTCTTCGACGACGGCAGCAGCACCTGGAGTCGGTTCATTTTATGTCCGTTCCGACCGGCGGGTCAAGCGCGTCGCGCGACCGCTCTCCGGCCAGCCGGCCCACGACATCTGCAAATGCACCTTGGCGCGGTGCAGCCGCCAACGCAGCGAGCCGTCAATCGAGACGCGCCGTCGATATTCGGCCTTTTGCAAAGAGCGCTCGTCCACTTCGTTCTTGCGCGGGTGCCGGTACCAGAGCCCGGTCTTGTCGACGTCCATTCCGGGCGTCGACAGCCAGGCCGGCGCGCAGTCGCGCGCCAGCACGTGCACGTCGGTGAGGACCTTGCTGAGGCCCGTGCCCGTCGTGGGGCAGACGCTCTGGTACGAATCGCCGATCGGGATCATGCCCGCCCGAGGCTGGTTCTCGATCCGATAGAGATCGATCCGGGCCGACTCCACCTTGCTCGTCACCTCGAAGTCGCCAATCAACGAGCGCAACCGGGGCAGCAAGCGAAGCAGGGCCGGCTTGGGCTCGTGGACGATCGCCCGCGACCAGTCGTCGGTCAACGAGCGGTAAGCGAACAGGTTGGCGCGCATCCGCGTCCCGATCGGGAACAGCGTCAAATACCCGATGCCGGTCTGCCAGCCGTCGGGATAGTAGCTGATGGAATCGAACGGAAACCGCCCGGCGCCCGAAGCGGCCACGTCGAAGCCGAACGCGATCGAGTGCTCGCGCCGGATCATCTCGCGCTTGAGCCCCAGGCGCCCCGAGAGGCTCGCGCCGGTCCCGCAGGCCATCACGAACAGCCTGGCCTCCAGGACCGCGCCGTCGGCCAGGGTGACCTGCTGGCGGTCGGGGCCCAGGCTGACGCCTTCGACCCGCATCAGGCGAACATCGACCGCGGGCGGCAGGGCGCGCCGAATCGCGTTCACCATGTCGTGATACGCGATGCCGTACTGCTCGAGGCGAAGCACCTGCAGGACCCGCGTCCCGCGCGCGTCCAGCACCTCGCGCACCCGGCCCACGTGGGGCTGCAATGCGTCCATGAGGCCGAACTCGCGGAACAGGTCGGCCTGATCGGCCTCGATCTTCTCGGCCTTGAAGCAGGCCGGATATTCGGCGCGGGAATCGATCAGCGCCACGCGGATCCCCTGCCGGGCGAGCTCGTGGGCGGCGACCGACCCCGCCAGCCCGGCGCCGGCGATCACGATGTCGGTCGTCGTCGTCACGGCCACCCGACCGACGATAACACGAGGCTGCCGGCGGGAGGCCCCGGCCGTCGCTCACCGCTGCTGGGGCAGCTCGAGGTCGGCGCAGACGGCCAGGTGGTCCGACGCCGCCGACTGGAGCACCTGGAACGAGAGAAACCGGATTCGCCGGTCCGCCAGGATGCGATCGATGCGCATCCACTCCCGGTGAGGGGTTCTGGGGAACGTGTAGCCAAACCCGGAGCCCGCTTCGGAAAAGCCGTCGCGAAAGTCACCGAACCAATGAGGCAGCGCCCAGCTCAACGTCGGCAGGTTCGTGTCGCCGGCGACGATCGCGGGCGGACCCGGGGCGTGCGCCCCGTCGGCGATGGCCTGGAGCTGGGCCTCGCGCAGCTCGCTGTTGTCGACCACCGTCGCCGCCGGCGCGCCGCGAAGCAGGCGGCCGCTCGTGATCTCGTAGCGCAACCCCTCGCCATGGACCTCGTCCAGCGCGTCGCGCGGAGAGATCACGTGAACGTTGTAGATCCTGAGCGGTCCGACCGGCGTCCGGACCACATAATGAACGAAGCGCGGGGAGCGCATCTGTCCCGCGTGCGGAATCTTGGGCGGCTCGACCAGCTCCTCGATCGGGAAGCGGCTGGCCAACCAGAATTGGCCCGAGGCCCGGTTGAAGTACCCGGGCAGCCCCTGGCGCAGTTGTTCGTAGTCCTCCTCGCTGGTCTCTTGCAGCAGGATCACGTCGGCCTGGGTCGCCCGCACCTCCGCGATCACCGCGTCGATCCCGAAGCGCCCCGTCGCGATGTTGAACGTGAGGAGGCGCAGGCGGAAAGCGCCCGCGGTCGGGGTCGGCGCGCCCGGCAGGCGCAGCCCCATCAGGGGGAACACCAGCAGCACCGCCGCCACCAGGGGCGCCAGCAGCCACCGCCGCCGGAGCCGCCAAACGACCAGCCCCGTCACGACCGGCAGCGGCAGGCCGAAGCCGATTCGCGGCAGGTAGAGCGCGATCGAGGTGACCCACCAGCGCTCGCCGATCCAGCGAAGCGCGCCGATAGTCGCCAGCAGGCTCAGCGGATAACCGACGGCCAGGATCCACGCGATCCGGTCGAGGCGACGGGACCAGGCGGATCGAACCGGGGTCTTCGCGAGGGATGCGTCAGCGTCACGTACGGGCGGCACGCGCGTTTAGAATAGAATAAGGATAAAGAGCCTGGAATAGCCGTTGCGGCGTCGGGTCTTCGCTGGTCGATAGGTACGCCAATGTGCCGACCAGGTTCACGCTCTGTCCCCGTTGCTCGCGCGTCAGGTCGACGGGCTGCACGTCCATGCCGGCATCGATGTTATCGGAGCTGCCGGGGCGATGGTCGACGGTCACGCGCATGTGGATGTCCGGGGCATGAACGTCTGAGTCTACTGGATCTCCATCCTTCCGAGCTTCACGCCGACCACGTGGTCGACGGTCGTGGTCGCCGATCGCGCGCCAGGCGGCCGTCGTGGACGAAGATTTGGTAGCCGGTGGCCTGGTCTTCGCGTGGAGTACGGGGATCATACCGGGACGGTGGATGCTCGATCGAGTCGCCGAACGCCGCCGAGACGACGACGCGCCAGGTCCAGGCCGGCCGCGCGTCGGGGGCGCCCCGGGGCGGCGTGCGCCGATCGCGGGCCCCAGCGCTATACAATCACGCGGGTGAGTGTGCGTCACGGGCCATGGATCGATCTGCTGCGAACGACGATCCCGGCGATCTGGCTGACCTTGGCCGGCGGAGCGTACGCGAACGTCATCCCTCGGAGCGCGGCCGAGACCGACGATGCGCTGATGGGACGTGTGCTGGCGCCGTCCGCCGAGTTGGCCCAGAAGGTCGTTCGCTCGACCGAGGTCGTGGCTGGCAAGACAACCCTGATCGGCTTCGCGAGTGTCGAGAATGAGCCGCTGATCGGCCACCTGCTCGTCGGCAGCTCGAACGGAAGCTATCAGCACGTCGAATTTCGGAGCTGCGACATCGAAGGCGATACGCCCCAGCTGCTCGCCGTGTTCTTTGCGCGGACCGGCAAGAGCGGCCGGCGCGCTCTCGCCGTGCTGTGCCGCTGGGACGTCCGGCACGCAGTGGCCGAGGGAACCCTTTATGGCGCCGAGTTCTATCGAATCAGCACCAACGGGTCAGCGATCAGCGTCGAGCCCATCTCGGACTTGAACGCCAAGTTCAAGACCGAGGACGTAGCCGGCGTGGATGAGGACGGAAGGCGCTTCCGCGACAAGCCAACCTTCAAGACGGTGGCGGACGTCAAGAGACGCTTGGCGGCCATGGGGCTGAAGCAGTGATTGGCTCCGGCGCCGGCCCGCCTTGTCGTCTGCCCGATAACGGAGCTGGTTCACGTCGATGACCGTTGCCGAATGTCAGGATTCGCCACGATCCAGCGGTGCGGCTCGGCCACTTGCGCCGCGTGAGCTTCGTGCTGCGAGAAGGCGCAGGGCGGGCCGGCGCGAACGGGGACTCCGTGCGAGATCGGGGGCGCTGTCGTCGGCTTGGCTCGCCGTTCTGATTGCAGCCTCGGGCTGTGGTGGAGGAGGGGCCCGGGACGGCGGAGCCGGCGGCCGGGGTCCGAACGATGGTTCGAGCGGCTCCCAGTCCGACGGCGCCCAGGATCGGCCGCAGGTCGACGAGGGGAGTGACGCCGGCACATGCGCGGGCAGACCGACGACGACCGGTTGGGACGGCACGCCGGTCGTGGCCAGCTCCGTTGCCTCTCCCTGTGTCCTCGCGTCGGGGCTCTCGCCTTTCGCCGTCACCGCCAATCTCACCCTGCCCGACGATCGTCTTTTCCCTTCGTGCATCGTCTTCGACGCACCTCACGGGATCAAGGTGATCTCCGGCGCGACGTTGACGATCAACGCGGGAGTGACCATCGGCTTCGGGACGGACTCGACCTTGATGGTCAACGGCGGCCTGGTCGCCGCCGGCACGCCCTGCCTGCCCGTGGTGTTGACCTCCGACTCTGCGACGCCGGCTCCGGGCGCGTGGCGGGGCGTAGACATCGCCACCCCGGACAGCGGTGTTCCGGCCTCCGGCCGCCTCATGAACCTGGTCGTGCAATACGGCGGGAAGGCCCCGGTCGGAGAGACCAGAAATCTCGGCGCAATCGGGGTGGACGGGGACTACGCCGACTTCAGCGTGACGCTCGCGAACGTTATGGTGTCGAACAACTACGGCGCAGGCATCGTCTTTTACGGGCCGCGCACCGGTCCGTCGCCGGCGTCCTCCGGGACGCTCAGGATCACCGACTGGGGGGCGGCGACGGATTCGATCGTGATCTTTCCAAACGCCGCCGACATGCTGGCGCCGCTCCGGCTGTCGGCGGAGCCGCTCGCGCCCAAGGCGGACGCCGGGACACCGCGCCAGGGATCGGTCCGCCTGTCGACGGTCTCCGCGACGCGCGCGGGCGGGCAAGCGGCCGAAATCAACAGGTCTGAAACCTGGCCATCGATCTATCCCTTCTCGTACGTTCTCGGCCGCGTCAATCCCACCCCCAGCCAGGTGGACTACGTGCAGTCCGACGGCTCTTCCCTGATGGTGGCCGGACCGACCGCGGTCACCTTGACGATCGCGAGCCCAAACACCCTTCGCCTGGGCAATCGATTCTCGATCGTCGTCGACCCGGGCGTCGTCGGCGATTTCGTGGTCCCGGGCAATGGCAGCGCGCTGGTCGCGAACGGTTCGGCGGGGAGGATCGTGTTTACGTCCCTGGAGGGCAGCCCCACGCCCGGCTCCTGGGACGGCATTCTGCTCAATTACCCGGGAGCGGGGAAATCTTCCATCAGGAACGTCGTGTTCGACTCGGCGGGTGCCGGAATCGTGGTGGTCGGTGACGACGGCGTCTATCCGACCAACGGCGGCGCTCTCGAACTGGCCTGGTTTTATGGCGCGATGTGCGAGAGCGGCGGACCGATCCTCGAGAATCTGACGTTCACGAACCTCCCTCTCGTTCACGACTACCCGATCATCGCCCACGACGTGGCCCCCGCGACGGCCATGGCATATCAAGGCGGCGGAAACACGTTCCCGGGGGCCAGCACGGTCTTGGTCGACGCACCCGATTGTCAATGACGCTGGGCCGCGAGACGCCGCGGCCGAAGTCTGGCAGGATCGGGCCATGGGCGTGGCAGCGGTTGCGCAAGACCGGAAGTCCGGGCGTGGACGGCGAGCGGCGACCTCACGCCGCCGATTCGAAGGCGCGACGCGAGGACGCGTTGGCCTGGGCACCGTATCCCTACTGTTGGTCTTCGGTGCTTGCAACGGCGGCCGCGAGCTCGGTTCTGGGACGACCGGGGGCGGCGGGACGCCGTCCGGCGGTGCGGGTCTTGGACAAGGCGGAAGCGGGGGCGCGTCGCTCAGCTGCGACGGCGGAGTGGTTAGCGGCAACGGTGTCATGATCGACTGCCCGATGCCACCGCGGCCGCGCTGGGAGCAGGTCACCTGCCTGGTGTCGCGAACCGAGTGCTCCGGATGGGTCGAGGACGACTCGACGGGCCTCGACGGCGTCGACGTCAATTGCCCCGCGGCCAACCTCGTCCCCAATGGGCCGTTCCGGGCCACGATCTGCTTTCAGTCGACCTTCCGCACGTTCGAGGAGCTGCAGGCGGACGCGCAGATCGCGTGCGACCAGTACTGCGCCGGCGGTTGGCAGGGCCTCTACCCACTGGGCGCGCTCGCCAAGAACGTGGACGGCGGGACCGTCACCTGTTCGTCCATCGCGCAAAACGACACGATCGACCAGGAGGTCAATGGGCAGTGCTCGAAGACGACGCCCGCGCCCGGGGGAAGTTCGGGGGCGAGCACGTTGGCGAACTGTGTTCTTTATGGTCGTACCTGCGACGGGCAGCAGACGGCCAGCGACGGAACTCGATACTGCACGTCCATGCGGCCGGTCGCGGGCGGTCAGACGATGACTGGCTGCTTCGATTCCACCACCACGACGGCGGAGCTCTTCTGCCGGAACAGCTTTCAGTTTTCGACGCTGCCGGCGGGCGCGGCGGACAAGTCAGACCAGTTCCCCTATTGGCTGGTCGCCGGGGTCATACAAGAAGATACCGTCGCGGACTGCCAGGCCCAGGTGAACAACCTGTGACGTAGGGCCGCGCGCGCGGCGGCCGCGGTTCAGCCGGCGGCTGCGCCAGCCGCGAGATCAGGGTGAAGGTTGCGGAACGAGCAAGCGCCTGATCCGCGCGACGTGTGGATCGTCGGGATACTGCTGGACGAACCGCGACGCGCGCCGGGTCATCTCGGCGCGGTCGTTCTTTGCGTCGAGTGCCTCGATGGCGATCACCTCCGCATCGGCGGCCAGCTCGCCCACCGGGAAGTCGTAGTGATACAGGCCGATCAGCCTCAACGCCTCGTCGAACTGACTGCTGGCGGCGGCAGCGCGGGCGGCGTCCAGCGCCGCGACCTCGGCCGCCAGGGTCGACGGTGAATCCGCCGGCGGTGTCGGGCCGGCCGGGCCCCGGACCTGCGCGCTCGGCCGCCTTTCGCGATGAACTGCCGGCCGCTCTTCCCGTCGAGCGGCTGGCGAGACCGGCGCGCCAACCGGCGGTGGGGGACTGGTCACCGGTGAAGATGCTTCGCCGGCGGGCGCGGTCAGCGACGCGACGGGCACCGGAGGCCGCAGCCCGAACAGAGTGGCCGTCACGGCGCCGCCGCCGAGCGCGCCGGCCAGCAGCCACCGCCACCGACCGCCCGCCCGGCGCCTGCCGGCGTTGTGGGCAGCGCCCGCGGCGCTTGCGCTCGGTGGCGCCTGGCCGCGCAAGGTGTCGCCAACGGCCAGGGCGTCCGCCGAAAAGCGCGCCCAGGCCTGGACGGTCATCTCGGCGCTGGTCTGGGGCGGCGGTTCGTCCGCTCGCGCGGAGGCCAGCAGCGCGCGCTCGAAGTCCTGATCGGTGAACGACATCAGCGCGTTCCCTCCCGCGTCCACGCCGCACGCAGGCGTCTTGCAATCGCGGAGAACTCCTCGCGGGCTCGCCGCAGCCGCGACGCGGCGGTCCCCATCGGGATCTGCAGCAGACCCGCGACCTCCCGCACCTCCATCTCTTCGAGCTCCACCAGCACCAGCACCGTGCGCAGATCGAGCGGCATGCGATCGAGCACGGTGTCCAAGAGCTGGCGCGCGCGCCGCTGGTCGAGGCGATCCGCGGGCGACGGCCCTTCGGCCGGGATCGAGCAGGCGTCCTCGAGGTCGACCGCCACCAGCACCGCGCGCCTCATGTGGTCGGACGCGATCCGCAGCGCGACGCCGTAGATGAACGACGTCTCGGACCCGGGGCGGATGTCGCCAAGCCGGCGGGCGCACACCCAGAACACCTCCTGGGCAGCGTCGTCGAGCTGGGGAGCCGGCACGCCCATCCGGCGAAGCAGCCGCCGCGTCGGCGCGTAGTGAGCGTCGAACAGCGCCCGCAGATCCACAGAGGCCGCCTGGACGGGGGCGGCGCCGGCCGCGGCGGAGGTGGGCGGGGGCGCTCTCACTTCAAGTAGGTTCCGATGCCCAGGAGGGCGTGGGCGTTGAAGGGCTGGGACTGAAAGATCTGCGTGCCGTCCGGGCGATCGGCGGTGAGCTTGCTGAACGAGAAGTCACCTCCGAGCTTGCCGCTCACGAAGAACCGGCCCCCCAGGTTGTAGGCTGCCTCCAGCTCGAGCCCGACCGCCGCCAGGGCGACGCTCTTCGACTGGGTCTGCATGCCGGCGGCGTTCCTGGTGTCGAGCTGCATGACCCCGGCCGAATACTCGACGCAGCCGAGGAGGATGAGGGCTCGGGTGTCATAGACCGGGGCGCGGCATCCGCTCATGCCGAACCCGAAGCCGCTGGCCTTGGTGGCGTACCCATCGCCCGACCGAAACGTCCCCTGGCCCATGTAACTGACCCGCACGTGCAGAATCGGACCGACCAGGTAGGTGAGCGCGTTGGGCGTCGTGGCGAAGTTGGCCCGAAACAGGGTCAGGTCGTAACGGGGAAGGACCAGCGAAGGAACCAGGCCCACCACGGCCCCGGCGGTGAGCGTCGTCGTGAGCAAGCTCTGAAAGCGCAGCGTGCCGGCAGGGACTTCCACGTTTCCGGTGAAGATGTCTGCGTTCTTCTTGAGGCGATCCTCTTGCGACACGGTCGATCGCGCGGGGGCCGCCGCCGCCGGCGGGGGAGAGGCCGGCGGGGGAGGCGCGGCGCTGGGATCGGCACCAAGCGCGATGGCGGTCACGATGGCCAGGCCGTTGGTGACGTCGTCGCACGCCAAGGCGTGGAGCTGGCGCTGGCCGGAGACCGCGTCACGGTCGCGAATCTGGAACGACCCGGTGAAGCCGTCGGCGGCCTGCCGGATCGCGATCTCGATCGTGCGCGCGGCGGCGGGGGCAGTCACGGGCGCCGCGCGCGAGCCGACGGCGGCCAGAAATTCGGCTCTGGTCGGACAGGCCGGCGGTGCTTGATAGACGAGCCAGGCCTCGCCGCCCGCGTGACAAGGCGCGGCGTGCAAGACGATGGCAGCTCCGATCGACGCCGCCAGCGTCAAGATCCGCGCGAAGTCCATGCTGGGTAATGGATACGCCGGAGCGGCGTGATCACAAAATCGCCTCACGGATTGGTCCCGGCTTGGTCGGCGACGCGCCTGGCGACGACGGTCTGGGTCCGGATCCAGACGTAGGCACCGGTCGAGTCGGCGATGAACGTGAGCGGGATCGGGCTGCCTTGCACCGACGCGATGAAGTTGTCCATCGACGTCGGCTGCAGGGTCTGGTCGTACGGCGTGCTCGTCGCGTCAAACGCCGGTATGTCGATCGACAGCGTCGCTCCGTTCGCGGTGACGGTCATCGGCCCCAGCCCGTTGGGATCGTTGTAGGTTCCTGCGTAGCTGGCAAAGAGGCTCGGATCGACGGCGACGCCCGGAAGCGGTTCCGCGCTGGGGTTGGTCAACCCGGCGAAGCTCTCCATCGCGAGCACGACGGAGTCGACGAAGTTCACGTCGTCGGCGTTCGCGAGCCAGACCATCCCGAACCCGGTCGAGGGCACCAGGTAGAACCAGCTCGTGAAGCCGGCGAGGCTTCCGTTGTGCCAGACCAGCTTGGTGACATAGGCATTGCGACCCAGCTGAAACGCCCGATCGACCACCAGCCCGAAGCCATAGTGTTCGATGTCGGCCGCCGCGCCACCGACGTCGAGCATGTCGACCTGCGGGGTCTGCATCGCGGTCCGCTGGCCGTCAGCGAGCACCGCGGCGTTGCCGGCGTACAGGAACTGCACGAACTTCGCGTAGTCGCGCACGCTGGAGAACGCGTAGCCGGCCGGGCGCAGCCAGGCGTTGTCGTACGCGTCGGGCGTCACGTCCCAGGGCGTGCCGGCCGAAGTGGTCGACGCGCCGTCGGCGAAGTCGCCGTCGGCAATGACCTCCGAGGGCAAAAAGAACGTGCGCGTCATCCCCAGCGGCGAGAGGACGCGGTTGGCCACCGCCGTCCGATAGCTGACGCCGGCGGCCCGTTCCAGGGCCAGCCCTGCCAGCGAATAGTTCGGGTTCGCGTAGTTGTAGAAAGTGCCCGGCGGGTCCATGAAATACTCGTTGGCCGCGAAGTCGGGGCTGGTGAGGAACCCTGAAAGCGCGGCGTCGTCGGCCGGCCCGTCGAGGACCCCATAGTCGTAGAGACCCGACTGGTGCGACAGGAGTTGCCGGATCGTCAGCGCCGAGAGATCGCCGGCGTCGCTGATCGCGACATCGGGCACGAGGCTGGTCAGTACCGCGTCCAGGTCGACCGCCCCCTCTTGCACCAGGCCCAGCAGCGCCGTCGCCGTGAGCGCCTTGGTCATCGACCCGATGCGGAAGAGCGTGTTCGCGTCGACGGGCTCCTGGCTGTTCGGTCCCTTGGTCCCGAAGCCGTGCGCGAACGTCACCGCGCCGTTCTCGATGAGCGCGACCGAAGCGCCGGATACGCCCAGCTGCTGGCGTTCCCGGTCGAACGCTGCGGCGAACGCGGCGTACCGTTGCGGAATCGGCGAATCACCAGGGCCTGCCGGTCCCGCCGACCCGGAGCAGGCCAGCGTCGTCCCGTGCGCCGCCAGCAAGAGCGCCAAAGCCGCCTGCCTCTGGAATTGATGCGCCGTCATCCCATTCGGTAATGGGAGGGCGCGCCGGCCACGATCACGAAAAGATGGGCCGGCTCGCGCGCCCCTTCACCGCAGCGGCCGCCGCGGATCCTCGGCCGAACATGACCTCATGTCGACGGAGTGCAGGGGTCCGGTGGAGCTGTGAGCTCCACCATGAGTCCACTCACTCGCCCTGGACCTGGTGGGTCCGGAGGGCAAAGCGGCGCATCTTGTTCAGCCTCTCGGCGACGGGCTTGGAAGTGGAACCGTGGGTTCCGGAGAAGCCACCGCCGGCTGGACCTTTCGGAGCTCGGACTCGCGCGGGACCATCGGTGAAGGTCGTGGTCACCGATATCGATAGCCACCCGCGCACTTCCCCACAACCGAGCTGGCGGACACGCAGGGCCCCGCCTCGCTTCGCCGCCGTTGATTGCGACGCTCGATCCATGTCAGGGGCGTTCGCGCACCGGCTGAACGCGACGGTTCCACACAGCACCACCCCCAGCAGCCTTCTCGTCATTGGGCCCCGCCTGGCTGATGCCAGTGACGTTGTCGTATGCATCGCATTTCCTTTCATTGCCAGAGTTCCGGCAATCGGGTGGTCGGCTCAGACCGAGGTCGGCGACCGACGCCGACCGGTCCCCGCCCACGCACCCCGTGCGCCTGTCCTTCAATGCAGGACGGCGGCAAAGCGTTCGGAAATACGGTCGCCTGAAACTTCGGCGTGACGGCGCCGTCCGGAGTGCCGGGAATTCCGCGGCAAAAATTTTCGTCCGCTGATCGCTTTCAGCGATCAATTGCTTCAGCTCGCACGTTGCTTCACAGAGACCTGTCTCCCCGGAGGTCTTGCCTGTGGTCTGATGTCAAACACCAGCGAGGTCCGACGTGCCACAAAAGATCATTCCGGCAGTCCCAGCACCCGCGGAGCCTTCCGACGACGAATTGATGCGGAGGGCGCGAGACGGAGATCCTTCGACTCTCGGCGCGATCATGCTTCGCCACCAGCGCTGGATGGCGAACGTCGCCCGCAGAATCGTCGACGACTCCGACGCTCCGGACGTCGTTCAGGAGATATTCACAAAGCTGTTTTCGCGTCCCAATTTATACAAGCCCGGCAACTTCAAGGCTTTCCTGCGCCGAACGGTCATCAACGAATCCCTGCAGCTGCTGCGAAAACGGCGCGTCGTCACACCGCTCGACGAAGCCGAAGCGATCCCGAGCTCCGCGCCGTCCCAGGAGTACATCGTCATCCTGGAACGCGACCTGCGCTCGGCTCTGGGCAGGCTTCGCCCTGAGCAGCTCGAGGTGATCATCGGTCACGATATCGAAGGTTACGGGTTCGATGAGCTGGCGGAGCAGCTCAACACGGCGGCCTCCACCCTGAGGCGGCGGCATGCGGAAGCGCTGGCCGTCCTGGGGGCTTACTTCCGCAGAGGTGGCCGCTTCGGTATCCCGTCTTCCGGTTCACCACCCGCCGGTTCTCCCGCGTCGCGGTCGCGCCCACCGGCGTCATCCGCGAAGCCGGTCATGTCGGCGCCGCTGGCGGAACTGCTGGGGCTGCTCGGCGCCCGAAAGGTTGGAGGCCATGATGACGAATGAAGAGATCTCGCTCGAATTGCTGAGCGCTTATCTGGACGATGAACTGACGGGCACAGTTCGCAAACAGGTCGTCGGGGCCGTTCTGACCTCCCGCGCTACAAAAGAGCGCCTGGCACAGCTGCAGGCGATCAAGCAGCGGCTGGCCGCGCCTTTGCCGCCGGCCCCGGACATCGATGTGAGGGCTGCCGTGCTGTCGTCACTTTCCCGCCGAACTCGAGCGCCTCGGTCCTTCGGCCTGGCGGAGTGGTTGTTGCGGGGGTGCCTCGGTCGCGTGGTCATTCTGGTCGAGTGGGGTTCACGCCTTGCCCAGTGCTGCTCTCAGGCGTGCCTGGATCCAAACGTGGCCGAGAGGTCTCTCGACAGAGGCAGCCTCATGACCTTTGCCGATGTGCGGGCGACAGCCTGACAGCTCTGCCGCCGCCGGGCGGGGCGTCGCCTTATCGGCTGACGGTCTGTTCCCACGACATCACTTCGCCGTCGCGGTTGGCCACGAAGGTGACGGCGCCGTCGGCCGACACCACCAGCGCGATGCCGGTCGGGTGCTGGTGGACGAAGCGGTAGGCGGCCCGGTGTCGGGTGCCGACCTCCTCGACCGGACGCTCTTCGCGCGTCGCCGCCTCGGTGTCGAGGGCGCGCCAGACGCGGGCCGGCGGTGGGATGTCGCTCGACACTTCCGCGCCGAAGCCAAGGATGCTCCAGCGCTTGTCCAGCACCACCGCGCCGTCGATGGAGGCCAGGCTGGCGAAGACGCGGCTCATCTCGAAGATGGACTGCTCCAACTTCTCCAACTCGGGGCTGGTGTCGCGGGCGAATTCGGACCAGCCGACCTCGCTGCTGGTGGTGCTGGCCGCCAGCCGGTCCAGCAACTGCAACAGCAAGCTGCGGTAGCGGCGCGGCGGCTCGCTCTGATCGAACCGGTACTTGACGTTCAGTCCGGCCAGGGGCTCGGGCGCCGCGCCCGAAAGAGGGTCGACGACCAGCAGCAACCCGCCGTGGCGCGACCCCAGCACCAGCTGGATGGTTCGCCGGAGCATGTGCTGGGCGATACGTCCGATCAGCTGCTGGCTGACCGCCGTCGGTGACGCCGCCCCTGCCTGCAGCGCGGCGTGCTCGCGCTGGATCTCCTCGCGCTCGCGCCCGAACAGCGTGGCCAGCCACTCCGACTCGAAGACGTCGACGGTCCCGTCCACCACGGCGCCGCGTTCGAGGGCGCCAATCAGCTTGCCCGCCGAGCGCACGGCGATCAGCCCCGGGCCGGTCACGTGCACGATGGGATCCGAGGTCCAGGTGGGGACGACCTGGCGCCCGCCCCAGGTGGGCGCCAGCCAGGCGGGGCCCGAGTGGGCCAGCCCCCAGATCCGCAGCTTGCCGTCGATCGGGGACGCGCCGATCAATGAGGTCTCGAACGGGGCCGCCGGCGCGAGCTGGCGGAGCTCCTCGGCGGTCAGCGCCCGCGACTGATCAAACGCCAGCCGGAGGACGCCCTGGTTGGGCACGCCGCGCTCGGGCAGATCGCCGGGCGGCGTCAGCAGGAGCCGAAACCGGGTCGGGCGCGTCTCCTCGAACGTGAGCGACGCGTGATACGCGACGGAGAGTGCCTCACACAGGTGCTCGAACGCCAACCTGAGCGGCCGTTGGGCGGGCCAGCGCTGCCGGACGTGCTCGGCCAGCTCGGGCGGGTAGCGGTGCCGCGGCGTCATGCGGCAATCATGCTCGATCTGGGCGGTCGACGTTGGCGTTCGATTTGCTTTGTCCCTTCGACGGAGGGTCAGACATGGCGATCAGATATCGAACGTCGACGGTCAAGAAAGAGACGCTGCACACGGTCTCGTTGGTGGCGCCGCACGTCGCGCCCGGCGCGTCGGTGCTGGACGTCGGATGCGGCGAAGGCTACGTCCTCGAGGAGCTGGCCGCCCGCGGCGCGGGGGAGCTGTTCGGCGTCGACGTGGTGGACATTCGTCAGGAAAGGGGCCGGCCGTTTCGGCTGTTCGACGGCATCGAGCTGCCCTTCGGTGACCGGCGGTTCGACGTCGTGCTTCTCAGCTTCGTGCTGCACCACGTGCCGGACGAGCGCAAGTGCGAGCTGCTGCGCCAGGCGCTGCGCGTCTGTCGCGGGACGGTGATCATCGTGGAAGACACGCCGGTGACGCTGTTCGATCGGATCATGAACCGCCGCCACGGCGAGACCTACCGGAGGCGAATCCAGAGCACCGCGGCGTACGGCTTCCTCACCCAACGCGAGTGGCGCTGGCTCTTCCGTGGGCTGGGAGTCGAACCGCAGGCTCGCCCCCTGTCGCGGTTTTGCCGCTCGGTTTTGCAGCCGTTCGCCCGCACGGCGTTCCTGCTCCGCGCTCCGGCGCCGGCCGGGGCGGGTGGTTGAGTCTGGACACTTCCCGTCGGGATTTGACCTGCGGGCTCGACCGGACGCAGCGATCCCGGAAATCGACCCCGTTTTGCGCTATAGGTCGGGGATGGAGATCCGGTGACTTCGGAGCCGACTGTCGAACGCAAGAGGTATTCGGACCAGCGCGCCGCCGCCGTCATGATCGAAGCGCTGCGGGGGCGGGGCGCCAAGCTCACCCGGGCGGACGCCATCGCGGCCTCCGGCCTGCCGGAGGATGAGGCGTCGCGCGCGCTGACGGTCCTGCTGAAGGAGTATCGCAGCCACCTGAGCGCGACCGAGGAGGGCGAGCTGTTGTACGAGTTCGACCCGGCGTTCGCGCGACGAAACGCGGTGTCGTGGCGCGAGCGGGGCGCGGCGGTCGGACGGCAGCTCTGGAAGGGGTTCACGCTGCTGTTCAAGGTCGCGATCATGGCCACGCTCGTCGGCTATTTCCTGATGTTCGTGGCGATGATGGTGGCCCTGCTGTTCTCGCGCAATTCGTCCGATCGCGACGACGACGGGGGCGGACTGGGCCTGGGACCGCTGTTCTGGTTCTGGGGCTTCGACATGGGTGCGGGCTCCAGCGGCTACGGGCGCGGCGGGTACGGCCGCCGCCCGGCCCGGCGCGTGAAGGGGCCGCCGTTTTACAAGCGGGTGTTCGCCTTCGTCTTCGGCCCGCCGGCGCCGGCGCTGGATCCGCTGGCGACCGAAAAGGAGATCGTGGCCTACGTCCGGGCCCAGCGCGGTCGGATCGCGGCCGCCGATCTGGTGCGTTTGATGGGCTGGACCTTCCCGCGCGCCGACGAAGAGCTGACGCGGCTGATGGTCGATTACGGGGGCGACGCGGAGGTCTCGGACGAGGGCGTGGTCTTCTACACGTTCAAGGACCTGCGCAAGACCGCCGGCGCGGCGGCCGGCCCGCTGGTGCCCCGCTGGGCGTCGGAGCGGCTGGAAACGGAACCGCCGCTGACCGGCAATCCGCCCGAGTCGAACGCGTTGATTGCCGCGTTCAACGGCTTCAACCTGCTGGCGCCGTTCTGGATCGTGCCGGCCTTCGAGGCCCGGGTTCACGTGTCGCTGGCGAGCTGGCACGTGCTTTTGCGCGAGTTCCCGCTGGCGTTTTCGGCGGTGTTCTTCGCCGTGCCGGCGGGCCGCTGGGTGAAGGCGCGCGTCGACGCCCGGCGGCGCCGCGTCAGGAACGATCGGCGCCGCTTGCTGGGCCGGATCTTCTCCGGTTCCGGGCCGCGCGCGCGGGAAGAGCTGGCGCCGACGGCCGCGGTGGGCGCGCTGCTCGACCGAGAGCTGGTCGCGCTGGAGGGAGACCTGGACATCGATTCGGGGCGCGTTCGCTACACCTTCCCGCGCATCGAGCGGGAGACGGCCGCGATCGCCCGCGTGCGCGCGGCGGCTCCGGAGGCCGAGCGCGACGCCGGGGCGCTGGTGTTTTCGTCCGCGGATTGATTCGTCCCCGGGACCCTCCCCTGGCAGGGTTCCTGGGACCTGCCGCGCCGATGGAGCCGGGCCCAGCCCAGCTCCGTCGACGCGAGCGTCCCCGGTCAGAGGGTCTTCAGGTAGGCGACCAGGTCGCTGACGTCGGCGGGTGAGAGCGTCGATGTGATGCCGTGCTGGTCGCCGCCGCCGCAGGCGCCGAACCGGTCGGCCAGCGTCGCGGCGCAGCCGTCATGCATGTAGGGGGCGCGGTTGGCGATCCCGATCAGCGACGGCACCTGGAAGCGGCCTCCGGTGCCGACGTCGACCGTCTGGTTGTTCGTCATGTGCGGCCCGGCGTGGCAAATGGCGCACCCGTGCGCCGGGTCCTGGAACAGCGCTTGCCCGCGCGCCACGGCCGCGGCGTCGGCCGCATCCGGCCGCGGCAGGCGGGGCTGGCGATCCAACCAGCTCAGCAGGGCCGCCTGCTGATCGCTGGCCAGCGACGGACCGGACATGCGCCCCTGGAACACGTCGCTGGTCAAATGCCCGAAGTCGGTTTCGCTGCCGTCCCAGTGGAACGGCTCCGTGCCGGCCAGGCCGACCTGCAACGATTGCGTCCGGCGCGGCCCTTCGCAGCTGAAGTTCCAGATCCGCCCGTCCTCGTTTCCTTCGGCGTGGCAGGAGGCGCAGGCCAAAAAACCGCCCGAATTGGCGTGAAACAACGTGTGTCCCGTGTCGGCGCGGCTGACGGTCGACAGCGAAATCGTGGTGCCGTCCCCCAGCGCCAGCATGGCCGGCTCGCGCGATTGCACGATGAGGCCCCCGGCGGCGTCGAACGCGACGGCGATCGGCTGGCCGACGGTGACCGGCACGCCGGCGGGCGTCGACGGACACGCAGTCCCGCTGGTTCCACCGGTGCCGCCTCCGCCGGACGCGCCGCCCGTCGCGAAGGCTCCCCCGGCGCCGCCCGTCGCCACGGCTCCCCCGGCGCCGCCCGCCGCGGGCGGTGCGCAGCAGGGGCCCGGCGCCCCCGCCATGCCGCTGCTGGTCGATGCGCTGCCGATCGCGCCGCCCGCGGCCAGGCCGCTTCGCCCCCCGACGGCTTCGCCGATGCTCATCGAGCCGACCATGCGGCCCTTGGGGCAGGGCGCGTGCTTGCCGTCCATCGAGCAGCCGACCGTCGGGTCGGTGGCGTCGTCGAGGTCGGTCAGGAACACGCGGGTCAGCGCCGGCGTGGTGCTTGTGGGCGTCGCGAGGTCGCTGTTCGTGGCGTTGCCGGCCGCCACGACGGCGACCTGCGTCCCGTCGGGGCTGAGGGCCATGTCGACGGCGAGGACCAGCGAGGCCAGCGCCGGCCCGCTGTGGATGGTGCCGTGTCCGTCGATTCGCGTGATGCAGCCGTGGACGATCGTGTCGCAGGCGCTGGGGCCGCCGTACCCCCCGGCCGCGGCGCGGACGGGGTCGACCATCCCGCGCTGATGCAGGACCAGGAGCCCGCCCCCCGGGGCGCGCAGAGCGCGCCAGGCGACGCTGGGGGTGTATTGCGCCCCCTGATGGGCCTGAGGTGACGAGAAGCTGGGGAGTTCGGTCCGCCCGGTCACGGTGCCGTCGCTGGCGACGGTCAACACGTCCGCCGCGCGGAACCGGGTGACCCGCAGCGTGTCACCGTCGACCACCACGTCGCGCAGGTCGTCGTCGAGCTGCAGGCGGCGGTCCGCGTCGCCGCCGGCCGCGGGCAGGCTCACCAGCTGGCCGTCGTGACAGGCGACGTGGATTCGGTCGGTGGCGGCCTCGTACGCCACCCCGCGCGGTCCGGCGCAGACGCTCCGGCGCGCGATCAGGGTGCCGGTTCGCGGATCGCAGGTGACCACCGCGCCGCCGCCGCGCAAGGCGACGTGGACCCGTCCGGCCGCATCTTCCGCCAGCCGGCCGGGCTCGTCGCCCGGTTGAAGCGCGATCGCCTGCGTCAGGGTGCGCGACGGAAGGTCGACGACGTAGATCGCGTCGCGGTCCGGATCGGAGGCGACGACCGTGTTGCCGTCCGACAGCACCAGCAGCGTTCCGCCGCTGATGGCCGGGGGCGCGATCGCTTGCGATGACGTGGTCCCAAGCTGCGGCGCGAATTCGGGCGGATTGGTCACTCCGCCGGGCAGGGCGCGGCCGCCCGTCCCGCCAATGAGCTCGGTCGCATCACACATGGAAGGGATGCCGCCGTCGCCGCCGGTGGAGATGGGGCCGGGCCGGCCGGCCTCGCCCCCGCTGCCGAGGGCGCCGGGCGTTCCGCCGGACGCCGTGACGGTTCCCCCCGCGCCAAGGTCACCCGCGTCGTCGACCTGCGAGCCGGTACAACCGAGCGGCGCGATCGCCAACAGCGCCAGAACCCAGAACGTCGACCAAGCCAGTCTATTCATTTGTGCTCTCCCGCCGTGAGACGCGAGCCCCTCCGCAGGGGGCCCCTCGTTAGTGGGGACGGCTCGCGCAACCTGTTCACCTTCTGTTTCCCGGCGCCCGGCATTGTGACGGACGCCAAAATAGTGATGGCCCGAATGCGACCGGTCGCGACTTGGGTCTGACCGGGTGTGGCGGTGTTGGAAGCGCCGGTCGCCCGCTCGGGGCCACGGGAATAGCCGCAAATATTGAAGTCTTACTTTAAGATTGCGCGGACGCCGGCGGGCAGAGCGCTCCGCCGGCGCGTGGGCGGGCTGTCGCTGGGGGTCGAACGGCTGCTGGTCGCCAGCGCGGCGGGCGCTGCTCGAGGGGGGGATAGGCTGCCGCGGGTGATGGGAGGGATGTCGTCGCTGTGCGTCGGCCGCTGCCGGTCGCGCCGGCCAGGCACCTCGAGCGCGCCAGTTTGGCAAGGCCGCCGCAGGGCAGGGCACCTTCCGCCGCGGAGTTGCGGGCTCGGACCTCTTTAGGGGCGCGGCCTGTCCCTTGCTTCCTGTCACGCCATGCGAACCGCGACGCTCGCGCTGGCTTGCTGCTTCGCCGCCTCCTGGACGGCCTCCGCCGCAGCGCAGCCGTCGCCGGCGACGGCCGCGGCGCCGGCGACGGCCGCGGCGCACGGCAACGGGAACCAATGCCGCAAGCTCCCCCGCGGGCGCCGGATCGTGCGGCTCAACTTGAAGCCGAACACCGACGTCGCGGACCTGGTGGCCTGGATCTCGTCGGTCACGTGCAAGCAGTTCCTGCTGGCCGGCGGCCTCGCGGCCGGCAAGACCGTGACGGTGTTCGCGCCTCAGCTCCTCACGCCCGAGGACGCCTACCGCCTGTTCCTGGACGCGCTCGACTCCGTCGGGCTCACGGTTTACCCGTCGGGCGGGTTCCTTCGCGTCATCGAGGCCGCCGGCGCGAAGACGTCGCCGATTCCGCTCATCGTTCCGTCGAGCGCCGCCGCCTCCTCCTGAGCCGGCGCCTGGGAGAGGCGCCGCGGGCCGCATACAATGGCGGCGGTCGTCCTCATGTCGCTTCTCAGCCTGGCCGTGGTCGCGTGTCTCGGCACCGTGTTCTGGCTCGTCAGCCCGGAGGCCGCGATCGTGGTGGCGGGCGCGCAGCACCGCTGGTCGCCGCTGACGATCGGTCTGGTGTCCGCGGGCGGCCAGTCGGTGGCGCTGGTCGGTCTGTTCTTCTTCGGCGCCGAGCTGCGGCGTCACTGGCGCTGGTTCGATCGGAAGTGCGCGCGCGCGCGAACCGACACGTGGCTCGGCACGGCCCGCGCCTCCGCCGGTGTGGTGGTCGCCGCCAGCGTGCTCGGCATCCCGCCTGTCTCGGTGACCGCGGCGTTGCTCCCAGGAGTGGCCCCGCGGCCGCTGCGGCTGCTGCCCTTGATGCTGGTCTTGCGGCTGGCGCGATTCACCGCGATGGCCTGGGCGGCGGCGGTCTGCGGCTGGCACCTGCCGTGGAAGTGAGCCGCGGACGGTTCGACTCCGCCGAGCGGCGATCTACGTTCTACATCTTTCGCGGCAGCGGGCCCGACGGCGGCGCGGAAATCGGCGGCCGCGTGCGGTGATGGCCGGTGGCATGGGCGCTGCAATTTCGGTCGGCCGAAAGGAGACCGTGTCCCATGTCCAACCCACTTCGCATCACGAGGCTCTTGATGGTCCTCTC
>JAICYS010000020.1 GCA_025934105.1 Myxococcota bacterium | reverse complement strand
TGTTGCTGCGCGTCGACGGGCGCATCGGCGCGGACGGCCTGTCGAACGGCGGCGAGACGGTGCAGTTGCTGCAGGCCGACGGCGCCGTCGTGTCCAGCTACGGCGGTTGGACCTCCGTTTCGGCGGGGAGCTGGAACGGAAGGGCGGTTCACCGCCTGGCCCAGAGCGCCTGCGACGGGCCGGCAGCCTGGAATCGGACGCCGCTGCCTCCCACCCCTGGCGACGGGCCGCCGTGAGATCGGCGTTGGAAAAATGTGCTGCCCGGGCAGGGCCCATGGCTATGATAGGCGCCATGTCCGGGCACAACCGGTGGACCAAGATCAAGCATAAGAAAGAGGCTTCGGACTCGAAGAAGTCCAAGCTCTGGACGAAGCTCATCAAAGAGCTGACCGTATCGGCTCGCGTGGGCGGCGGCGACGCCGACGGCAACCCGCGCTTGCGCGCCGCGGTCGACAAGGCGCGCGGCGTGAACATGCCGAACGACACCATCGACCGCGCCATCAAGAAGGGCACCGGCGATCTCGAGGGGGTCTCGTACGAAGAGTTCAACTACGAGGTCTTCGGGCCGGGGGGCACGGCCGTGTTGGTCGAGGTCATGACCGACAACCGGAACCGGACCGCCGGCGAAATCCGCAGCCTCATCACGCGCCACGGTGGGAACCTGGGCGCGTCCGGATCGGTCAGCTACATGTTCAAGAAGCAGGGGCTGATCGTCTACGAGAAGGCCGTCGTCGACGAGGACAAGGTCACCGACCTGGCCATCGAACTGGGCGCCGACGACGTCCGGGCCGAAGGCGAGTCGCTGGTGGTCGTCACTGAGCCCAAGGCATTCGAAGCCATCCGCGACGGGCTGAAGAAGGGCGGCCTGCCCGAGCCGCTGTCGGCCGAGGTCACGATGGTCCCGCAGAACACCGTCAAGCTGGTCGGCAAGGAGGCCGAGGGGGCCGTCAAGCTGGTGGCGGCGCTGGAAGACAACGACGACGTCCAGAACGTCTACTCGAACATGGACGTCGACGACGCCGTGCTGGAGAGCGTCGGCTGAACCCGCGCGCGTTGCCGAGAAGGGCGACCGCCGCGCCGCAGACGGGCGCGGCGATTCGAATCCTCGGCATCGACCCGGGCTCGTTGCGGCTCGGTTACGGCGTCGTCGAGGCCGACCGGGCGGGCGGGATGCGCGTCGCCTACGTCGAGTGCGGCGTGATCTCGGCGCCGGCCCACCGGCCTCGGGCCGTCCGGCTGGCGGAGATCGGACGCGGCTTGCGCGACCTCATCGCCGAGGTGCGCCCGCACGCCGTGGCGATGGAGGAGGCCTTCTACGGGATCAACGTGCAGTCGACGATCGCGCTCGGCGAGGCGCGCGGCGTGGCGCTGTTCGTGGCCGCCGAACAGGGGCTGGACGTGACCGGTTACCCGCCGGCCACCGTCAAGAAGTCGGTGGTCGGTCACGGCCGGGCCACGAAAGAGCAGATCGGGTTCTTGGTCCGGGCGCTGCTGTCGATGCGGCGCACGCCGGCGCCCGACGCCGCGGACGCCCTGGCCATCGCCATCTGCCACGCGCGGAGCTGCCCGGCGGGGGCGCGGTGATCGCGTTCTTGCGCGGCCGGCTGCTGGAGGCGGACAGCGAATCGGCGGTCATCGACGCCGGCGGCGTCGGCTACCAGGTGCTGGTCAGCGCGTCGACGGCCGCCGCGCTGTCGATGATTGCCGCCGAGGCGACGACCCAGATCTACGTGCACGCGCACTTCGTGAAGGACGAGCCGCTGCGCCTCTACGGGTTCGCCGATCGCGGCGAGCGGACGCTGTTTCAGACGTTGATCGGCGTCCAGGGGGTCGGCCCGCGCGTGGCGCTGGCCATCCTGGCCGGCATCGAGGCGCCCGAGTTGGTGCGCGCCATCGCCACGGGCGACGTGACCCGGCTGACCCAGGTGAAGGGGGTGGGGCGCAAGACGGCCGAGCGGCTGGCTCTGGAGCTGCGCGAAAAGATCCTGACCGTGCCGGCGGGCAAGTCGGTGGCCCTGGAAGCGCCGCCCGGGCGGGGCGCCCCGCCGGCCGGGCCGCTCGGCGACGTCTACGGCGCCCTGGTGCAACTGGGCTACAAGCCGGGCGAGATCGAGCCGCTGCTGGACCGTCTGGACGCGGCGCGGCCGGTCCCGGACCTCATTCGCGACGCGCTCAGCGCGCTTCGGAGGCAGTGACGGATGGCGCGGCAGCGGCACGAAGACGGCGGGGCCGAGCCGGTGGCGCGGGTCGTCTCGCCCGAGCCAGCCGCCGTCGCGCGCGATCTGGAGGACGACGCCGCGCTCCGGCCGCGCAGCTTCGACGAGTTCGTCGGGCAGCGCAAGGTGGCCGACAACCTGGCGGTCTACGTCCAGGCGGCGCGCAAGCGCGGCGACGCGCTGGACCACGTTCTCCTGTCGGGGCCGCCCGGCCTCGGCAAGACCACCCTGGCGTTCCTGCTGGCGCGCGAGATGGGTTCGCAGATCCGGGTGACCTCGGGACCGGCGCTCGAGCGCAAGGGGGACCTGGCCGGCATCCTGACCTCGCTGGGGCGAGGCGACGTCCTGTTCATCGACGAGATTCACCGCCTGCAGCCGGTGATCGAAGAGAGCCTCTATCCCGCCATGGAGGACTTCCGGATCGAGCTGGTGACCGGCACCGGCGCCGGCGCGCGCGCCATTCCGCTGCCGATCGAGAGGTTCACGCTGGTCGGCGCGACCACCCGCACCGGACAGCTCGGCTCGCCGCTGCTGTCGCGGTTCGGCATCGTCGAGACCTTCGCCTTCTATTCAGCGGAGGAGTTGACCGACATCGTGCGCCGCTCGGCGCGCCTGCTGGGCATCCCCATCGACGACGCGGGCGCCGAGGAGATCGGCCGCCGCTCGCGCGGCACACCGCGCATCGCCAACCGACTGCTGCGGCGGATCCGCGACTTCGCCGACGTCCGCGGCGACGGCCGCGTCACCCGCGAGCTGGCCGAGTTCGCGCTGGGGCGCCTCGAGGTGGACGCCTCGGGCCTGGACGCCGGCGACCGCAAGATCCTGTCGACGATGATCAAGCGCTTCGACGGCGGCCCCGTGGGCATCGACTCGCTGGCGGCCTCGCTGGCCGAGGACCGCGACACCCTCGAATTCGTGTACGAACCGTACCTGATCCAGGAGGGCTTCCTGATCCGGACGCCGCGCGGCCGCCAGGTGACCAAGCGCGCCTACGAACACCTGAACGTCCCGCCCCCGCCCGCGGGCAGCCGCGGCGGCCAAGCCTCCCTGTTCTGAGCGCGGGCCTCGGGTCGAAGCGCCTGGCCGGCCTTCGCTGGCGCCGCCCGATGTGCCGCTGGCCCGGCGCGGGTGGGCCGGGAAAGATGTTCGTCCGGGTTCGTTGTAGGAAGCGAGCCCATGGCTTCCGCGGAAAAGCAGCTCTTCGTCAATGAGCGTCAGGCCACTCTGGGGGACCAGTACGTCGTCCAGCTTTCGTCGACGGAGAGCGGCGCCGCAGTCACCGTGCGCGGCGCGGATGGGCGTCCCAGCCTGGAGGTCGAGATCGCGATGGGCCCCGAGGGCCCGATCGCCCGGCTGAGGACCACCGCCGTTCAGATCGAGACCTCGCAGGACGTCGAGGTTCGCTGCCGATCATTTCGGGTCGAGGCCGCCGAGGACATCAGCTTCCGATCGCAGTCCGTGTTGACGGGTACCGCCGGCAGCGTCGCCCTCGAGGCCTGTGCCGGCAGCATCGTCGCCCGCGCCAATGACGACGTGCAGTTGCTGGGCGAGAACGTCCTTTTGAATTGCGACCGCGCCGCGCCGGTGCCGGAGTGGGTCACCGCCCCGGCGCGCGCGGCCGCCCGCGAGTTGCTCGGCGTCGAGGACGCCTCGGGGGACGCCCAGCTCATCTCGAGCGCGCGGGAAGAGAGCGAACCGGGAAATGCATCTTCATAACAGCACGCGCTGGCCGGCAATCCTCCAGCAGGCGGACTTCGGCACGCCCATGCGATACGGAGTCGTCATCTGGAAGCAGACGTACCTGCGGCGGCCGGGGGGGGCCCTGGCGCCGGCGGACGATCCCATGCCGATCACCGGCGACCCCGTCGAGACCAGCTACGGAATCCTCAACGGAGACATCTTCCTGCGGAAAGAGGGCGCCGATCTCTGCGTCCTCGGCAGCGTGCGGCGGAGGCGAAAATATGCCGAGCTCGCGATCACCGTCGCTTGCGGGAACTTCCGCCACAGACTGCGCGTGTCGGGCGAGCGGGCCTGGCTGCCGACCGCGGACAAAGCGAAGCTCGTCCCGTCGGCGCCGGTCCCCTTCGAAGACCTGGATCTGTCGTACCGTCGGGCTTACGGAGGCGTCGCGCGCGCCGAGGGGCTGGACGCCCCGGACCCCAACAATCCGATCGGCCGCGGCTATTACCTCTCACGCGACGAGGCGGTCGGAAAGCTGCTGCCGAACATCGAGTCGGCCGCCGTCCGACCGATCCGCAACTGGGACGATCGACCCGCGCCTGCCGGGTGGGGCCCGTATTTCATGAGCTGGGGCCTGCGGGCGTCCGACGCGGTGAAGGTGGATCCGAGCACCGGCGCGGTCGCCAGCATCTCGCCCAGGGCGTTCAACAATGCGCACCCGGAGCTGGTGTTGCGCCAGATCGATCCGGGGAGCCGCATCGTCGTCGACGGTGCCCGCGAGCAGGCGTGGGGGTTCGAGCTCCCGGCGACTCTGGGGCGCGTCAGCGTGGTGACCGGACCGCGGGCCTTCGACGTCACCAGCAAGATCGACGGCGTTTTCGCCTGGCTGGACACCGATCGCGTCGTGGTCACGCAGAGGGCCAACTTCCGCTACGTCGTCCAGCGCGGCGAGGTTCGCGGAGCGACCCTGACCGAGGTGAAAGGATAGACCGAACATGCCGGGCGTCGGAATGAAGTGCCTCAACACCATCCAGCCGATCTTCGGCGCCGACATGCACAAGACCATCCCGCCGCCGCTGCCGGTGCCGCCGTTCGCGCCCCACATCGTCGTCTGGGGCGAGGGTTGGAGCCAGAAGACGGGGTTCATGTGGGCGGTGGCCAACAGCAAGGCCGCTTCGCCCGAGAGCCTGGTGACGAAACCCGTGCAGCTCTGCTGGGGATACGCCGTCGGCCGCGGACACGACGCTGGTCCGCATCCGGGCCATGTCTGGCCCAACATCCTGCTGCCGCTCATCCTGGTGGGCTCTGGCAGCAAGTCGGAGTTCGCGTCCGGCACGGTCAAGCACAAGCAAGGGAACATCGCCGTCGCCGTCGCCTACGCCGTCAACTTGAACCTGGACTGCCAGGACTTCCCGATTCCGCCGCTGCCTACCGGATTCGTGATGGCGATGTTCTCGAGCGTCGAGGCCGGGTTCACGCTGGGCGACTTTCTCGGCGGTCTGTTCTCGATGCTCGTCGACATGGCGATCACATGGGTTTCGGGCCTGTTCGTCGCCCTCGGAACCAGCGCGATCTCGTCGGCCGCCCGAGGGCTTTCGGGGGCTTTCAAATCGGTCCTTTTCGGAAACGGCGGCATGTTTGGTGCTTTCGGCCGCGGGTTAGGGCGTGGGGTCCTGCAGGGCATCAAAGCTTCGTTCAAAGTCCCGTTCGTCTCGAAGCTGGCGCCTCGAGCTCTCGCAGCCGCATTCGCGGAGGCCGGAAACACCGAACTGACCAGAGATTTGCTCGGCCAGTTTCCGTACATCATGGGCCCCGTCGGATCGGCGCTCGGCATCAGGGTCGTCGGGAGCCCCGTCGGGTATTCGAGCGAGAGCTCTGCCTATAACGCGAGCGCCGCTCCGAAGGACCAGCCCAGTCCGAACGACTTTGCCAACAAGCTCGGGCACGATGCCGCGGGCGAGCCGCCGGAGAGCGGCTCGCCCTATGAGTCGTCCTCGTCGAATCGGTCGCAATGAGCGGACGCAGCCGCGGCCGCGCACAAAAAGAAAAGATGCCCTGGGGAAAAGCGCTTTTGTTGGACGTCCTGTTCTCGGCGGCGGCTGTGGGCGTGACGTTCGTGTATGCACGAATGTGGATTCAGCATCGCACCGAGCGGAGCTGGCCGGTCGTGATGGGAACAGTAACAGAACGAACAAACGGGCGTGGCAGTGGCGGGAAGGGCCGGCCCTATACGTATCTTGTCGGTCACTATGACCTGGGCGTGCGGCACCGGTTCTCGGTGGGCTGGGCCCCCAGCGACATAAAGGACGCCGCTTGGGTTCCACCTGACGGAACGCCGCCCGTTGGCTCCCAGGTGCTTCTGCATGCGGATCCTAACGACCCGTCCCGCGTCGCTCTCGACGCGAACCCCAGGAAGAGGTTCACCGCGTACGACGTGGCGTTGTTCGCGCTCATGCTGTTCTTATGCATTGTCGGCGCGATCGCCGTCTGGTTCATTTAGGCCCATGGATCGGCGAGGGACGCCTTGAGCGGGCGCGTGTCGGCGGCGCTGACGGCGACCGATCCCGAGGGACGGTGGCGCATCGGCGTGGTCGCGAAGCGGACCTTCGACGTCGTGAACGGCGCCGCCGTCGACGCGCCGGCCCAGCTGCCGCTGATCGAAGAGCCGGTCCTGGACGAGGGCGGCGTCTCCCTGGCCCAGGACGTCGACACCTTCTTGGGCAAGCCACAGGCGGACGTCATCGTCCTCGGACACGCGTACCCGCACGACGATTCCCGCCGACTGACGGCGTTCGTCCGGATTGGAGCCCGACAGCGCGATCTGCGGGTGTTCGGCGCGCGGCGGATCGACCGTCACCCGGACGGACGAATCGTCTTCTCTTCACCGGAACGCTTCGAGCGCGTGCCGCTCGGGTGGCAGAGCGCCTACGGCGGACACGACGCCGCCGCGCTGGAGGCGTATGGCGACCCGACGGAGGAGCTCCGGCGGTCCGCCGGCCTGCCGACGGCGCCCGAGTTTGGGCTCTACACGTATCCGCGCAACCCGGCTGGCCGCGGCTACCTGGTCGAAGTCAGCGACAAGGCCATGGAGCTGACCTGCCTGCCCCAGCTCGAGGATCCGCGGTCCCTCCTCACGCCCGAGAGCCTGGTGGCCGGGAACTCGCTGGCCTGGCCCGCCGGGCGCCTGCCGGCCTCGACCGCGTTGCTGCCCTACTCCTTCTTCCCGCGGTCGGTCCATTTCGGTTTCCCCGCCCCACTGTTTGACTTCGATCGTTTTCCGCCTGCCTCGTTTGACGAGGTCGCGGCGGGGCTCATCGAGGCCCGGTGCCTCGCCGAGGAAGCGCACGTGGCGACGCTGTTCGACAGGCGCGGCCTCCAGAGCGCCGCTCCCGGAATGCGCTGGAACATGCTGGCGCCCGGCAGCGACGTGGAGCTCCGCAACTTGCACCCGCGCGTCGGATCGTGGCGGTTTCGCCTGCCGGCGCGGCCGCCTCGGATGTTCGTGAGGCTGAGGGGAGGGCAGCCCATCGCGCTGGAACCGGCAATCAAGACAGTCGCGATCGAGCCGGACCAGGATCGCCTGACACTGCTCTGGAGCGGCGAAGCTCCGCTGGACTTACCGTTCGAAGCTGCGCAGCTCGACAAGCTCGAGCACGCCGTCCTTTGGACGTGACTGACTCCCTGCTTCGCGAACGCCCGGCAGGCACCCTGCGCCTGAAGGTTGCGCCAGCGCCGCCACGGTCCGTCGAATGCCAACCACCCGAGTCGCGGCCGGTGTGTCGACCGTCGAACGTGCCGGCTCAGCGGGCGGAGAGCCGGCCGTCGTCCAGCGTGCCCTGGAAGACGATGCGGGCGGGGCCCTGCAGGCGGACGCCGGAATAGTCGGCGGCCACGGTGATGGCCAGCGTGCCGCCCGGCAGGTGCACGGGCGTCTCGGCGCCGGGGGCCAGCCGCCCCTCCAGGCAGGCCGCGACGACCGTGGCGCAGGCGCCGGTGCCGCAGGCGAGGGTGAGGCCGCTGCCGCGCTCCCAGACCACCAGGTCGATCTCGCGGCCGCGCAGGCGCGCGAACTCGACGTTGGTGCGCCGTGGAAATCGGTCCGCCACCTCCAGGGCCGGCCCGTAGGTCTCGGCCAGCGCCCGCAGGTCCTGCTCGTCGTCGACGAAGATGACCGCGTGCGGGTTCCCCATCGAGACCGCGGTGAACCGGAACTCGCGATCGCGCGCGCGGATCGGCTCGCTCAGGGCGCGTTCGTCCGTGCCCGGCGACAGCGGGATCTCGCTGCGGGTCAGCCGCGGCCGGCCCATCTCCTCCGCGACGTTCTGCACCGACCCGCCGGTCACCTCCAGGGTGCAGGCGAGCACGCCGGCGCCGGTCTCGATGTTCAGCCTCGGGCGGCGCAGGGTGGGATCGGACTCGTACAGCACCTTCGCCACGCAACGCAGCCCGTTGCCGCACATCTCGGCCTCGCTGCCGTCGGCGTTGAGGACGCGCATCCGCGCGTCGCCGGCCGTGCTGGGGAGGATCGCCAGCACGCCGTCCGCGCCAACCCCGAAGTGCCGGTCGCAGACCTGGCGCACGACGGCCGGATCCTGAATCGCCTGGGCCTGCGCGGGGCCGACCCCGCCCCGCAGGTCGACGACGACGAAGTCGTTCCCGGTCCCCTCGGCCTTGATGAACGGCAGGGGCATCCTGTCCCGCTCCGTTAGGGAGCCGCCGGCGCGGGCGGCTCTTTGGCCTCCGGCTTTTCGGCCGGGGCGCTGCTCTCCTCGGGCGGCGGCGCCTTCTTGCGCTTGGCGGCGGGCTTGGGAGCGGCCTTTTCGTTCTTCGCCGCCGCTTTGGTCTCGGCCTTGGTTTCAGCCGCCGGCGCCGTAGCCGGCTCGCTGGCGGCCGGCGCGGTGGCGCCCGCCGGCGCAGTGGCGCCCGCCGTCTTCTGAATGTTCTGCCGCGCCTCGTCCAGGTCGTGCTTCAACTTGGCGGTGCGCGCGTCTTCGTCCTTCTTCTGGGCGGCCTTCTGTTCGGCCAGCTCCTGCAGCCGCCGCGAATCCTGCTGGCTCGAGTAGTGCGCCAGGGCCAGGGACGTGAGCAGGAAGATGAACGCCGTGACCGCCGTCAGGCGGGTCAGGAAGTTACCGGCGCCCGATGAGCCGAACACCGTCTGGCTGCCGCCGCCGCCGCCGAACGCGATTCCCATGCCGCCGCCTTTTCCGGCCTGCAGCAGCACGACCAGAATCAGGAACAGGCAGACCACAACGTGAACGATCGTCAGAAACGTAATCATACGGACGCGCCCTCTTTCACGATGCGAACGAACGAATCGGCCGACAGCGAAGCGCCGCCGACCAGGCCGCCGTCGACGTCCTCCTCGGCCATCAGCGCGCGGATATTGTCCGGCTTGACGCTGCCGCCGTAAAGGATCCGGACCTTCGCCGCGACCGCTGCCGAGCGGCTGGCCACCCGCGTCCGGATGAACCGGTGGACCTCCTGCGCCTGGGCCGGCGTGGCGTTGCGGCCGGTGCCGATGGCCCAGACCGGCTCGTACGCGATGACGATCCGGCCCAGCTCGGCCTCGCTCATGTCGGCCAGGGCGGCGTCGAGCTGCGCCAGGATCCGCCCCAGCGTCTCACCGGCGTCGCGTTCGGCCAGCGTCTCGCCCACGCAGATGATCGGCGTCAGGCCCGCCTTCAGCGCGGCGCGTGCCTTCAGGTTGACCGCCGCGTCCAGCTCGCCCAAAAGCTGCCGCCGCTCGGAGTGGCCCAGGATCACCGACTTGCATCCTGCGTCCGCCAGCTGGCCCGGCGAGACCTCGCCGGTGAAGGCTCCCTTTTCCTCCCAGAAGCAGTCCTGCGCCGCCACGCTCACCGGGCCGTCCTCCAGCCGCTTGGCGACCGCGTGCAGCGCGGTGAAGCTGGGGGCGACCGCCACGTCGGCGTCACGCACGGTGGCGACGCCGTTGCGCACGTCGGTGGCCAGCGCCACCGATTCGGCGATCGAGCCGTTGAGTTTCCAGTTGCCGCAAAAGAAGGGCCGCCTTGCCTGCGCCATGTCGTCGCCTCTCCGCTTTCTCAGGTCTCGAGCGCCGCCAGGCCGGGGAGCTTCTTCTCCTCGAGGAACTCCAGCGAGGCGCCGCCGCCAGTCGAGATGTGCGTGATCTTGTCGGCCAGTCCGCTCTTTTGGACCGCGGCCACCGAGTCACCGCCGCCCACGACGGACAGTGCGCCCGCCGCCGCGGCCACGGCCTTCGCGATCGCCAGCGTTCCCGCCGCGAACGGCGCCGACTCGAACACGCCCATCGGGCCGTTCCAAAAGATGGTCTTGGCTCGCGCGATGGTGTCGGCGAAGCCGCGCGCCGTCTCGGGGCCGATGTCCAGCGCCGCCAGCTCCTCGGGGATGGCCATGGACTGGACCACGCGCACCGAATCGGCCTTGATGCCGGCCGCCGCCACCGCATCGCGCGGCAAGAGGACGTCGATGCCGCGCTCCTCGGCCTTGCGCAGGAACGAGCGGGCCAGGGCCAGCTTGTCTTCCTCGACCAGCGAGCGACCGAGCTGGCCGCCTTTGGCCTTGAGGAAGGTGTTCGCCATCGCACCGCCGACCAGCATCTGGTCGACCCGGCCCAGCAGGTTGTCGAGCACGCCGATCTTGTCCGACACCTTGGCGCCGCCGATGATGGCGACGAACGGCCGCTCGACCTCGCCCAGCAGCTTGCCCAAAAACTTCACCTCGCGCTCCATCAAGAGGCCCATGCCCTTGTTGGCCAGGAACCTGGTGATTCCCACCGTGGAAGCGTGGGCGCGGTGCGCGCTGCCGAAAGCATCGTTCACGTAGATGTCGGCGTAGCTGGCCAGCGCGCGCGAGAACCCCTCGTCGTTGGCCTCTTCCAGCGGCGAAAAGCGCAGGTTCTCCAGCAGCGCCACCGCGCCGGCGCGCAGATCGCTGACCACCTTGCGCGCGCCGTCGCCGACCGGTTCGTCGGTCAGCGTCACCTCGGCGTCCAGCAACTCGGCCAGGCGGGCCGCCACGGGCTCGAGCGAGAACTTCTTGTCCGGCTTGCCCTTCGGCCGGCCGAGGTGCGAGGCCAGGATCACCCGCGCCCCCTTTTCGATCGCGAACCGGATGGTCGGGAGGCTTTCGCGGATCCGGGTGTCGTCGGACACCTTTCCGTCGGGCGTCAAGGGAACGTTGAAGTCGACGCGGACGAACAGCCGCCGTCCGGCGATATCGAGCTCCGAGATCGTCTTGGTGGCCATGCGGACAAAAAAAAGCGCGCCCCGGTCCAGGGCGCGCGAAGAATGCTCGATGGGGTCGTCAAAAGCCAGAAAAATCAGAGCGGGAGCGGCACCTGGCGAGCTGCCGATTCTCCCGCTCTATTCTCTCGCTTCGCGTCCCTTAATCGAGGTCGAGATCGCTCGTCACCAAGCTGATGATCTCGCTGGCGAGGGCCACGATCTGCTTCGGCTCGTAGCCGTTCTCGCGAAGCTCCTTGTAGATGGACTTCGACAGGATCTGCAGCGCCTTTTCACGGTTGGGCGCCGGCGCCGGCGGAGCGACCGGCGGATTGACGGAAGTAATCGTTGTAGCTTGCGTTACGGCCTGGGCCATCAGAACCCTCCTCCCAGAAGGTCGGCGCCTCGTTTTAGCACGGCGCATGCCAGGGACGGCGGTCCGCTAACTCATTGAAAACAGGGCCTGTGGATAGCTTCGGCCGGCGCCGGCGCGAAACGATCTACGCACCGCCGGCGCGACGGCGACGCAGCGCTGCGGGCCGAAAGTGCGCTGTTTCCGTCGGAGACTCGTGACAGGGGCGTCACGGACGCGTCCGCGAGCCGCTGCCGCCAAGAAAGCGAAGGGTGCGAAAGGAATTTTGCAGGCGCATCACGTTGCGCCTCAGGTCGGCCGCTCGCTTGCGGGGTCGAGCTGCTCGGCCGCTCGCTTGCCGCGTCGAGCTGCTATGCTAGCCGCGCGAGGTCATCAGTGAAGCACTCGACGCCTCAGGGAATTGAAATCGCGTACCTGATGAACGGAGAGCTGATGTCGGTCCGCCGGCTCTCCAGACGGAGCGAGTGGCGGAGCGGGCTCTCGGCCTTCTTCGTGGTCGCGGCGATGTCGGCGGCGGCCGCGTCGGTCGTCGCCGCGGCGTTGTTGATCGCGCACCGCGTGCTGTTTGTCCCCACCTACCTCGGCCTGTGGCTGCTGGTGACGTTGGGGGCGGCATCCCTGGCCGGCTACCGGGCCGCGCGGCGCGCGCGCGCGTACCACGTGGGCGCCGCGATCGACGACGACGCGTTCACGGCCCTGCCGATGCGCCTGGTCCGCCGGGAGGGGACCTCCTACAGGCTGGTCCTGGCGCCCGGATTCACCGGCCGCCTCGACGGAGATCGCGCGGCGATCCCGGTCGAGGCCGTGTTGCGCGACGCCGCTGCGGGCGGCGGCCGCATGGTGGAGGTGCCGTTCGAGCCGGGTGCCCGCGCCGAGATCTCGACGGGCACGGCGACCTTCGTGCTCCGCAACCTGCCGGACGTCGGCCCGCCGCCGCCCGCCGCGCCGGGCTCGGTTCGGCGCTTCGCGCGCCGCGCCTTGTTGCCGCTGGAGATGGCGGCGTTGGCCAGCATCTTCTGCGCGGTTCCGGTCGGCGCGAAGATCGGCGAGGCGGACATGCACTCCGCCATCCCGACCGGCGCCACGCCCTGGGAGATCGAAAAGGCGCTGCGGGGCGAAGCCCAGACCCAGGCGCGTTCGCTTCACCAATGCTTCGACGTCCTGCCGATCTCCTGCCAGCGGTCCGGCTACGTCGGAGTCGGCGTGTCGCTGTCGCGCGACGGTGAGATGCGCGAACACTGGATCGCGCGGTCGACGTACGGCGCGGATTGTCCGGTCGAGCAGTGCATGTCGGACGTGGTCTCGACCTGGTTCTTCGAGCCGTTGCCGCAGTCGATGCGGTTGGTTCTGCCGGTGCAGGTCCTGCGAACCGACAAACCCCTTCCTCTCGGGCCGGCGCGCGCGGCGGCCGATCTCGAGCGCACCGCGGCCCGCCAGCAGGTCGCCTCCGTCGTCAATTGAGCCAGCGCGAGCCGCCCGCCGCCGACGCGCGGCACGAGATCGAGCTCATCGAGGCTTGTTACGCCTTTCCGGGCGACTTCGAGCTGTCGGTGATCGCGCGCAACGACGACGCCACCAAAAAGGCCGTGTTGGAGGCGGCGGCCACCGCGGCCGGCGCGCCGCTGGCGCACGAGCAGAAGGCGTCGGGCGGCGGCAAGTACGTCAGCCATCGCCTGCGCGTCCGCTGTGTCAGCGCGCACGAGGCGCAGGCGGTGCGCGCGCGCCTGCGCGGGCTGGCCGGCGTCATGACGGTCCTCTGATCGGCTCGTCCCGCCAGCGCCGCGAAACCGCCACCGCCGCGCGGTAGAGCGCCAGCTCCTGATCGGTCCGCTCGGCTGACCACCCCAGCTCGGCGCCCGCCAGCCGCGCCGCCGCGGGGGCGGCGGCCAGCCCTTGATCGGCGGCGTCGCGGAAGATGGGCAGGCGGCGGATCAGCAGGTCGGTGAGCCGCCGCGCCTGCTCGAACCGCGCGGCGTACACCAGCTCGGCCCACAGGTGAGGCAGCGCCGGATCGATCGGCGCGGCCAGGGCGCCGCGGGCCAGGCTGCGGAGCTGCGCTTCGCGATCGGCGCCCGGCAACGGGCGGTGGCTGGTGGTGCAGGGGGCCAACCGCCGCTCCAGGCCGGCCGCGCGCAGGATGTCGGCCACGCGGTCGACCGTCTCCTCGGCCATGCGGCGGAGCGTGGTCAGCTTGCCGCCGGCGACCACCACCGTCCCGTCGGCGCGGGCCGAGATGGTGTGCTCGCGCGAGGTCTCGGAGGGCGTCTGCGCGCGTCCGGACAGGAGCGGGCGGAGGCCGGCGAAGGTGGAGATCACGTCGTCCGGCCCCAGCTTCAGCGACGGAAAGGCGTGGTTCAGAGCTTCCAGCAGGTAGCCGACGTCGGAGCCGCGGGCGCGGATCTCGTCGCCCAGGCGAGGTGGCCGGTCCGGCTCGCCGGGCGGCGCGAAATCGGTGTCGGTGGTGCCGACGATGGTTCGCGCGCCGGCGGGCAGCACGAAATACAGCCGGTTGTCCTGCGGCGTGCGCAGCACCAGCGCGCGCCCGCCGTGCGGCACGCGCGCCGCGTCCAGCACCGGTGCACGCCCAGGGTCGGGCGCAGCCGGCGTGGTCCGCCCAGGAACCCGTCGGTGAACGGGCCGGTCGCGCTGACCACCACCCGGGCTTGGACTTCGAACGCGGCGCCGGTCTCGCCGTCGATCGCGTGCGCGCCGCGCGCGCGGCCCTGTCGGTCGCGCAGCAGGCCGGCGGCGGCGACGTAACTGGCGCAGGCGGCTCCGGCCGCGCCCGCGTCCAGCACGTTCTCCAGCACCAGGCGGGCGTCGTCCGTCTGGCAGTCGACGTAGGCCTGCGCCCCCACCAGGCCGGCCGTGCGCAGATGGGGCGCCAGACCGTAGAGCCGATGGGCGTCCAGACGGTGGCCGGTCGCGGGTGGCCGCCACAGGGCCAGCGCGTTGTACAGCGTGACGCCGGCGCCCAGCGCCGCCAGTCCCGGCGACTCGCCCCGGTAGGCGGGGAAGATGAACTCGATCGGCCGGCAGAGGTGCGGCGCCGTCGACATGAAGTGCCGCCGCTCGCGCAACCCCTCGAACACCAGCGGCAGATCGCCGTACTGCAGGTAGCGCAGTCCCCCGTGAATCAGCTTGGACGAATGGCTGGAGGTCTGGCCGGCGAAGTCGCCGGCGTCGATCAGCGCCACCCGCAGGCCCCGCAGGGCGGCGTCGCGCGCGATGCCGGCGCCCGTGGCCCCGCCGCCGATGACGAGGACGTCGAACGGCTCGGCCGCCAGCCGTGCCAGCAGCGAGGGGCGTGGGTCCGGGCTGGAGGCAGGCGCGGCGCCGGCGGTCATTCCTTGAGCGCGATGTGCAGCTCGTCGAGCTGCCGCCGCGTGACCGGACCGGGCGCGTCGGTCATGAGGTCGGTCCCCTTCTGCGTCTTCGGGAACGCGATGACGTCGCGCAGGGAGTCCGCGCCGCACAGGAGCATCGACAGTCGGTCGACGCCGGCGGCGATCCCCCCGTGCGGCGGCGGGCCGTACTTGAACGCCTCCAGCAGGAAGCCGAACTTGAGCTGCGCCTCTTCGTCCGAGAGGCCCAGCGCACGAAACACGCGCGCCTGCACGTCCGAGCGGTGGATCCGGATCGATCCGCCCGCGATCTCGCTGCCGTTCAGCACCAGGTCGTACGCGCGCGCGCGGACCGACGCCGGGTCGGTCTCCAGCCGTTCCAGGTCGTCCGGGTTGGGCGACGTGAACGGGTGGTGCGCGGCCACCAGCTTGCCTTCTTCGTTGGACTCGAACAGCGGGAAATCGGTGATCCAGCAGAACTTCCAGACGTTCTTCGGGATCAGGTCCAGCTTGGTCGCCAGGTGCAGGCGCAGCCCGCCCAGCACCGCGTTCACCAGCTTCCGGGCGCCGAACTGCAGGAACAGCAGATCGCCCTCGGCCAGGCCGGCGGCTTCGTTGATCCCGCGGCGGAGCTCGTCGCTCATGGTCTTCATCGGGCTCTGCGCCCAGGCGCCTCCCTCGCCGACGCGGGCGCGGGCCAGCCCGCGCGCGCCGAAGCCCTTGGCGAACTCCTCGAGCTTGTCGAGGTCCGCGCGCGACAGCGACTTGGCCTGGGCGGCCGGCAGCCGCCAGCCCTTCACCACCCCGCCGGGCGTCTTCAGCGCCGCCTGCAGGAGGCCCACGCCGCCGCCGTCGTGCCGGCCCACGAGGTCGGTCAAATCGACGAGGGGCAGCTCGAACCGCAGGTCCGGCTTGTCGCTTCCGTACTTGCCGGTGGCGTCCGCGTAGGTGAGGCGCGGGAACGGGCGGGGGATCTCCAGGCCGAGGACGTCCTTCCAGAGCGCGGCCATCAACCCCTCGACGACGTTCTGCACGTCGGCCTCGGTGACGAACGACATCTCCAGGTCGATCTGCGTGAACTCGGGCTGCCGGTCGAGGCGCAGGTCCTCGTCGCGGAAGCAGCGGACGATCTGGAAGTAGCGGTCCATGCCCGCCACCATGAAGAGCTGCTTGAAGATCTGCGGCGATTCGGCCAGCGCGTAGAACTGACCGGGGTTGAGGCGCGACGGCACCAGGAAATTGCGCGCGCCCCCCGGCGTGTACTTGACCATGAACGGTGTCTCGATCTCGAGGAACCGGTTGTCGGCCAGGTAGCGGCGGGTGGTCTGGTAGATCTGCGAGCGGGCGATGAAGTTGCGCTGCAGGGCGGGACGCCGCAGGTCCAGGTAGCGGTGCTTGAGGCGGATGCTCTCGTCGGCCTTGATGTCGTCGGACAGTTCGAAGGGCGGCGTCTCGGCGGTCGAGAAGATCGTCAGCGTGTCGGCCTTCACCTCGACCTCGCCGGTGGCCATGTTCGGGTTCTTGTGGCCGCCGCGCTCGGCGACCGTGCCGGCCACGGCGATGCAGTACTCGCGGCGCAGCTCGCCGGCCTTCTGGTGCGCGTCGGCGCTGGTCTGCGGCTCGAACACCACCTGCGTCGTCCCGCCGCGGTCTCGGAGATCGATGAACACGCAGCCGCCGTGATCGCGGCGGGCGGCCACCCATCCGAAGAGCACGACGCGCTGGCCGGCGTCGGTGGCGCGGAGCGCGCCGCAGTCGTGGGTTCGTTTCAGGTCGACGAGGAACTCGGGCATGGGCGCACAACTCTATCCGCTCCGACCGCCGCGCGGAAGGCCGCCGCGGAGCCGCCGGCGCGCACGGGCGGAGAAGTTCGTGTTAGTTTGCCGAGATGCGGCTGCGGGTCCTTTACCACGGCAATTGCTTCGACGGTTGCAGCTCCGCCGGCGTCTTCACCCGATTTTATCGCGAGCGCATCGCCAAAGGGCCGCTCGACGTCGCCTACCGTCCGCTCGAGCACAAAGGCGACGCGCAACCCTTCCAGTCGGATTGGTTCGACGGCGACGAGAACGCCTGCGTCGACTTCCGCTACTCGCAGGATCCGCGGCTGACCTGGTGGTTCGATCACCACGCGTCGGCGTTTCAGTTGCCGGGCGACGAGGACCACTTTCGGGCCGACGCGACCGGCCGGAAGTTCTACGACCCCAAGGCCAAGAGCTGCACGAAGTTCCTGGCCGACACCGTGTCGAGCAAGTTCGGCTTCGACGCGGCGCCGCTGGCCGAGCTGATTCACTGGGCCGAGATCATCGACGGCGCGCTGTTCCCGGACGCCCAGATGGCCGTCGAACTGAAAGAGCCGGCGCTGCGCCTGATGACCTTCATCGAGAACAACCGCGATCCGGCGCTGGCCGAGCGGTTCATCGGCGATCTGGTCAGCCGACCGCTGGCGGAGATCGCCGCCGAGCCGTACGTGGCCGGTCCGCTCGGCCCGCTCCTCGAACAGCACCAGAAGAACATCGAGACCATTCGCGCCGTGGCCCGCCTGGACGGGGGCGTCGTGTTCTTCGACCTGGCCGACCGCGAGACCGGCCCGTTCAACAAGTTCATCTCGTACTACCTCTTTCCGGAGGCCCGTTACTCGGTGGGCGTGACCGCCTCGTCGCGCGCCAAGATCTCGATCGGCTCGAACCCCTGGTCGAAGGTGCCGCGCACCCACGAGATCAACAAGATCTGCGAGCGCTACGGGGGCGGCGGCCACCCGGTGGTGGGCGCCATCTCGATGCCCAAGTCCGAGCTGGCCCGCGCGCGGCAGGTGGCTGAGGACATCGTCAAAGAACTCCAGAGTTGAACGAAGCGGGCCGGCGGCGCCCGCGGCGATCGACTTTGATCCGGCACGGCCGGCCTTGTCGGGCCCTGCGATCGGGCTCCGGCGGACGGCGTCCTCGCGGCGCCGCAGGGGGGCACGCTGCGCTGGCTGGCCTGGCGGTCACCGCCGCGTGGGGCGCAGGGTGCGGGCCCCGCGGCGCGTGGTCGGGCGCGGGCGCTTCGACTTGGGCACCGGCGCCGGCGGCGTGGTGGCGAGGCGCGCTTCCAGCCGGTCCAGCCGCTCGCGCAGCGAAGCGGTCTCGCCCCGCAGCCGGTCGACCTCGTCGTGCAGGCGCCGGGTCTCCTCGGCCGGGCGGGTCGCCTCCTCGATGTCGCGGATGGCGTCCCGCATGCGACGCCGGGCCCGTCCGTCCAGCTCACCCGCCAGGGCCACCCGCAGCGCCGGCAGCGCGTCCGTCAGCCCCAGGCGCCCCAGCGCCGTGGCGGCCTCGCCGCGCACGCGGAAATCGCGGTCCGCGAAGCGCAGCTCGATCGCCTCGCGCGCCGCCCGGGCCAGGGCGGTGCCGCGGGCCAGCTCGGCCAGCGCTCCCACCACCGCCCGCCGCGCACTCCAGCCGGCGCCCGGGCGCCAGGCCTCGCGGATGAGCGGCAGCGCCCGCTCGTCGCCGGTCTGGCCCAACCCTTCGATGGCGCGGGTCGCCACCAGGTCCATGTACGACGGCCGGTCGACCAGGCGCGGCAGCACCGCCAGCGCTTCCGGCGAGCGGGTCTTGCCCAGTGACACGGCCAGCTCGGCTTCGACGAACACGCTCGGCTCGCCGGCCTCCAGGCGTTCGGACAGCGCGCGCCCCGCCGTGTCGTCGCCGGCGTACTGGCCCAGGCCGGCCGCCACGCCCCGCCGCACCCGCGGCTCGGGGTCGCGGAGCGCGGCGATGAGCAGGTCGCGCGCGTCGGTCCGCCGCGTCTTGCCCAGCGCCCGCGCGGCCGCCGCCCGAACGCCCCAGAAGCGATCGTCGGCCAGCGCGTCCTTCAAGGCGGCGACGTTGGCCGGATCCGGCTGGTCGGCGAGGGCGCGCGCGGCCAGCACGCGATCGATCCCCAGCTCGGCCGCCGCCAGCTGGCGGCGCCACAGCGCGCCGCTCTTGGCCAGCTTGATCGACTTCAAGACCACGTCACCGGGATCGAAGATCACCTGCGTCGGCCGGACCGGCAGCGGGATCTCGAAGTCGTGGCGCGCGTCTCGGATGGCCACCCGGACGTCGTGCGTGCGGCCGTCCACCTCGAACCGGACCGTCGCCTGAAGCTCGAACAGCGGCGCCTCCGGCGTGACCGCCTGCTTTTGCGCCAGCGCCAGCGTGCCGACCTTGCGCTCTTCGTCCCAGCGCCAGTCGCCTTCGAGCTCGGGATGGCCGGGGCGGGCGATCCAGCGGTCCAGGAAGGCCTCCACGCTGCGGCCGGTGGCGTCCTCGACGGCGCGCGCCAGGTCGCGCGTCTCGACCGACCCGCGCGCGTGCTTGCGGGCGTAGTGACGCAGGGCCCGCCAGAACCCGGCCTCGCCCAGCTCGTGCCGCAGCATGTGCAGCACGCGTCCCCCCTTTTCGTAAAGGTGAGAATCGAACAGGTGGATCGGTTCGTCGTACTGGCGGCAGACCACCGGCCGCTGGTACTTGCCGGCCTCGGTGAAGTAACCGTCCGTGTCGGCCAGCAGCTCGTGGTCGGCCTCGTCGCGCCCCTTGGCCTGCTCGCGCCAGACGTACTCGAAGTAGGTCGCGAACCCCTCGTTCAGCCAGCCCTCCGACCACTCGCGGCAGGTGACGAGGTCGCCCCACCACTGGTGCGCCAGCTCGTGCGAGACCAGCCCGTCGATGTCGTGGTCCAGCGCGGCGCGCTCGTCCAGCAGCACCAGGTCGGTCAGGGTCGTGGCGGTGGTGTTCTCCATGCCGCCGAAGATGAACTCCGGCACCGTGATCTGGCTGTAACGCGCGTGCGGGTAGGGGACGCCGATCTTTTCCGAGAAGTGATCGATCATCGCGCCGGTGCGCGCGAAGCTGCGGCGCCCGTCCTCCTCGCGGCCGGGCGGCACGAAGGCGTAGACGTCGACGCCGGTCTGCGGCGCGCGATCGCGCAGCTCGGCGAACGGGCCGGCCACCAGCGTCAGCAAATAGGCCGGCTGGGGCAGGTCCAGCGTGTAATGCCAGCGCGTGCGGCGCCCGTCCTGCAGGTCGCTGCGCTCGCGCAGGGTGCCGTTCGACAGCACGAACAGGCCGGCCGGCGCCGTGCAGATCACCTCGGTCGTGAACTTCTCGATCGGCTGGTCCAGGCAGGGCCAAAAGCAGCGCGCGTCGTCGTCCTGCCCCTGCGTCCAGGCCTGCAGCGGCCGATCCGGATGTTCCGCGTCGGGTCCCACGAAGTAGAGCCCGCGGCGGGGCCGGCAGGCGTAGCGGATGGCGACGTCCAGGCGATCGCCCTCCCGCGCCGGCTCGGGCAGCGCGATGCGCAGCTTTTCGCCGTCGTTGTCGAACCCGGCCGGCCGCCCCGCCAGCGACACCTCTTGCACGTCCAGTTCGACGGCGTCGAAGGCGATGGTGGCCAGCCGGTCGCGCCGGACCACCACCGTCAGGGTCGCCAGGCCGGCCAGCCGCCGGTTCGTCAGATCCAGGTCCCAGTCCAGCCGCGCGTGCTCGAGGCGCACCGGCCGGTCGCCGACGAAGTTGGTGCGCGTTCCGGGAGGCGCGAAGGGGCGAGGCATCGGCCGGGACGTTAAGCGTCACCGTCGGGCGCGTCAATCGCGCCCGCCGGGCGGCCGCGGTTTGGCCTCGGGCAGCCGTCGTGTTGAAATCGGCGGCATGAGCAGCGGACGCACGCCCGTCGAGAAACGCCACCTCATCGCGCGGGCCGCGCCCGCCGACGTCTACGCGGTCGTGACCGACTTCGGCGCGTACCCGCGGCTCTTCCCCGAGATGAAGTCGGTCCGGGTGCTGAGCGGCGGCGCGGCGCCCGTCGCCGGCGGGACGGTCCGGGTCGAATTTAGGCTGCAGATCGTGCTGCCGGTCCGCTACGTCCTGGACATGACCTGCGATCCCGCGGCCCACAGCCTGGATTGGACCTTCGTCGAGGGCGAGATCGTGACCGACTCCGTGGGGGGCTGGCGGCTGGTCGCCGAGGGAGACGGGACCGCGGTGACCTACCGGGTGGCGCTGGACATCAAGGCGCCGGTGCCCGGCTTTGTCCTGCGCAAGGTGACCGACGGGCTGGTGTCGGCGTCGATTCCGGCCATGTTCGCGTCCATCGAGCGCGAGGTCCGCGCCCGTCAGGGGCGGCTGACGTAGGGGTTGCCGGGAACGTAGAAGCGCAACAACCGCTGCGCCCAGGCGCCGGCATACTCGACGCCCACCCGCGTCGATCGCGCGCGCTTGGGTGGGCGCGAACCGTCGTCGGCCAGGAAGAAGTCGCCGCCCGCCACCAGGTCCTGCCCGTTGTTCGCGCGCGTGATGTCCAGCCCGGCGCAGAGCTTGCCGGGGCCGGTCAGCGGCCGCTTCATCCCGTCGAAGCCCAGCAGCGGCTCGGCCGCCCGCAGCAGCACGGCGCCGGCCACGCCGTCGGTCTCGGTGACGACGTTCATGCAGTGGTGCATCCCGTAGATGAGGTAGACGTAGAGGAAGCCCGGCGGCCCGAACATGATCGCGGCGCGCGGCGTCGGGCCACGGCGCGCGTGCGAGGCGGCGTCGCGCTCGCCCAGATAGGCTTCGACCTCGACCAGCCGGGCCACGCGCAGCGGGCGGTCGTCCGGCCCGCGCCGCACCAGCAGCTTGCCCAGGAGCTCGCGCGCGACCGGCAGCGTGGGGCGCTGGTAGAACGCGCGCGGAAGCGGCGACAACCGGCCGAAGTCAGTCACTCAGCAGCAGCCGGCGGCGATCGATCCCGGCCAGCAGGCGCTCGAACCGCCCGTCGGCTTCCAGCGCGGCCAGCAACCCGGCCGCGGCCTGCTGGTAGCCGGCCCGATCGAAGTCGCCGGCCACCAGTCGATAGCGCAGGTACACGAACGCGGTCTGCGCCACGTCCGACAGGCAATACTTTCGGAGCGCGTCGATCTGCCCGGCCTCGAACAGCCCCTCGACCTGGCTGCCGTCCACGCCGTCCTTGCCGGGAAGGCCGATCGCGCGTGAGGCGCCGTCCAGCGAGGTCATCTTGGCGGCGCCGTGGTCGGCCAGCACGTCGCACAGGTCCAGGTGACCTTCCTCGCTGAACCGGTAGCGGTACCCCTCGCCCCGGTAGTACCAGCGAAAGTCGGCTCCGGCGCGCAAGGCGCGCAGGGCCAGCACCGGCATGTCGAAGCTGCGCCCGTTCCAGGTGACGACCAGCGGCCGCCATTTGGTCATGAAGTCGGCGAAGTCGGCCATCATCTTGGCTTCGTCCTGGCTGTCGCCGATGGTTCCGATCCGCTTGACCGCCAGGTTGGAGTCCAGCCACATCACCCCCAGCACGATGGGCCGGCACGCGTAGAGCGGCGGGAAGGGGCGGTCGGAGGCGCCGGACCCGCGCGGGCGGAATTCGCCTTTGCCGTGCGGGGCGGTCCCCGCCGGGGGGGGGCAATCCCTCCACGGTGGCCGCCTTGATCTCGGGTTCGGGCGGTTGCCAGAGCTCGCGATCTGGAATGGTCTCGATGTCGAGGACCAGATACGTCGGGTCGACTGCCACGCGCGCATCTTAGCGTGATAAAAAGCCGCCATGGCTCACACGGCTTCGTGGCGCGGCTGGCTGGTCGCGGCGCTGGCGCTGGCGGCCGCCGCCGGATGCGCGCATGCGCCGCCCGTTCAGCCCTGGCAGCGCGAGCACCTGGCCAAGCGGGCCCTGCGGTTCGACGCCGATCCGATGGAGGATCATTTCCGACAGCACTGGCTGGGCGCGCGCGAAGGCGCCGACCTCGGCTTCGGACAGCCCGGCGGCGGGTGCGGCTGCAATTGAAGCGCAGCGCTCTTCCGCTGGCGGCGGCGCTGGGCCTCCTCGCCGGCGCCCCGGCCGCGCGTGGCGCCGACCAGATCACGATCCGCGGCGCGTATTACCGCGAGCCCTCGACGCGCGTGATCCAGCCGGTGGTCGACATTCAGAAGGACCTGCCGCACGGCTTCGACGTCGACGCGCGCTACCTGGTCGACGCGATCACCTCCGCGTCGGCGGCCGCCGGCACCACCGTCGACCAGATCTTCACCGAGATCCGCGACGAGGTCGGACTGGCCGTCGGCAAGAACTGGGAGCGGACGCGCGCCACGCTGGGCTATCGCTACAGCGCCGAGTCCGACTACTGGTCGCACGGGCTGGGCGGCTCGCTGGCGGGGCGGTTCTGGGGCGACACCGCCACGGTGACTCTCTCGGCCGGGATCTCGCTGGACACGATGTCGGCGCGCGGGCGGACGCCCAAGTGCGCCTCGCCGCCCAGCATCGACTGCACCCTGGACAGCTACTTCGCCGGGCTGGCGTACACGCAGGTGCTGTCGCCGGTGGCCATCGCACAGATCGACGGAGAGCTGGCCTATCTGGACGGCTTTCAGGGGAACCTCTACCGAACCGTCGCGAACCTGGGCTACGAGAACCCGCCCGATCGACGCCTGCGGAACGCGGTGGCCGGCCGGATCGCCTATTACTTCCCGTCGTCGGCGACCGGCGTGCAGCTTCACTACCGGTTCTATTGGGATCTCTTTCCTGGGACGGCGCAGATCCCGGCCGACCCCTGGGCCATCCGCGCCCACACCATCGAGGGGCGGATCTATCAAAAGCTGTCGCGCTCGACGGAGGTCCGGCTGACGTACCGGCAGTATTTCCAGAACCACGCCGACTTCTGGTGCAGCAGCAACGCCAGCTCGACTTGCTTTCCCCTGGCCACGGCCCCGATCGGGACGATGACCTCGCTGGGGCCGCCCTATTACAGCAACGACCCCAAGCTGGGCGGCATCCACACCGAATACCCGGAGGTGAAGCTGCTCTGGGAGGCCGAGCGCTGGCGCGAGGTCCCGTTCTTCCGCTGGTTCTCGGCGGCGACCTTCGAGATCTCGTATGGCTACTACATGCAGAGCGACAGCTTCGGGAACGCCCACGTGCTTCAGACGGGCGTCACGATGCCATACTAGACCGATGGCTCCGCCGCCCCCGCCGCGACCCGGACTGCGGCAGGTCCGCGCCGCGCAGCTCCGCGGGCGGGCGCGCAAGCGGGCCATCACGCAGGTGCTGCTGGGCTCGGTGTTCCTGATCGGCGCGCTGGCCTACGCGCGCTCCCCCGACCGGCACACCCAGACCAACATCACCTGGATGACCGGGCTGGTGTTGTTGTCGACGGTCGACGTGGCGCTGGGCCTTCGGGTGTTGGCCCGCCTGGCGCGCCGCCGCGCCGCCTGGTGGGTCCTCGGCAGCGCGGCCTGGGGTGCGCTGTCGGTGGTCCTGCTGGGGATCTTGCTGCGGACCTGACGCGAGCGCGGGCTGCCACCGGCGGCTGCTCGGGTTCGGGCGCCGCCGCTCACCGGTTCGCGTCACGGGGCTGGCGCCTGTTCGCCGGCGCGTCGGTCCAGGGCGGCGGCTGGCCGACGGCGGCACGCGAGCCGGCCGGTCGCCGCGCCCGGGCTTGCGCCGGCCGGTCGGCCCGACGGCGATTTCGGCCGCGTGGCCGGCGTCCGAGGGCCGGTTCGATTCGCGTTTCGCGTCCGGCCGCGCCGGCCGCAGGATCGGCCGGCACGGGCCCGTCCTTGCGGCTATAATCGAGTGTCGTGTCCGATAAGCTCACGCGCAGAGAGGTCGACTTCGTCCTGCGCCGCGCGGCTGAGATCGACACCGCGTCCTCGAGCCCCTCAGATTCCACCAGCGCCGAAGCGTTGAGCGTGACGGAGCTGGTCCGGTTGGGCGAAGAGGCCGGGCTCCCCAAGGACGCGGTCGAGCAGGCTCTGGCCGAGATGCGGCGGGGCGCGCCCCTCGATCCCGAGGGGGGGGGGGCGCTCACCCGCGCGCTCGGGGCCAGCCGGGTGGTGGTCAGCCGAGTGGTGGCCGCCCCCATCGAGAGCGTCCGCCGCGCCGTCGATCGCTTCTTGCGCGAGCAGCTCATGACCGTCCGCCGCCACCACGGCGACCGGGTCGAGTGGGAGCGGGCGCAGGGGCTGTGGCCCGGCCTGGTGCGGTCGCTGGATTTTTCGAAGCGATACGCCTTCGCGCTGGTCACGCGGGTCGAGACCATCTTGTCGCCGGAGGGCGACGACGGGAGGCAGACCGCCGTCACGTTCAACATCGATCTGTCCGAGATGCGGCGCGAACGGTTCGGCCAGATGGGGATGCGGACGGCCATGGCGTTCCTGCTGTTCGGCGTGGGGGGGGCGCTGATGGTCCCCGGCTCGGCCGTCTACGATCTGTTCGCGCTGGCGGGCGGCGGCGTCGCGGCGGGCGGCATCTTCGCGCTGGAACGCCGCCGCTACCTCGAGAGCCGCAGCCGGGTCCAGCTCGCGCCCGAGCGCTTCCTCGACCTGCTGGCGCTCCGCCAGAAGCGCACCGCGCCTGCTCCCGCCCGGCTCGACGACGATCCGCAAGACTGACGAGCCCGGGTAGGGCGCCCAGCCGCCCGGCGGCTCTGTGGGCTTCAGCGTGCTCGAGCGGCGGAGGCCGGATGCCGTGGCCACGGCCAAGCACCACACGAGCCCGCCGCCCCACCCGGGAGCCGAGCGGAGCCGGGCGCGCCGACCAAACCGTGCTTGGCAGGAACGCGTCCCAAAGTTCGCCTCCCGGTGGCCACCAACGGCGCGGCTAGAGCGAACGCAGTTCGGTCGAGCGGACCGCAAAAGTGAACGGCATCGCGGCTAGAACGAGGGGGTGGCCAGGCCGTCCTCGTCGATGACGCTGCGGCGATGGGACGCGTGACGGGCGGGGCGGCGGCGGTCGGCGGCGGACGGCGCGGGGGCGGCGATCTTGTCCAGCACGACGTGCATCGTGCGGTCGGCGGTCGGCGCCGCGCTGAGCGGCACGTCACGGTAACCGGCCAAGCGCAGCGTGTACTTGGCCGGGTCATTCCCTTTGTCCAGTTGGACCTCGAACGGCGCCTTGCCCAGATCCTTGCCGTCGCTCTCGTCGATCACGTGCGCGCCGGGCGGATCGGTCTCGAACCGGATGGTGACCTTGGCCGGCGCTTCGGGAGCCGGCGGCGGTGCAGGGGGCGTCTCGACGGCGGCCGAGGGCGCCGTCACCGTCGGTTGGGGCGCGGGCGGGTGCTTCTTCGGAATGAGCAGCACGATCAGCACGGCCGCCACCACCGCCGCGCCGGCGATCGCGGCCAGCTTGCGCGTGCGCGGCCCTACGGCCGAACCGTCCATCTCGGAGGTGGCCGAGGATAGCGTGGTCGCGGCGCGCGCCGAGGTCGGGCGCGCGGGCGCGATCTGCGTGGCGCCGGCGCCCATCGGCACGGCGGACATCGGCAGCTTCACCTCGCCGGTGATCGCCTTTTGAAATTCTTCCATGCTCTGGAACCGCTCGGCCGGTTCCTTGGCGAGCGACTTCATGACCGCGGCCGCCAGGTAGGGCGGCGTCTCCGGCGCGAAGTGCAACAGCGAGGGCGGCTGCTCCAGCATGTGCTTCGCGAACAGCTCGCCGACACCCTCGGCGGTGAAGGGCGGCCGCCCGGCGATCATCTCGAACAGCATCACGCCCAGCGAGTAGATGTCCGTCCGGTGATCCAGCACGCCGGCGCCCTTGCACTGCTCGGGCGACATGTAGAGCGGCGTTCCCATCAACGAGCCGGTCCGCGTCTTGACGGACTGCGCGCCGTCCGGCGACGCCAAAATCTTCGCCACGCCGAAGTCGAGGATCTTCACTTGCAGCGCGCCGTCCGCCTTGTGGCAGAGCTGGACATTGTGGGGCTTGAGATCGCGGTGAACGATTCCCTTGGCGTGCGCCGCCGCCAGGGCGCGGCACATCTGCAGGCCGATCGCCTCGACCTGGTCGACGGGCATGGGGCCGCGGCTGACCGCCTCGATCAGCGCCTCGCCCTCCAGGTATTCCATGATGAAGTACGGCTGGCCGTCGGCGGTCTGACCGAAGTCCAGGATCTCCACGATGTTCTCGTGGGCGATCATGTGAATGGCGCGCGCCTCGTTGAAGAATCGCGACACGATGTCGGCGTCGCGCGCCAGCACCGCGTGCAGCAGCTTGATGGCGACCTTGCGTCCGATGACCGGGTGCTGCGCCAGGTAGACGACGCCCATCCCGCCTTCGCCCAGCAGACTCAGGACCCGGTAATTCCCGATGGTCTGGTTCACCAAGCTGGCCGTCGCGGTCACCACGTCGCTCTCAAGGGGCTAGACGCACTCAGAGTCGGATTTTAAAACGAAGGGAACTAAAAATCGAACTCGGCGAGGACGCCCGCCGCGGAGGCGCTGGCTGTAGGGAAGATGCGCAGACCGTGATTCGACGCACTGCTGGTCCCGCCGTCGCCCGACAGATAACCCTTGTACAGCAGGTAGCCGCCCGCCACCGCGAACGCGCCGCCGACGCCGACGAACACCCACTGCAGCGTCTCGTCCCGGTTCCCCTGGTCGGTCTTGCTGGTGACCGTTCGTTGCTGGTCGGCGGTCAGCGGCTGCGCGTTTTGCCCCTTGCCGTCGCACAGGCCGGTGGGCGAGGTGTTGCAGGTGAAGCGCCGGTATTGATCCAGCTGTTGATTGACGTCGTGGACGTCCACCCCGAACTTGGCCGCCGCCGCCGCGGAGCCCAGCGTGCCCACCACCGCCACCCAGAATCCGACCCGGCTGAGGGTGTGGTCGCCGGTCTCTTCGGCCGGCTCGCGCCCCAGGGGCGCGCTGCGCTGGCTGGAGCGCGCCGGCCGCGGGATGTCGACCGACACCGGACTCAGGTCCAGGGTCAGCGGCAGGCTCTGGCCGGCCGCCAGCGTGAATTCCTGCTTGGTGGTCGTGTAGCCGCTCTTCTCGACCGCCACCTCGTGCGGGCCGGGCGCGATGTCCGAAACCACCACCGGCGAGCTGCCGGTGACGCCCACGCGCGTCCCGTCCAGGCTGACGGCGGCGCCGGCGAAGTTCGCGCGGATGCTGATCGAGCCGTTCTCCTTGCCGCTCAGCTTGGCCAGCCAGCCGGACGCTTGCTGGCGGAGCGAGCTCGCGTCGGTCCGCCCCTTCGGGATGGCGTCCGTGACGAAGCTTTCGACGACCGCCCGATTCACGTCCAGCAGCTTCAGGGTGATTTGAAAGTCGCCCCCCTCGGCCTTCTTGATGTTGCCGTAGATCAGCTTGGCGGCGTCCAGGCTCTTGCCCGCCTGCGACAGGCAGGCCGGCGCCTCGTCCTGGCAGGCGAAGACCAGCTTCACCTCGACCAGGTCTTTGCCCTGAAGCAGCTTGTAGTCGTGGTTGGCCGCCACCCGTTGCCGCAGGGCGTCCGTGGCCTCCGCGGCCAGGGCGTCCGGGACGCCGTCGAGCGGCTCGATCCCGAGCACCGCGGCGGGCGTGGCCTCACCCTCGGCCGCGGCGGCTCGTAAGGGCGAAAACACCGCCAACACAAAGAGGAGAGGCCCGAGGCGCCGGAATGCCATGCGGACGCCATTTTTTCCGCACCCTTACGCGCTGTCAATGAGCCCGGCCACGGTTCGCCGTTTTGGCCGGCCGCGCCGGGCGGTCGGGACCGCGCCGTGTTAGCGTCAAAGCGCGATGCGGCTCGGGGTTTTCGGAAAGGTCGGGCTCGCGTTCGGGGTGCTCCTGCTGGCCTTCGCCGGCAACGCCACCTTCACCGTCCTGTCCGTCCGGCGCGCGCGTCAGGGCGTCGTCGCCAACGAGGCCTACCTCGAACTGCAGGGGGCCGTGGACGCCGCCTGGAAGTCGCTGAACGATTTCGTGCCTTCGCTGGGGCGAGGGGCCGGGCGCCTGGACCCCAACCTGCCGCTGGCGCTGCGCACGGCGCGCAAGCACGTCGACGACGCGGTCGGGACCATCGACCGCTACCTTGATAAAGAGCCGGGCTCGACCCGACGGGTGGACTTCGAGGTCCGCCGCCGCCAGATCGGCGCGCTGGGGCGGCAGGTCGACGGCGTGGCCCTGGAGCTGGGCGCCCCCGCCGTGGCCAGCGATTCCCGGGCCCGCTCCGAGTTCGAGAGCCACTTCGCGAACCTGGTGCACGGGCTCAACCGCATGCGGCAGCCCCTGCGCGGGGCGAGCGGCCAGATCGCCCAGCGCCTGTCGGACGACGAGGAGACGGCGCTGTCGCTGGCGATCTTGATCGGGGCCGCCGGTCTGGCCGTGGCTCTCGGCATGTTCTTCTTCACCTGGCGGACGCTGCGCCCGCTGGGGGTGCTCCGGCGGCGCGCCCGGCAGCTGGCCGGCGGCGATTACGCCCAGCGCACCGGCGTGAAATCGCGCGACGAGATCGGCGATCTGGCGCGCGAGTTCGACGCCATGGCCGACGCCATCCAGGAGCGCGAGCAGCGGCTGATCCGCTCCGAGCGGCTGGCCACCGTCGGCCGGATGGCCGCCCAGATCGCGCACGAGGTGCGCAACCCCCTGTCGTCGATCGGGCTCAACGCCGAGCTGCTGGGCGACGAGCTGCCGGGGCAGGCCGACGAGGCGCGCCGGCTGGTGGCCTCGATCATCGGCGAGGTGGACCGCCTGGCGGAGATCACCGAGACCTACCTGCGCTTCGCGCGGCTGCCGCGGCCCAAACTGGAGCGCGAGGACCTGGGGGCGCTCATCGCCTCGGTCGTCGAGCTGGCGCGGGGCGAGCTGGTGCAGGCCGGCATCGAGCTGCGCGTCGACGTCCCGCCCGGCCTGCCCGAACTGATGGCCGACGAGGGGCAGCTCCGGCAGGCGCTCATCAACCTGATTCGCAACGCGCGCGAGGCGCTGGCCGGCGCCTCACCCAAGCGCCTGTCGATCGCCGCCTCGGCGGCCGGCGACCGGCTGGTGTTGACGGTCACCGACTCGGGGGCCGGGATCGCGCCCGGCGACTTGACCAAGATCTTCGACCCGTTCTTCTCGACCAAGGCGCAAGGCACCGGCCTCGGGCTGGCCCTCGTGCAGCAGATCGTGGTCGACCACGGCGGGACCATCGAGGTCGACAGCGCGCCCGGCGCCGGCACCACGTTCACGCTCCGGTTTCCGATGCGATCAGCGACGGGCGGCGGCGCGGTGGGCGGCAGCGCGGGTCCGCTCGCCCAGGCCGTCGTAGAGCGCGGCCAGCTGCAGATGCAGCGCGACGGCGTCGCTGGCCTGGAAGACCAGCGCGCGTTCGAAGGCGGCGGCGGCCTCGGCGCGCTTGCCCGTCGCGGCCAGGGCCCGGCCTAGCGTCGCGTACAGATCCGGGCTGGCCGGGTCGATGAAGGTGGCGATGGGCGCGAATTCCACCACCCGCGCGCTGTGCCCGCGCCGCGCCTCCGCGAACACCACCTGCTTGGCCACCCGATCGTTGTGCGGATCCAGGCGCAGCGCCGCCTCCAGTTCGGCCAGCTGATCGTCGACCCGCTGCTCGTTCCCGAGGAGCTCGGCGAAGAGCGCGTGCGGCTCGACCCGCCCGGGATCGAACGCCAGCGCGCGCCGCAGGTGCGCCTCGGCGGCGGCCCGGTCCTGGAGGTGGATGGCCGCCAGCGCCAGCCGCACCTGCACGTCGTACCCGTCGCGCGACGGCATGCCCAGCAGGCCCTGGAAGGCGGCCACGGCGGCGCCGGCGTCGCGGCGGGCCAGCGCGACCTCGCCGGCCAGGAACAGCGTGGCCGCCTGCTCGCCGTGCCCCGGGTGGGGGTGGGCCCGCGCCCGGGCCAGCGCCGCCACCGCCGCCGGCAAGTCGCTCCGCGCCGCCGCCGCGATGCCGCGGGCCGCCGCCGAGTCGGCCGCCACGTCCGGTCCCAGCCATTCGGTCGGCAGGTATTGACCGGCGAACCGCTCGAGCCGGTGGGCCAGGTCGTTCCGGAAAGCGCGATCCAGCTCGGCGATCGGCAAGCTCGCCAGCCGCTCGAGCACGCCCGCGCCGCGCTGGCCGCGGCCGTAGGCCACCAGCGCGGCGCGCACCGCCCCGAACCCGAACCGCCGCTCGAGGAAGCTGACCGCCTCGGCGGCCAGCGCGTAGGCGCGGTTCCCCTGCTCGCCGGTGTGCGCGCCCACGAACGCGTCCGACAGATCCGCCAGGCTCGGGATCTCGCCGCGGCGCCAGGCGCCGTAAAGCGACGCGTCGTCGTGGCGGGCCCACTCGGGGCGCACGCGCGCCGCCTCGACCTCGGACAGCCCCTCGGTGAACCAGCGCGGCACGCGCGAGCGCGACAGCTCGATCGCGAACACGTGCGCCAGTTCGTGGGTCAGCACCATGCCCCAGTTGAAGGCGTGGTTGGTCGGCGACTCGGACGTGATCACGCGGCCGAAGCAGACGGCGGAGACGCCGATGGTGGGCAGGCCGGTCGTCCGGACCGCGAACTGGCGCGGGTCGGCGAACAGCTCGAACGTGATCGGCCCGCGCGGTTCGAAGCCATAGCGGGCCACGTCGTCGCGGTAGCGCGCCTCCAAAAATGGTCCGACCACCTGCTCGACGGCCAGCCGCGCCTCGCGCGGGACGCGGAAGCGCAAGCGGCCAGTCGACACCGTCACGTAGCCGGCCGGGATCACCTTCTCGTAAAGGTTGAGGAGATTGTAGGTGCGCTGGTCGTAGGGATCGCGCTTCCAGGCGCGCCGCAGCGACGCCAGTCCGGCCTCCTCGTCGCCCAGGCGGAGCTGGCTGGTCCCGAGGGCCGACAGGCAGGCGGCGTTGGCGGCGTCCACCGCCACGCCTTCGGCCGCGACGTCGCGCGCGTCTTCGTACCGTCGCTGGCGAGCCAGCGCGTCGGCGACGAAGGCGAAGAGCTCGCCGTCGCGCGGGTGGACCGCCAGGTCGCCGTCGCGGGCGCGCGCGTAACCGGCGGCGTCGTCCAGCAGCCGGGCGGCCGCCGCTTCGACGCGAAAGGCGCCGCGGTCGCTGGGGTTCACGCGGCGGATGGCGGCCACGTCGGCGCGGGCCGCCGGGTAGTCCTCGGCGTCCAGGGCCAGCTCGGCCCGCAGCGCCAGCGCCCCGGCGTGGACGGGGTTGACGGCCAGCGCGGCGGCGATCTGGGCGCGGGCCGCCGCGGCGTCGTATCGGTCGTCGACCGCGGCGCGCGCCAGGCCCACGTGGGCGTCCGGGTTGTCGGGATCGATCTCCAGCACCTGGCGGAACGCGGCCTCCGCGTCGGTGGCGTTGTGCTTGGCCAGCAGCAGCAGCCCCCAGTCCAGGTTGGCGGCCACCGCGCGCGGGTCGGCGCGGACGGCGTCGCGCAGGACCTGGTTGGCGTCCTTCCAGTTGTCGTCCAGGCGGGCGGCCGTGGCGATGGCCAGCAGATCGTCGGCGCGGCCGCGATCCACCTGGCCGCCGTTCCAGTCGGCGTAGCTGGCGTCCAGCAACGGCGCCAGCGCCGGCCGGTCGCTGACCGATTCGTAGAGCCGCATCAGCGCGTCGCGGACCGGAAGGTCGCCGGGGTGCGCGGCGGCCGCCGATTCCAGGCGCTGGCGCGCGTCCGCGATCCGGCCCAGCGCCAGCTCGGCGCGGGCCGCGACCAGCAGGGCGGCGCGGTCTTCGGGGGCGCGGGCCAGGCGGGCGTGGGCCAGGCGCAGCGCCTCCGGGTAGTGTCCGGTGCGCAGGGCGGCCGCGGCGCCGTCGGCGCGCTCGTGCGTGGTCCGGGCAGAAGCGGGGCGGCCGGGCAGGGTGGCGGCGGCGACCATCACCGCGACCATCGCCGAGTTCATCGCGTTAGTGTCCTCCACGGGCGTGGTACGATCCAGCCATGGCGACCGAGGCGGACGGGAAGACCAAGACAGAGCTGGGCCCCGAGGTGTTCGACGACTACGACGCCTTTCTCAAGCAGGCGATCCGCGATTATTACGATCGCGGCTGGAAGAGCCGGCGCGGGACGTTCATCGCGCTGGTGATGGCATCCGGACAGGTGACCTCGATGGCGGCCGAGTCGATTCGCGACGGCAGCGGGCTGAAGCGGGCCGCGCTGGGCGCCGCGGGCGTGGTCGCGCTGCGGGTGGGGCTGCGCTATGCGCTGTCCGGGCCGCTCGGCATCATCCTGACCGGCGCCGCCGCCATGTCGCTGGGCGGTTACGTGTTGAAGAACCGCAAGGAGATCACCACCAAGGTCGGCTCCTGCCGCACGCTGATCGCCGACACGCGGACGCGCTTCGAAGAGATCCAGGGCGGCTACCGCGCCGGCCGTTACGACGGCGCCAGCCGCAACCTCATGGTCGACGGCCTGCTCAAGCGGTTTTTGGAAGAGCTCGACGCCATGGGCTGACCCGGCGCCGGACCGCGGCCGCCTACATCAGCATGACGGACTTGAGCCCGCCGTTCGGGAATCGAACCAGCAGGCTCGAGCGCAGCACGTTCTCGATCTTGCCGCGGCCGAACTCGGGGTGAGAGATGATCTCGCCCGCCTTGTAGCGCTCGCGCGGGTCGAACGGCCGAACCTGTTCGGCGGCGGCCACCTCGGCGCCCAGCGCGCGCAGCTCGGCGGCGCGCTTGCGAGCTTCGGGGTCGGCGGGGCGGGCGCGCTCTTCCGTCGTGGTGGCTTGGCCGGTCGCGGGCGCCGCGGCCTTGCGGGCCGAAGCCGTCCGATGGCTGTGGCGCGAGCCGCACACCTGACAGAGGACCTGCTTGGGCTCGTCGCCCACCATGGCGACGATGCTGTGGGTGGTCAGCTCGGCGCACCGGCCGCACCAGGACTCGACGTCGCCGCCGACCCTCACGCTGGTCGACGGGGCCGCGCGTCCGGGCGTCGACCAGGTCACGCCCGTGATGCGCCGCTCGCCGGGGGCGCCGCCGCCGGCCACCCGGTCGGGCGTGCTCTCGCTGGAGGCCGCGGGCATCTTCGGCAGCATCGACGCCATGCGCCGCAGGTCCACCACGCGCCGGCCAAGCTGCCGCTCGGCGGCCATCTGCTCAGCCGGCGACAGGGAGGCGAGGAGCGCCCGATATCGCTGCGAGACCCGTTCGACGCCGGCGTGGGCTATGGCCACGACGTCCCGCTCGTCCTTGCGTTCTTCGGCCAGGTGCACCTGAAGCGCCACCTCGCCGATTTCGAGCTTGAGCTGGTCCAGCGTCAACGGGGCTGCATCCACGGTCGGTCTATTTCTCACGCCCCGGGACCGACTGCAACGGAATAGCTATAATGGAACCATGGCGTTCAAGTTGCCGTCCGAGCTGTCCGCCTTCCGGGACAAGTTGGGGACGCTGGGATTCGAGGGCCCGCGCCGCGCCGCGGCGGCGCTGGCGCTCAGCATCTTCATGGTCCTTTACCTGTTCCTGGCGTTCAATGCGCCGCCCGGGTGGGGGCCGGCCTTCGCGGCCCTGGGCCTGTGCTACCTGGTCGCGTTCTTTGCGGTGGTTGCCGGCTGGTTCTGGGGCCGCTGGTTCGCCACCGGCCTGGGCTGGTCCGGCCTGATGGTCGCCGGGATCTCGCTGGTGATGGTCGGCTGGGCGCCGGCCTTGGCCATCTACGGCGCCCTGCACGCCCTGGTCGTCGTGCCCCTCTCCGGCAAGAGCATGGCCGCGCACTACGATCTGCAAGAGGGGTGGCGACAGCGCTACAAGATGGACGAGCTGGGCGTCGCCCGCCTGCGCAAGACCATCACCCGCTCCGCCGCCTCGCTCCCCAGCCTGATCTTGTGGGCGCTGGGCCCGAAAGAGGGGCAGGGGATGTGGTTGTTGTCGCTGGGCGCCCTCGGCCTGACCCTGGTCGGCCTGCGCGGCGTGGTCCGGCTGCGCACCTGGGGCTGGCTGACCCTGGCTGGGGCGGCGGGCTTGCTGCTGGCCGGGGGCGACCTGCCGGGTCTGTCCGCCTTCGAGGTCGCCGGACCCCGGCTGGCCACCGTCCTGCTCCTGGCCGCCGTCGGCCCGTTCGTCCTGCCGGCCGTCCGCTACGTCCGGTCCCGCGCGTAGCGCCTCTGTGCGGGAGCCGGAAAGCGGCCGCGCGAGCCCCCACCGACCTGGGGATCTCGCCGGCACCTCCGGGGGCCCGCCGGGGCGGCCAGTGGGCACGAGCAACTCGCCCCTCCGCTGCTCTTCCTCGTTGACCGATCCAGGCGGCCGCTGCTAGGCCGCCTCCAGGCGGCACGTCGTCGGGCAAGGTTCGCTGCCGCTCACCGTTGCCTTCCGGCAACGCCCTCCTCTAGGCCGCCTCCGGGCGGCACGTCGTCGGGCTTGGTTCGCTCCCGCTCACCGTTGCCTTACGGCAACGCCCTCCTAGGCGCCCTCGGCTGCCTTGGCGGGGGCCGCGGTGCCTTCGCTGGACGTGGCATCGCCCGCCGTGGTGATGCGCATCCCGTAGAACGAGCGCCAGACGAAGACGATGGAAAGGGCCAGGAACACCGCCGCCAGCACCAGGCTGGTCGTGCGGTGCATGTCGACGGCCAGCTCTACGGCCAGCAACCCGAAGAGGGTCGTGAACTTGATCACCGGGTTCATGGCGACCGACGACGTGTCCTTGAACGGGTCGCCGACCGTGTCACCCACGACGGTCGCCGCGTGCAGCTCGGTTCCCTTCTCCTTGAGCTCCACCTCGACCACCTTCTTGCTGTTGTCCCAGGCGCCGCCGGCGTTGGCCATGAAGATCGCCTGGAACAGACCGAAGAGCGCGATCGAGACCAGATACCCGATGAAGAAGAACGGCTCCAGGCAGGCGAAGGCCAGGGTGCTGAAGAAGACGGTCAGGAAGATGTTGAACATCCCCTTCTGCGCGTACTGCGTGCAGATCTCGACCACCTTCTTGCTGTCGCCCATCGACGCCTTCTCGACGCTGGAATCCAGCTTGATGTTCCGCTTGATGAACTCGACGGCGCGGTAGGCGCCCGTGCTGACCGCCTGGGTCGACGCCCCGGTGAACCAGTAGATGACGGCGCCGCCCATGATCAGGCCCAGCAAGAAGGGCGGGTGCAACAGCGACAGCTTGTCGATGTCGGTCGTCAGTCCGTTGGTCAGGCCCATGATGATCGAGAAGATCATGGTGGTGGCGCCGACCACCGCGGTCCCGATCAGCACCGGCTTGGCGGTGGCCTTGAACGTGTTCCCCGCCCCGTCGTTCTCCTCCAACATGTGCTTGGCGCGCTCGAAGTCGACGTTCCAGCCCTCCGCCTTCTTGATTTCTTCCTTGATGCCCGGCAACGATTCGATGACCGACAGCTCGTAGACCGATTGCGCGTTGTCGGTCACGGGGCCGTACGAGTCGACCGCGATGGTGACCGGCCCCATGCCCAGGAAGCCGAAGGCGACCAGGCCGAACGCGAACACGGCCGGCGCCTTCATGATCTCGCCCAGGCCCGCCGTGCTGACCCCGAACCCGATGCCCATCAGCGCCACGATGACCAGCCCCATCCAGTAGGCGCTGAAGTTGCCGGCGGTCAGGCCGGAAAGGATGTTCAGCGAGGGGCCGCCCTCGCGCGAGGCCGTGACGACCTCCTTCACGTGCTTCGATTCGGTCGACGTGAAGACCTTGATGACCTCGGGGATGATCGCGCCGGCCAGGGTGCCGCAGGTGATGATGGTCGACAGCTTCCACCAGAGCGTGTCGTCCCCGCCCAGCGACGGAATCAGCAGGTACGACACGATGTAGGTCATCGCCACCGAGACCAGGGACGTCACCCACACCAGCTGGGTCAACGGCTGCTCGAAGTTCAGCTTGTCGGCGTTGCCCGAGCGGCCTTTGACGATGGCCTCGTTGAACAGGTAGGAGAGGCCGCTGGCGACGATCATCATGATTCGCATCGCGAAGATCCAGACCAGTAGCTGGACCTGGGACTCCGCGCTGGTGATGGCCAGCAGGATGAACGTGATCAGCGCGACGCCGGTCACGCCGTAGGTCTCGAAGCCGTCGGCGCTGGGGCCGACCGAGTCGCCGGCGTTGTCGCCGGTGCAGTCGGCGATGACGCCTGGGTTGCGCGCGTCGTCTTCCTTGATGTTGAAGACGATCTTCATCAGGTCCGAGCCGATGTCGGCGATCTTGGTGAAGATGCCGCCCGCGATGCGCAGCGCGGAGGCGCCCAGCGACTCGCCGATGGCGAACCCGATGAAGCAGGCGCCGGCGTAGTCCCGGGGAAGGAAGAGCAGGATGCACAACATCATCATCAGCTCGACGCTGATGAGCAGCATGCCGATGCTCATCCCGGCCTTGAGTGGGATGGCGTAGATGGGGTAGGGCTTGCCCTTCAGGCTGGCGTACGCCGTGCGCGAGTTCGCGAACGTGTTGATGCGGATGCCGAACCAGGCGACGCCGTAGCTGCCGGCGATACCGAGCAGCGAGAACAGCAGGATGACGATGACCTTCTGGGCTTGGAAGTGCCGCAGCACCCCGAAGTAGAAGATCATGATGATGCCGATGAAGACCTCGAGCAGCAGGATGAACTTCCCCTGCGTGATGAGGTACGTCTTGCACGTCTCGTAGATGAGCTCGGAGATCTCGCGCATCGACCGGTGCACCGGCAGGTTCTTGAGCTGCCGGTAGATGACCAGCCCGAAGCAGAGCCCCAGGACGGAGACGGCGATGCCCACCAGCAGCAGCGTGTTGCCGGGGATGCCGCTCAGGAACTTCACCTGCCCGAGGTCGGGGAGGATCAGCGTCGCCTCACCGCCACCTTCGTGGACGCCTTGCGCGAAGGCGCTGCCGCCGAGGATCGAGACGAACAACGCAGCTAGAAGAGCGAACATCCCGCGTACACGCGTTCTCATCATCGCGCGGGCTGTTTAAACCAAACGCTGCGTGAAGTCCAGCCCAGCGTGGGTTGAGACCCTGATCGAAAAAGGCGGCTTTCGCCGCCTCTTCCAGTCGAAGGGCGGTCCGGCGCCGTTGGCGCTGGGGCCGCTCCTCGCGGTGGATCGCTTTGGCGCTAGTCGCCTTTGGCTTTAAACACCAACAAGCGGTAGTTCGCGTATCCAGCTTGACCGCAGGAGTAGATGATTTCCGTTAACAATCGATAGGGGGTGGTTTTGTCGGCCACGATCATCAATTGGGCCTCGAATTTCTGCCCGGTGAGCTCGGCGACTTTCTTTTCGCGCTTGGCGTGCTTCTCGAGGATCTCGACCAGCGGCGTGATGTAGTAGCCGTTCTCTCCGTCGCGCTTCACCGCCGGGTCGACGCGGCCGTTGTTGATCGGCGCAATCCCGTCACCTTCGACCAGCAGCACCTTCTTGGTGGCGGTCACCGTCACGGCCAGCTTCGGCTTGAGCTCGGTGAACGACTTCGGAACCTGCAGGTTCTGGTCGAACGTGATCGTCGAGGTCGTCGACGAGAACGACTTCAACAAGAACACCAGGATGATGGTCATCATGTCCATCATCGGGGTGATGTTGAGGTCTTTGATGACCTCGGGCTCGGCCAGCTTCCGGGCGTAAGAGCGGATGGCCTTCTTGCCTTCGAGGCGCGAGACCTCGTTCCCCATCATGGGCATTTACTGGATCCCCGCTGCGAAGGCGACGTCTGGGAACAGGATCTTGCCTGCATCGTCCGTTCTCATGGCATCCAGCGTGGCGACCACGATGTCGTACGGGATGTTGGCGTCGGCGTTGAAGTTGGCCTTGGTCTCGGTCGCGTTGTCCGGGTTGGACTTGATCTCTTTCAGCTTGACCGTCAGCGCCTTGTAATCGTATTGGCCGTCGGGCAGCTTCGGGATGATCGGCAGGACGCCGCCCGACGCCGCCACCGTGAAGCCCGTGGCGCCGACCGAGACGGTCAGGTTCAGCGGGGGCTTCTCGGGCGGCGGCTGGTCTTCCGAGGAGGCGCCACCGGAGGCGATGGTCGGAACCGACACGTTGATGTTGCCGAGCGCGACCTGATTCACGACCGAGGCGAGCAGGAAGATGATGATGTTGGTGACGATGTCCATGTAGGGGACGAGGTTCAACTCGCCCGCCTCTTCCTCGATCTCCTCGACGTGGTCGCGCATGCGGCGCATCGCCGCGCGGACCTGGCTTCTCGTCATGGGAGGCTTGGTCCTTTCAACCGGTGGTCAACGATGGGTTGGCTACGGCGTGCGACGCCGCGATTAGGCCTTCGCGCCACCCTGAGCCGACTCGGCCAGCAGGTTCTCGAGCTTCAGCGCGAACCCTTCCAGGTCGCCGACCTGCTTCTTCGAAGCCGACGAGAGGAAGGCGTGCGCGATGATGCACGTGACGGCGATGCCGAGACCCATGGCGGTGTTGTTGAGCGCCTCGGAGATACCTTTGGCGAGCAGCGCCGACCGCTCTTCCGGCTTGGCGGCCGCGACGGCGCCGAATGCCTTGATGAGGCCGGTGACGGTCCCGAGCAGACCGATGAGGGTCGCGATGTTCGCGATCGACCAGAGGACCTGCACGCGCTTCTTGAGAAGCGGCGTGACGTCGACCAGCGTCTCCTCAATAGACTGGGCGATGGCAATCTCACCGCGGTGAACCCGCTGCAGACCGGCGCGGGCGACCTGGGCGACCGGCGCTTCCGTGGCCGAGCAGAGCTTCACGGCGCGATCGATGTTGTTGGCGAGCACCAGCTTCCGGATTTGCTCCAGGAACG
>JAICYS010000409.1 GCA_025934105.1 Myxococcota bacterium | reverse complement strand
TGGGCCATGCTCAAGTCTATCGAGCAAGTGAGCCGCAGCGCTTCTGCACGCGAACTCTTCGCATCGCCGGCTGGCAACCGCCCGTGTGGCTCTGAGATCACACGGCGTCGCCGTTTATAAGAAATGATTATGTTAACCACTTATTGAAGTTTACACTCGGTTAAAGCCGTGTTTGTTCTTGCCCTTGATGAGGCGGTTGGGGGGCCTCCCGACAGTTTCACGCGCTCGCTCGCCGCTCTCTGCAGGGGCGGCGGGTGACGACATCGAACAGTGGGGCTGGGCAATGAAGACGCTTCTGGACTTCCTGAACGACGAGGGCGGCTCCTCTGCGGCGGAGTACGCGCTGATCCTGGCGATCATCGGCATCGGCATCGTGGCGGCGGCCAGCTTCATGCGGGACGCCATCTCGGGCGCGATGACCGAAGCCGCGAACCACATGAACAACGCGAGTTGAACCGGAGCGCGCGACGCGATGAGGGGCCAGTCCGGCCGCCACGGAGCAGGGCCCGGCGTTTGGGCCTTTCGCCTCACCGGGGTTCCCGGGGCGCGGCGGCTGATCTAGGCTGGTGACGGGGGAAAATCGGGTCGGATTAGCCCTCCGCTAACACATGTAAGCGAACCTTAACCTTGGGGCTCGCGCCCCATTCGTGGAACGGAAGTCCGCCGATGCCTATCCGCAACATAGCCACCCTGGCCGTCGCCATCCTGCTCGGCGTGGTGGCCGTCTTCCTGGTCCGCAGCTATATCGGCGCGCAAAAGGGCCCTGCCGGCCAGGCCGCCGTCGCAACCACGCCTGTTGTGGTCGCCTCGCAGGCGATCGAGCGCGGCAAGACGGTCGAAGGCGCGTCCATCAAGGTGGTCAACTATCCGTCGAGCGCGGTGCCGGCGGGCTCGTTCCATGCGCTCACCGATCTGACCGGGACTCCGGCCGACAAGCGCGTGGCCATGCGCGCCATCTCAGCCAACGAACCGATCCTCGCCGACGCCATCTCCGGCCCGGGCGGGCGGCTGGTGCTCTCGGCGTCCATCACCCAAGGGATGCGCGCGGTGACGCTGCGCTCCAACGACGTGGCCGGCGTGGCGGGCTTCGTCCTGCCCGGCGATCACGTCGACATCCTGCTGACCCGCACGCTGAACAATCGGCCTTTGACGCAGGTGCTGGACAGCGACGTGCGCGTGCTGGGCGTCGACCAGACCGATGACCAGGCGGCCAACAAGCCGCAGGTGGCCCGCGCGGTGACCGTCGAGCTTTCCCCGGACCAGGCCCAGAAGCTCACGCTGGCGCAGACGGTCGGCCAGATCTCGCTGTCGCTGCGCCATCCGGCCGACGAGCTGCCGCTGACCAAGGTGGCGACCACGGTCTCGGATCTCGGCTTCTTCAGTCCGCGCACAGGCGTGTCGCGGGCCGTCGTGCGCCGGCGCGCGCGGCCGCCGGGTCAGGAAATCCATGTGACCCGCGGCCTGGAGATGGTCGGCTACAGGGTTCTGAACTAGGCGCCGCGCAAGCTCCGCGCGGCGCAAGAGGGGGCGAGACCTGATGAGGAAGACCGAAAACCGGTTCGCAGCGGCGGGGCGCAGCGGCTTGGCGGGACTTGGGCTGGCGCTCGCGGTGGCGCTCGTCGGCGCGTTGGCTCCCAGCGAGGCGGCCCGCGCCCAGCCGGCCAGCTACGTGGGGCGGGGCGGCATCGCCGAGGTCGTCGTGGCGCAGGGCAAGTCGCGCGTGCTGCAGTTGCCCGAGCGCTATACCGACGTGATGGTCGCCGACCCGAAGATCGCCGACGTCCTGCCGCTCAACACCCACGCCATCTATATCGTCGGAAAGGGCCCCGGCTCGACCGCGCTCAACATCTACGGCCCCGGCCGGCAGCTGATCGCCGCCGTCAACGTGGTGGTCGCGGGCGACCTGGAAGGCTTCAAGAGCCGGCTGCACCAGCTGCTGCCGGAAGAGCGTAACGTTCAAGTCACCGCGGCCAACGGCGCAATGGTGCTCTCCGGCACCGTCAGCAGCCCGGCATCCCTTCGGGAGGTGATGACCCTGGCCGAGACCTATTCGCCCAAGAAGGTCGTCAACATGCTGACCGTCGAGGGCACCCAGGAGGTGATGCTCACCGTGCGCTTCGTCGAGATGCAGCGCACAACGGCCAAGGACCTCAACATCAGCAGCGAGTGGAACTCCAACTCGCTCGCCAGCAGCAGCCGCAACTTCGCCTTCAGCAGCGGCGACGTGAACGGCGCGACCACGGCCAATTCGTTCGGCGCCCTCCAGGGGGTGTTCCACCTCGGCACCGGCAACCTCACGGTCCTGCTCGACGCGCTCGAGACCAAGGGAACGATCAAGACGCTGGCGGAGCCCACCCTCGTGGCGCAGTCGGGCGAGACCGCCAACTTCCTGGCCGGCGGGGAGTTCCCGATCCCTGTCGCCCAGGCGGGCAGCGGCGGCGGCGGCATTCCGACGCTCACCGTCGCGTTCAAGCAGTTCGGCATCGCCCTGGCGTTCACGCCGACCATCCTCAAGGACGGCCTGATCAACCTGGTCGTCAATCCGGAGGTCTCGGCGATCGATCCGGCCAACTCGGTCAGCAGCGGCGGAGTGATCATTCCCGGCCTGCGCGTGCGGCGCGCCCACACGACCGTGGAGCTGCGCGACGGCGAGAGCTTCACGATCGCCGGCATGATGAGCGAGGACTATTCCAACAACATCCACCAGCTTCCCTGGATCGGCGACCTGCCGATCCTCGGCGCGCTGTTCCGCTCGACCAGCTTCCAACGCGGCGAGACCGAGCTGGTGATCGTCGTGACGCCGCACCTGGCGGTGCCGCAGAGGGGCCGCGCCGCGCTGCCCGGCGACCATTTCATCCCGCCGTCCGACTTCGAGCTGTTCCTGCTCGGCTCGCAGGCCGGCGCAGCCGCCAACCTGCGTCCCGAGGACCGGGCGCTGATGTCGGCCGATCCAAGCAAGGGCGGCGTCGAAGGGCCGCACGGCCATGTGCTCTACTAGGAGGACCCGCATGCCTAAGATCGCTGCAAGCGCCGTGAC
>JAICYS010000366.1 GCA_025934105.1 Myxococcota bacterium | reverse complement strand
CGCGCTTGTTGCGGGCCAGCACCTTGACCGCGTCGCCGGCCCGGGGAGCCTTTGCCATGCGCGTAAGAGTACACGCCGGGCTGGCACCGTGCTTGCTCGGCTCGGGTCGATTGTGACGACACACCGGCTCGCCCCGTTGCCGATCGTCCTCGCCGCGCTGGCGGGGTGCTCGTTCGCTTTCGTGCACGGGCCGCCCCCGGACCACGAGCGGCTGGCGTACTTCGACTGTTCCTCCAGCAACGCCTTGCCCATTCTCGACGCGCTCTATGCCGGCGTGGCCGCCGCTGACGCGGTCCTCATCGGCGCGGCAAGCCCGCCGCTGACGTCGTCGCCCTCGGCCGCCAAGGCGGAGGCGGTCGCGTTCGCCGCCGAGGCGGCGCTGGTCGGGGCGTCCGCCGTTTACGGCTTCCGGCAGACGTCTCGGTGCCGGAGCGCGCAGGCGCAGCTGCTGGATCGGGCCGCCCGCGCGCCGTCGATGCCCCCGTTTGCCCCGGCGCCGCGCATCCCCTCGGCCATGCCGCCGCCGCCGATCGATCCCTGGACCAGCCTGCCCGCCGCGCCCTCGAACTGAGTTGCGGCCGCCACGGCGCGGTATCGAGAGGCTGACATTTCTGTCCGATATTCGTCACCCCGAGGCCAACAGATCGCGAGTTGCGCTGTGGTCCCTCGCTTGCACCGGCGGGAATGCGGCGATGCCGTCGCCATTCAACTGCCAAGAGGACACCGACCATGAGAATTCCTCCGCGCCGCGGCCTCGAGAACGCGGTCCGAATCCTGTTCGCCGCGGTCATGCTGGTCGCGCTCGGGCGGGCGGCCCGGGCGGCCGAACCGAGCCGCCTGCAGACCGTCGCCGTGCTGCCCGTCACGGGTGAGAACGTCTCGCCGGACATCTTGTCGGCCGCCGACGACATCTTGAAAGACCACCTGGAACGCGCGGGCGTGTTCGCCGTCGTCGAGCCCCCGCGGCCCGCGCCCGTGACTCCGCCCGGGCCGTCGATTCCGCCCGGCGCCGCTCTGGCGCCCCCTCCTCCTACGCCGTTGCCGCTGGCGGAGCCGACGCCGGCCGCCGCCGCTCGACTGGGGGCCTCGGTCGGCGCCGAGTTGGCGATCGTCGTCCGGCTCACCCACTTCGGCAACTCGGCCCGCGTGCGGCTGACCGCCTACGCGACGGGAACGGCGCAGGTCGTCTACTGGGACAGCATTCTCATTCACGGTGGCCCCGACGAGCTGGACGTCGCCATCCAGCGGCTGGTCAACGGCCTCAAGACGGGCAAGCCGGTGCGCGACAGCGCCGAACTGGAGACCGTGACGGCGAAAGAGACGATGGCGTTGAACCGGCGCGCCGCGAACAGGTCGTTCGGCGTCCGCATCACGTCGTTGCTGCCGTTCGATCAGGCCGGCAACAGCTTCGAGCCGGTCACCGCCGGCGGCCTGTTCTGGCTGTACGACGCCCGCAGCTGGATGGCCGACATCGCCTTCGACATCGGCGGCGGCGACGGCGGCCGCTTCTTCATGGACGCTGCCATCGGTGCCTACTACCCGTTCCTGCGCGAGGACTTCACGCCCTACGTCGGTGGCCAGATCCGCTGGGCCAAGATGGACCTGGGCGGGGCGGGTGGCGGCGGCGCGACCTTGCAGCCGACGTTCGGGTTGCTGTTGGGGCGGCTGTCGTCGGTCCAGATCCGGGCCGAGGTCGGCTACTTCTTCAACACCTTCGGCGAGAGCGAGTCGGAGACCCTGCCGGTGGGGTACGGCGCGGCGGCGCAGAGCGGCAAGCACTACAGCAATGGGTTCGTGCTCTCCGTCGGCATCGGGTTCTGAGTTGGATGCCGTTCGGTCAGGCGGACAGCCGCCGACCAGGCGGCTGGATCGCGAAGCCGGCTCGAGAATCGGACCGGAGTTGACTCCGCCTAAATGAGTGCCGGAAGCGCAGGCCCGGCGCAGCGAGCGAGCCGGATCGTCGTTTAACGGCCAAGCGGACTGGAAGGTGAACGGCATGGTTTTCAGACCGCCCGCGCCAGAGCCAGGACGTGCACGGCCCGCGCGCCGGCGGCCAGCAAGGCGTCGGCGCAGGCGCTGAAGGTGGCGCCGGTCGTGAAGACGTCGTCGATGACGAGGACGCGCCGCCCGCGCGCGCGGTCGGCGTCGCCGACGCCGAATGCGCCCGCCACCTCGGCCAGCCGGGCGGCCGGCCCCGCGTGCCCCAGCTCGCGCGTCAGCCGGATGCGGCGCAGGAGGGCGCCGTCCAGCCGCGGCAACGGCGCGCCCGGCCTAACAGCCGGTGGCGAAAGTCTCCGCGTCGCCGAAACGGGCGGGGCGGGGCCGTCTGCGGCGTCGCTGCTCGCTTGAATACCCCCGGTATTCGGCGCTCCGCTGCTCCTTGCGTCCGGCCCCGCCGCGCCCGTTTCGGCTCGGTCCGACTTTCGCCACGGGCTGCTAACAGCCCGCGCCGCCGACAGGCCGGCCAGCGCCCACCGCGCCAGCTCGTGCGCCTGATTGAATCCGCGCGCGCGCAGCCTGGCCGGGTGCAGGGGAACGGGCACGACCAGGTCGCCGCCGTCGAATTCGCCCCGGCTGAGCGTTTCGGCCAGCGGGTGCACCAGCAGCCGGGCCAGCCGGCGCGCCAGATCGCGGCGGCCGCCGTGTTTCATCCGGACGACCGCTTCGGCCAGCGCCTCCCCGTATTCGAACCCGCTGGTCGCGCCCGCGAACGGAAACGGGACGCGCCGGCAGGTCGGGCATCGCTCGGCGGCGCCTCCGCCCAGCGGCAGCGCGCAACCCGCGCACGCGCCGACCATCGGGTTGATCGAGAGATTGCAGGCGCCGCAGAACAGCGCCTGCTCGGGAATGGTGCGATCGCAGGCCGCGCAGCCGGCGGGCCAGACGGTCTGCAGCGCCTCGCTCACCAGCGTCGCCCACAAGGACATGCGGGCTTATCGGTGCCGCGCCCTCCGAGTTGCGGCGGGAAAGCGGCGGGAACTGCCTCGTCCCACCGCTCTCGCCCGGGCCAGCCGCTCTCGCCCGGGCCAGCCGCTCTCGCCCGGCCAGCCGCTCTCGCCCGGCCAGCCGCTCTCGCCCGGGCCGGCCGCGCTCGCCCGGGCCCACCGCGCTCACCCGGAACTGGCCCGGCCCGCCGCGCTCGCCGGGAACTGGCCCGCGCGCCGGCCGCAGCCGGGAACTGACGCCGCGCGGGCCCGGTCAGGTCATTCGGGGGCGTAGAGGCCGCGACGCAGGTAGGTCGGCTTGTCGAACTCCGACTCCTCGACGCCCAGCTCGTCTTGCGGGCGCTGCGGGACCTGCCCGGCGGGCGCTCGGCGGACCAGCGGAGCCGTGCCGGCGCTTTGCGGCCGGATCATCGGGCGATCGATGCGCTCGGCGGGCGTCCACTCGCTGCCGTTCGCGATCGGCGCCGGTGCCGGCGGCGAGAGGGCCGCGGGCGGCACCTGTTCCATCTGCAGGTAGAAATCGTCGGTGTTGACGGGATCGGCCTGCTCGGGGCCGCGCCCGGCCGACACCGAGTAGCCGCCGCGCGGCGTCGGATGCGACGGCATCGGCCAGGGCGCCGCCTGCTGGGCGGGCGCGGTGGCGGCGTGGGCCGCGTGAGCTGCGTGCGCCGCCTGCTGCATCGGCAGCGCCATCTGCCCCTCGCGGCTGCGCGCCACGGCGCCGCGGGACGGCGTGGGAACCGGTTGCTCGTGGGCGTGCGAATTGAAGCCGGTGGCGATGACGGTGATGCGGACCTCGTCGCCCGCATGCGCGTCGATGACCGAGCCGAAGATGATGTTCGCGTCCGGGTCGGCGGCCTCGGCGATCAGGCTGCAGGCCTCGTTCATCTCGGCCAGGGTCAGGTCGGGACCGCCGGTGATGTTCAGCAGGATGCCGGTCGCGCCGTTGATGGACACGTCCTCGAGCAGCGGCGAGCTGATGGCCTGCTGCGCCGCCTCGACGGCGCGCTTGTCGCCGCGGCCGATGCCGGTCCCCATCAGCGCCCGGCCCATGCCGGTCATGATGGTCCGCACGTCGGCGAAGTCGACGTTGATGAGGCCGGGGGCGATGACCAGGTCGCTGATGCCGCGCACGGCATTCACGCAGACGTTGTCGACCATCGCGAAGG
>JAICYS010000341.1 GCA_025934105.1 Myxococcota bacterium | reverse complement strand
GCCCTGGCCCGCTGGATGCGCGCGCCCAGCGACGCGCGCCTGCGCGACGGGGTCGAGGCCGCGGTCGCGCGCGCCGGGCTCAGCGGCGCGCCGGCCGGCCGGGCGGCGGCCGCTCTGTTGAAGGCCGCCGCGGGCGGCGATCGCCTCGCGGAGGGGAGTCTCCTGGTTCGGGCGCGCCCCTCCTTCGCCGTCGCCTGGCGCGCCGGCGGCGGCCTGCGCCTCCTGGGCGCCGCGTTCGCGGGCTATCTGCTGCAGCTGGGGTTGCTCGTCGGCCTCTGGTCGGTCGCCGGCGCGCGGGCCATGGGCCGGGCGCACGGCGGCGGAGCAACGCTGGCCGGGCTGGTCGCCGGTCTGGCGGCCGCGCGCCTGGCTTCATCGTGGGCCGCGGGGCGGTTGGCCATCGAGACCGGCGCCGTGCTGCGGTCGCGCGTCCTCGACGGCATCCTGGCGATGGACAGCCAGCGGCTGCGGTTGGCGGGGATCGGCCAGTTGATGGGGCGGGTGGCCGATCTGGAGGCGATCGAATCCCTGGCCCTCGGCGGCGGCCTGGCCGCGGCCGCCGGTCTGTTCGAGCTGGTGACCGGCAGCGTGGTGCTGGCGCTGGGCGTGGCGCCCGTGGCGCATGTGGCGCTGGCCGCCGCGGCGGTTGCCGCCGGCGTCCTGTTGGTCCGCCGCCTCTGGCCGGCGCTGGACACCTGGACCCGCCGGCGGCTGGCGTTGACCCACGACCTCGTCGAGCGAATGGCCGGCCAGCGCACGGTCGTCGCGCAGCAGCCCCCCGAAGAGTGGCACCGCGACGACGCCCAGGGTCTGTCGGCGTACCGGCAGGCCGGCGATCGGTTCGACGGCCGGGCCGCCGCCTTGGCCGTGCTCTTGCCGCGGGGCTGGTTGCTGGCCGCGGTGGCGGCGTTGCTGCCGCAGGCCGGGCAGGCTCGCCAGCACCCGGCGGCGTTCGCGGCCAGCATCGGCGGCCTGCTGTTCGTCGGGGCGGCTCTGCGCAAGCTGGCGCAGGCCGTTCCGTCGCTGGGCGCGGCGGCGATCGCCTGGGGCAACCTGCGCGAGCTGGCCGGCGCCGCGGCGGCCGCGCCCTCGGCGCCCTCCGCGGCGGCGGCGGATCCCGATGCGCCCCTGCTGCAAGCGCGCGACCTGGCGTTTCGGTACCCGGGCCGCGCGGCGGCCGCGTTGGAAGGGTGCTCGTTCGTGGTGCGCGCCGGCGATCGCGTGTTGCTGGAGGGGGCGTCCGGCGGTGGCAAATCGACGCTGGCGGCGCTGGTGGCCGGCTTGCGCGAACCGTCGGCGGGCGCCTTGCGCCTGGGCGGCGTCGCGCTGGCGACGCTGGGGCTGGACCGCTGGCGGGCTCACGTCGGCGCCGCCCCGCAGTTCCACGAGAACCACGTCTTTTCGGCCAGCCTTCTTTTCAACCTGCTGCTGGGGCGGGCCTGGCCGCCGCGTCAGGAGGATGTCGCGGAAGCCGAAGCGATCTGCCGCGAGCTGGACCTTGGGCCGTTGCTGGCCCGCATGCCGTCGGGAATGGAGCAGCTGGTGGGCGAGAGCGGCTGGCAACTCTCGCACGGCGAACGGGGGCGGCTGTTCATCGCGCGGGCCCTGCTTCAGCCGTTGGACGTCCGCATTTTGGACGAGAGCTTCGCGGCGTTGGATCCCGAAACGTTGGAGCGCGCCGTCGCCTGCGTCCTGCGGCGGGCCGGCACCCTGATCGTCATTGCGCACCCATGATTGAGCCAATTAAGTGAACTAAGGGAAAATGCGCAGGTGCGCCGGCCCGCGGTAGACTTCTCATAAGAGGTCGGGGGATGTGGGTGGAACAACTCAGCTTCGGTCCCGATCCGACGATGTAGCGGGCGCCGGAATGGGCAGGAACACCGACGACCAGGTCTCCGAACCGCTCGCGCGGGGCGCGAGCATCGGTCGGTATGTCGTGCTGGGTCTGCTGGGGCGGGGCGGGATGGGCGAGGTCTACGCCGCGTTCGATCCCGAGCTGGATCGCAAGGTGGCGGTCAAGCTGCTGCGCGCGCGCATCGAGAACGGCGTCAGCAACAGCGAGGGACGCCAGCGCACGCTGCGCGAGGCGCAGGCCATCGCGCGCCTGTCGCATCCGAACGTCGTCACCGTGTTCGACGTCGGCACCTTCGGCGAGCAGGTGTTCATCGCGATGGAGTTCGTCGACGGGCACACCGCCAGTTACTGGGCGCAGGCGCAGCCGCGCACCTGGCAGGAGACGCTGAAGGTGTACCTGACCGCCGGGCGCGGGCTGCAGGCTGCGCACGAAAAGGGCCTGGTCCACCGCGACTTCAAGCCCGAGAACGTGATGGTCGGGCGCGACGGCGAGGTGCGCGTCATGGACTTCGGCCTGGCGCGCGAGATCGAGGGCCGCGCCACGCGCAACGGCCCCGTCACCACGTCGACGGTGAAGTTCGGCGACGTGCGCACCGACGGCGGGACGATCGTCCTACACCAGCAGAAGCCCGACGCGCCGCCGGTGGCCCTGGCCAACGACGACGGCGTCGTCCGCGAGATGCAGGACACCCAGCCGTCGCCCGGCAGCCTGGATCTCTTCGGCGCCCGCCTGACCCGCACGGGCGCCATCATGGGCACGCCCGCGTACATGGCGCCCGAGCAGTTCTTCAAGGCCGCCACCGACGCCCGCAGCGACCAGTTCAGCTTCTGCGTGACGCTGTACGAGGCCCTCTACGGCGAGCGCCCCTTCCCCGGCAACAACATCCAGACGCTGGTCGGCAACATCGTCCAGGGCAACATCCGCCCGCCGCCCGCCGGAACGAAGGTGCCAGCGTGGGTGCGAAAGATCCTGCTGCGCGGGTTACGCCCGACGGCGGCGGAACGCTACCCGTCGATGGCGGAGCTGCTGGACGCGCTCAAGACCGACCCGCGGCAGAAGTACCGGAAGTTCGCGGTGGGCGTGGCGCTGGGGGTCGTGCCGCTGCTCCTGGGGTTCGGGGTGAGACAGCTGGTTACGGAGAAGACGGTCTCGTGTACCGATGGCTCCGAAAAGCTGGCTCACTTTTGGGAGCTCACGCCTGCCGGTGCTCCCGAGGGACCATCGCAAAGAAAGATTCACGAAGCATTTCTGAGCACTGGAAAGAGCTACGCAGCCGACGTCTATGAGACTGTCCGTCGCTCACTGTCCCAGTACGCTCGCCGCTGGTCAGAAACGTACAAGGAGACTTGCGAAGCGACGCAGGTTCGTCATGAACAGTCCCCGGAAGTCCTCGACCTGCGGATGTCGTGTCTGAACGAGCGACTCAATGGGATGCGGGCACTCACTCAGGTGTTTGCAACCGCCAACGACGGAACAGTGGAAAACGCCGCAAGCGCTGTCGATGCCCTCGGTACGCTGGATCGCTGTTCAAACGTCGCTTTGCTGCGAGCTGTCATTCAGCCTCCGGAGGATCGAAAGACTCGTGCGTTAGTGGATGACCTGCGTGTGCAGCTGGCTGACCTGAAGGCTCAATTTGACGCCGGTCAGTGGAAGCAAGCGCTGAGAATAGCGCCGCCTCTTATCGCTGCCGTGCGTTCCAGCGGATACAAGCCGCTGGAGGCAGAAGCTCTGGCGCTCCTGGGCCAGATCCAGACCAACGCAAGTCCGGCTGCGGCTGAACAGGACTTATCCGAGGCCTACGAGATCGCCGATGCCTCACGCCATGATGAGGTGCGAGCAGAGGTCTCGACAGCGCTGGTCTTCGTGGTGGGCCTACAGGGTCGGTTCGACGACGCCAAGAAGTGGTTCGGAATCGCTACCGCCGTGTTACAGCGGGTCGGCGGTCACGACCTGATGCGCGCTTGGCTGCTGAACAACTTTGGATGCGCACAGGTGGTCCACCACGACACTGACGCGGCGGTCAGCTCGCTGACGGACGCCACGGCGTTGAAACAAACTCTCCTCGGTCCTGACAATCCCGACGTGGGCGTGTCGGAGTCGAACCTTGCGAACATCTTATTGGACGCCGGCCGTTATGATGCTGCGCTTGCCCATGTCGATAGGGCGCTGAACATTCTTAAGAAGAAGCTTGGCCCAAATCATCCTGTTTTCGCTCGGTCGTTAAACAACCGAGGTGAGGTTCTGAATGGCCTTAGGCGCTACGACGAAGCGCGCGATTACTTCCTGCTGGCCGAAAAGATCTGGGAACGAGAACTCGGACCCGATTCGACGAACCTGGGTTATTCTCTGACGGGAATCGGACTCAGTTTCCTGGGTCAGGGACGACCAGCAAACGCGGTCGAACCACTTCAGCGCGCACTGAAGATTAGGGAGTCCAACAGAGTGGATGCGACGGAACGCGCCGAAACCTCGTTCGCACTCGCGCAGGCGCTCTGGGAATCAGGTCACGAGCCCGCTTGGGCGAGACGCCTCGCCAGGGACGCGCGACTTGTTTATGTGCAGCGGTCCCTCCAGTCACAGGCCAGTCAGGTAGACAAGTGGCTGGAGGCTCACGTGGGCAGCTGACTCTGCACGAGGCAGAGCAGCCTCTCAATATGCGTTCCGGCTGTGGTTCGCGAGCAGTTCGTGCTTTCCCGCCTTGACGGCGGAGCGAACGCGGAGGCCGGAGCGGGAGTGGTTGGGGCCAAGCGCACCCGCCTTGACGGCGGAGCGAACGCGGAGGCCGGAGCGGGAGTGGT
>JAICYS010000325.1 GCA_025934105.1 Myxococcota bacterium | reverse complement strand
CCGTGGCGCCCGAACCCGAGCCCCGGTCGGCGCAGGTCATTCCATTTCCGGCGCCCGCGCCGGCACCCGAGCCCGCCCCGGCACCCGAGCCCGCGGCCCGACCCGCGCCGGCGCCGGCCCCCAAGAAACGAGAGGCCAACGCGCTGGCGCCGGGCCTGGCGCGGACCCGCTCCGGTTTCGTCGCGCGGTTGGGCGCGATTTTCTCGGGCCGCAAAGAGATCGATCCGGCGGTCGTCGACGAGATCGAGAAAGTTCTGCTGACCGCCGACATCGGCGTGCGCACCAGCCAGAAGCTGCTGGACGAGATCCGCAGCTCGCTCTCCCGCAGCGAGCTCAAGGACCCGGATGCCGTGTGGGCCTTCCTGCGGCAGCGCAGCACGGAGATGCTCGCCCTGCCCGCTCCGGCGCTGGACTTCGACGCCGCGAAGCCGTTCGTGCTGCTGGTGATCGGGGTGAACGGCAGCGGAAAGACCACGACCATCGGCAAGCTGGCCGCCAGACTGACCGGCGACGGCAAGAAGGTCATGATGGCGGCCGGCGACACCTTCCGGGCGGCCGCCGCCGAGCAACTGGAGATCTGGGCGGGACGCACCGGCGCCTCCATCGTGCGCGGCAAGGAGGGGGCCGACCCGTCGTCGGTGATCTTCGACGGCATCAAGAAGGCCGCCACCGAAGGCTACGACGTCGCGATCGCGGACACGGCCGGCCGCCTCCACACCAAGACCGACTTGATGCAGGAGTTGCAGAAAGTCCGGCGGGTGGTGGGCAAGGCGGCGCCCGGCGCGCCGCACGAGACCTGGCTGGTCATCGATTCGACGAGCGGTCAGAACGCGATCGCGCAGGCGCAGATCTTCACGGAGGCGATGTCGGTTTCAGGCATCGTGCTCACCAAGTTGGACGGCACCGCCAAGGGCGGCGTCATCCTGGGCATCGCCGACCAGTTGAAGATTCCGGTCCGCTACGTCGGGGTGGGTGAGAAGGTCGAAGACCTTCGTCCGTTCGACCCAGCGGAATTCGTGGAAGCCCTGTTTGCGCCGCTCGAAAACTAAACCGAAAAAGGGACCTTGCGACACCACTCCCATGTGCGTGCAAAGCGCAGGTCTGGACCCAGCTCAGCATTTTTAGTTGCTTGGAATTTTTTCAGCGTGCTATAGTGCGCGAAATTCCGAACCCGGCCGTAAGTCTTTGAAATTTTTTGGGTTTTAAGCCCCTTTCGGCGGTTTTCCCCACCCCAGAGACAGCGAGGGATCATGAAGCGACCGGCCATCAGCCTACTCGTATGCGTTGCCCTCTGCGGTTGGGCTGCAACGAGCCACGCGAAGAAGGGCGGCGGCAAGGCGGCGGCACCGGCAAGCAGTGATTCGACAACCGATGACACCGCCGCTCAAGGTGGCGACGCCGCCGGGAGCGATCAACCGGCGGCACAGGACAACCAGGCGGCCGGCAGCAAGGACGCCGCCGCTTCCAGCGAGAGCCTGGACTCGGACGAGACCCAGGCCGGCAAGGTCGAAGAGGACGTCGGGACGCAGAAGCCCACCGTCAAGACGTCGACCCTGAGCTGGAAGGACATCCTCGTCGTCCCCCGCAAGCAGTTCCTGAAGGGGGGCCGGTTCGAGTTCGAGCCGTTCGTCGGCATCACCGTCAACGACAACCTCATTCGCCACTACGTCCTGGGCGGTGAAATCAACTACTTCCTGACCGACGTGTTCTGGGTCGGTTTGCAGGGCCAGTACTTCATCCACCAGCTCACCACCGAGGAAGAGTTGCTGGGAAGCGAGTACAACCTGGCGCCCACGCTGAACGAGTACAAGTACGGCGGCGCGCTGAATTTCGGGTACGTGCCGGTCTACGGCAAGTTTGCGCTCCTCAACCGCTGGATCGTGAGCTGGGAGATCTGGGCGTCCGCCGGCATCGGCGTGACCATCACCAAGGTCATCCCGCGCGATCCCGCCAATGACCCCTACGCGTTCCAGAACACCGACCTCACCCCGAACGTCGGCCTGGGAAGCCGCTTCTTCCTGACCGACTGGCTGACGCTCAATTTCGCGCTCCGCGACTACATCCTGCCGGACAAGTTCGAACCGAAGCCGGATGGACCGCCGAACATCACGACCCCCGATCAGGCCAAGGCGGAGGCGCAGTCGGCGCTGGTGAACAACATCGTGTTCTCCGTCGGTGTCGGGTTCTATCTGCCGACGAAGTTCCAGTACAAGACTCCTCGGTAGGGCGGCGTCCATGCAGAAGAACGCGGATCTCAACCCTCACGCGACCCGGCGCTCGGAAAAGGACATGCCCATGAACACTTCGCCGAAGAGCGGTTCCCGTCCGATCGGCCGTCTGGCGGCACTGCTCGTCGGAGCGGCCGTCACGCTCGTGCCGCTCGCCGCTCAGGCCCAGCGCAAGAGCCCGCTGGCCGACGCGCCCGCCATTCGCAAGCGGTTCGAACTGCGCGCCAGCCGCCTGGAGGTGGGTGTCGGCCTCGGCTCGACGATCAACCAGGATTTCTATCACACGATTCTGTTCAACGGAAAACTCGGCTTCCACATCACGGACTGGCTCTCGATCTCGGTGTACGGCGGCTTCGCCGTGAGCAACCTCGAGACGACCTTCCAGTCGAACGTGGTGAATTCGCTGTCGCCCAGCCTGCCGGACGGGCACCCGAAGACGGAACCCACGCAGCAAGACGCCCAGCGGTCCATGCAGAAGATCAAGTGGATCGCGGCGCCGCAAGTGGAGCTGACGCCCTTTGCCGGAAAGTACTCGCTGTTCGGCAAGCTATTCGCGAACTACGACTTTTATGGGTTCGTTGGGCCGGGATTCATCAACGTGGCCCCCAACGAGACCATTCCGGCCTGCCAGTCCTCGGGCAGCGGCAACGGGACGCAGCAATATTATTGCGGCACCACCGGCACCAAGATTGGCTTCAATTTCGGCGTCGGGCTGCACAGCTACTTCAACCATTGGATGGCGCTCAACGTCGAATTGCGCGACATCTTGGCCAAGTTGAACCCCTCCGGCCGCGACACCAACGCCGACCTGCACGCCAACGCGGACGATCTGACCTGGACGCACACGTTCTCCGTGGCCGCCAACCTGGTCTTCTATCTGCCGCCGACGCCGGGCATCTCGCCGTAAGGGGCGCCATGGCGTCCCCCAAGAAGAAGGTCACGCTGTACTTCAGCTCGACGGTCCTCGGCGAGACCCAGCAGGAGGCCATCCGCCAGGACCGCTCGATCTCGTGGATCATGCAGGCGGCCTGGCGCCTGGCCCGTGACGAGGTCCGCCGCCTGCCCGGCTACCGGCAGGATTCGGGCGCGGCCAGCGACGAGAGCAAGCGACAGATCGAGTCGCTGTAGTCGCCGGCTGGCGTCCGGTAGTAAATGACGATGGGGTCTTGTTCGGCCCCGTCCATGGGCGGCGCGGTGAACGAGCCGTCAGGCTGCGCGGTGGCGATGACACCCGACGCCAGCCGCTGATTGAAGACGTAGAACTTCGCCAGCGACGCCGCCTCCTCCGGCCCGCCCTGCGTGGTCCAGACCGTCTTCTGGGCGCCGGTGCTGCTGTCCACCACGGTCGCCGGGGTGAAGGTGACCTCGCCGGGCGGCGGCACCGTCAGGATTGGGGCCACGCAGGACCACAGGCAGCCCGCCGCCCCCAGCAGCGTCCCCAATTTCAGCCAGCGTCCCCAGCGGGTCATGGTCGTCCACATTGAAGGCTGCAAGCCCCGCGCCCTCGTTGGCTCAGCAGTTTCGGCATCTTGGCCGGCAGCTTCGCCAACTCTGTTGGCGAGACTGGCAACCCCGTTCCCACCGCGTCAGATCGCAAAGTTGTACCGTTTGAGTTTCTTTTGGAGGCCGAACCGGGAAAGCCCGAGCAGCTCGGCGGCCTTGGTCTGGTTGTTCCCGGAGCGCCCGAGCGCCTCGCGGATGAGGGCTCGTTCCAGCCTCTCCACGCGCGGTTTCAAGGCCACGCTGTCCGTGTCCTCGACCGGCAGCACGCCGGCGTCGGCCGCCGCCCCGACGCGCGGTGAGAGGTCGCCGGCGGTGATGCGGTCGCCCGACATCGCCTCGGCGCGCGTCAGCTCGTTTTCGAGCTCGCGCACGTTACCGGGCCAGCGATAGGCGAGCAGGCGGGACAGCGCCGCGGGTTCGATGACCTTCAGCGGCCGGCCGGCCCGCGCGGCGATCTTGGTCAGGAAGTGGTCCACCATGAGCGGGATGTCGTCACGCCGTTCGCGCAACGGCGGCAGGGCAATGGCGGCCACGTTCAACCGGAAAAAGAGGTCGCGCCGGAACTTCCCCTCCTCGACCATCCGGGCCAGGTCGCGGTTGGTCGCCGCCACGATCCGGACGTCGACCTTGCGCGTGCGCTCGCTGCCGACCCGGCGAATCTCGCCCTCTTGGAGCACCCGGAGCAGCTTGCCTTGCATGGCGGGCGACATCTCGCCGACCTCGTCCAAGAACAGCGTTCCCCCGTCCGCGATCTCGAACAGCCCGCGCGTGTCGTGCTCGGCCCCCGTGAAGGCGCCCCGGACGTAGCCGAACAGCGTCGATTCCAGCAGCGTCTCGGGAATGGCCGCGCAGTTCTCGCCGACGAACGGCCGGTCGCGGCGCGGCCCGTTGGCGTGGAGGGCGCGCGCGACCAGCTCCTTGCCCGTCCCGCTCTCGCCCTGGATCACGACGGGCAGCGTGGTGTCGGTGATGCGATCGATGAGGCGGAACAGCTCCACCATCCGGGGCGTCCGCCCGACGATGTTGCGGTAGTCGTAGCGCACGGCCAGCGCCTCGCGGTTCTCGCGCAGCTCGACTTTGATGCCGGAGATCTCCTCGCGACGGACCGCCAGCTCGGCCTCCAGGCGGCGGTTCAGCGCCTCGATCTGCCGCTCGCGGCGGCGCAGCTCCGACAAGAGGCGGGCGTTCTCGATGGCGATGGCGGCTTGCTCGGCAAAGTCCAGCACCAGCCGGACGTCCTCCTGGTCGAAGGCCTCCTTGCGCAGCCGGTGATCGACGTAGATGGTCCCGGCCGCGCGCCCCTTGACGACCAGCGGCACCGCCAGGACCGACCGCAGGTGCAGATCGGACACCGACAGGGCCTCCCGGAAGCGATCGTCCCCCGCCGCGTCGATGGTGACCACCGGCTCCCCGCCGGCCGCCGCCTGGCGCGCGATGGACCGGGACAGCGCCAGCTCGTCGGTCTCGAGGGTGCGCTGATCGATGTTCCGCGCCGCTTTGACCTGCAGGTCGCCGCCGTCGTCCTCGAGCAGCAAGAAGCCGCGCTCGGCGTCGGTCAGCTCGATGACGGTGTCCAGGATCATCTCCAGCAGCCGCGGCAGGCGAAGCTCGCTGTTGAGCCGCTTGTTGATGCGCAGCAGGCGGCGCAGGCGCGCCTCGGCTGCCTGCGCGCGGGCGGCCAGCGCGGCCTCGCCCGCT
>JAICYS010000305.1 GCA_025934105.1 Myxococcota bacterium | reverse complement strand
GCGCTGCCGCCGGTCCCGCCGGCCGTGGCGCCGCCCGTCCCGACGTGACCACCGCCGGCCGTCCCGGCCGCTCCCGCCTCGCCGGTCGTGCCTCCCGAGCCATGGCCGCCCGTGCCGGAACCGCCGCCCCCGGACGCGCCCGCCACGCCCACCTGGCCGGCCATCCCGCCGGCCCCGCCCCGCCCGCCGGCGCCACCCGCTCCGCCGGCGCCGCCCGCCGGGGCGAGCAGCGCATCGTGCACGATCTGCGCGAGCAGCTTGTAGCCCTGGTCGGTCGGGTGCACCCCGTCCGAGAACAACTCGGGATGCCCCTTGGTCGGCGTGTTGATGTCGATGGGCGCAGGCAGCCCCTTGTCCGCCGCCACCTTCTTCAAGATGGGGATGATCTGGTTGTCCAGCGTCGCGGCGTCGATGCCGAAGCTGTTCGTGTAGATCTCGGGCGGCAGCGCCAGAAAGACCACCGGGTGCGACGGAAGCTGCGCGAAGTGGTCCACCATGGCGGCGCAGTCGGTCTGAAACTGGGCCGCCCGCGTCCCGCCGCTGGTCGTCCAGTTGTAGGACTTCGTGTCGTTCGTCCCCAGCATGATGACGACGTCGACCGCGGCCGACGCGCCGGCGTTCGACACGAAGGTCGTCGCGCTGGTGTATTCGGCCTGCTGCTGGTACGGCAGATCGCCCGTCGACAGCTTGGTGGCGCTGTTGCGCCCGAAGTTCTTCACCTGGACCGACGAGCCGAACAGCCCCTGCAGGTCGGACGGATAGCTCGCGCTGGACGACGACGCGAGATATCCGTACGTGATGCTGTCGCCCACGCAGGCGACATGAGTCGGGACGCGCGGCGCCGCCCAGGCGGCGCCGCCGGCCATCAGCCCGCAGGCGGTGAAAACGATCGCTCGTCGCATCATCGGGTTCAACTGGTCTCCAAAACCAAAATGACGTATTCGCCGCCTTCGACCGCCACGAAGTACCCGGACCCGAACGGCGATTTCGCGAACGGCGCCGCGTCGAACTTGTCGCCTCGCACGGCGACGCTGCGGTAGTCGTACGGGCGAAGCGCGCCCTTGATCGCGTCGGGGAACCAGGAGCGATCGGCGGTCGACGAGATGCGCGGCGGCGAGCCGGGGCGCTGCCGCGCGCCGGCGGTCACGCGCGCCAGATCCGCGGGATCGAACCGCAACACCGCCACCAGCAGCGCGTCGATCGGGCCGGCGCCGCCGGGAGCGCCGCGCGGGACCTCCTCGAACCAGACCTCGGCCGGCTTGGCGGGTAGCGTGATGAGCGACTGCAACTTGTCGACCTGCCGGTTGGCGGCGCCGGCCTGCGTGCCTCCCGCCGAGCCCAGGCTCCGCGTGTGACAGCCGGGCGCGACCAACAGCAGCACGCCCAGCCCCATCGCCGCCATCACGGACGGCCTGCCCGCGGTCTTGCCCGACGCATCGGTCGCCATCGCCCTCGACGATCCCACCGACGGCCGCAAGGGTCAACGAATGGACGGAGCCGAACGTCGTTCCGACCAGGGGCCGCGGCCCGCGCCCGCCCATCTCCAGGGATCGCACCCGAGCTGGGCGCTCACCGGGCGCGTGAGACGTCCAGAACCGTCAGTTCAAGGAAGTCCGCATCACACCGCCGCGGGCCATTCCAGCCGCGCCGCCCGACGGCGCGCCGCGCGCCCGGTCGCGCTCAGGCGACCTGCTTGCGCTGCGTGATGTCGTGCGAGAGCCCGAGGATGCCGACGATGCCGCCCTGGCGATCGCGCAACGGAAGCTTGGTCGTCGACACCCAGCGCAGCTTCCCGTCGGGCAGCGTCTCTTTCTCCTCGATGCTGACCAGCGGCTGGCCGGTGCGCATGATCTGCTGCTCGTCGCGCAGCGCCTGGCCGGCGTGCTCCTCGGTGAAGAAATCGAAGTCCGTCCGCCCCACCGCCAGCGCCGGGTTGATGATCCCGTAATGCGTGGCCGCGTACCGGTTGATGCGCGTGAACCGGCTCTCCCGGTCTTTGAAGTAGATGGCGTCGGGCAGGTCGTCCATCAGCGTCTCCAACAGGAAGACCTCGTCCTGCAGCTCGAGGATCTCGCCGGCCACCTCACGCGCTTCCTCGTCGGCCGCGGCGTCACCCGGCGGCGTGCCCGGCAGCAGCTCTTCGCTGCGCATCCCGCGCGCCGCCAGCAGCAGGTCGAGACACCCGAACGGCGCCGCGCACCGGTCGTTGGCCAGGCGGCGGATCGCGTTGACCAGCTCGTGCCGGGCCTTCCGAAGCCGCACGGCCGCCCCGGCCCGGGTCATCGACAGGCTGGCCGCGATGTCGGCCAGCGGGAACCCGTCCAGCTCGTGCAGGACGAACACCGCGCGACGCCCGAGCGGAAGCTGCTCGAGCCCCGCCAGGATCAACGGCAGCGACCGCGCCCCCTCCGACAGGGTCACCTCCACGCGCCGCCGGTGCTGCGCCATCACCCGCAGCGTCAAGCTGAACAGGTGCAGCTGCAACGACCGGCGATCCTCGAACGTTCGCCAGGTGCGCAGCAAGGCCAGGAACACCTGGTGCGCCAGATCCTCCATCTCCGACGACCGCCCGCCCAGCCGCCGCAGCGACGCGTAGAGGTAGTCGAGCTCCACGTCGAACGCCTCGATACAGCGCTCGGTCTTCGAGAGGTCCTCTGGTTTCGATCCTGGGCGACGCCAATCGTGTTGCATTTGACGATCTCCACCCACCGGCGACGTGCCGCGTTGTAGGCGCCTCGGTCAAGAGGTACCCGGAACACCGACATTAACATTTCTTGCCCTGACGCGCGCAACCGAAATCTTTCCCGTCCATCTGAGCCGGGCGGGCGCGCATCGAGCAATTTCGACCTGACCCTCGAAGCCCGAGCGCGTCGACTTCGGCCGCGGCCGTCGCGCGTGCTTCGCGCGCCGCCGTGATGAAGGAGCCATCACTCCCAGGCGTCGTAGCTGTCCATCTGCATGGTGTAGTTCGCGCGGCCCTGGGTGGCGCTGCGCAGGTCGGTGGCGTAGCCGAACATGCGGCGCAGCGGCACCTTGGCGGTGATGACCCGCTGCTGGCCGCGGAACCCGACGTCTTCGATCTGGCCGCGCCGGGCGTTGAGGTCGCCCAGCACGTCGCCGACGTTGGCCTCGGGACAGGTGATCTCGACCTTCATGATCGGCTCGAGCAGGCGCGTGCCGGCCTCGCGGAAGGCCTGGCGCAGGGCCTCGCCGACGGCGGCGCGCTCGCCGGCCGCGTTCGAAGCGTCGGGACGGTACTCGACGCCGGTGATGGTCACGGCGATGTCCTCGATCGGGTAGCCCTGCGGGCCCGAACGCATCGCCTCGCGCGCCCCCTCCATCGCCGCGTCCAGGATCGCGGGCGGCGTCTCGACGAGCTTGGGCGCGCCCGGCGGCTGCACGGTGCGGGGGATCTGCATCTTCAGCTCGTTGCCCGACGCTCGCGGGCGCGGCGCGACGTGGACGCGCGCGTGGCCGAACAGGGTCTCGTCGTCAACGACGCGCTCGAACCGCGCCTCCCCATCGGCCGGCTTGCCCAGGGTCTCGCGGTAAACGACCTGCGGGCGGCCGACCGTCGCCTCCACGCCGTACTCGACGCGCAGGCGGTCGACGATGACGTCCAGGTGCAGCTCGCCCATCCCCCGAATGATCATCTGGCCGGTCTCGGCGTCCTCGCCAAACCGGAAGGTCGGATCCTCGTCGGCCAGCTTGGCCAGGCCGAAATCCAGCTTCTCTTTCTCGGCCTGGGTCTTCGGCTCGATGGCGCGCGCGATGACCGGCTCGTAGATGTCGATGCGCTCGAAGATGATGGGCGCCTTGGGCGACGACAGCGTGTCGCCGGTGCCGGCGTCCTTCAGCCCCATGGCGACGACGATGCTGCCGGCGCCGGCGCGCTCGATGCGCTCGCGGCGATCGGCGTGGACGCTGAACAGCCGCGCCACCTTTTCGTTGCGGCGCGTGCGCGCGTTTTGAACCTCGTCCCCGGGCTTGAGCACGCCCGAATAGATGCGCAGGTAGACGACCTTGCGTCCCTCGTCCATGGCGACCTTGAACGCCAGCGCCGAGAACGGCGCGGTGTCGTCGGGCGGGCGCGTGGCCGGCTCCTCGGACCCCGGCACCGTCCCGGGCATGGGCGGAACCTCCAGCGGCGACGGCAGGTAGTCGCACACGGCGTCCAGCAGCGGCTGTACGCCCTTGTTCCGCAGGGCGGCCCCGGCCAGCACCGGCACGATCTTCACGGCGATGGTCGCCTTCCGAATGGCCGCCTTCAGCACCTCGTCGTCGATGGGCGTCCCCTCGAGGAACGCGTTGGCGATCGCGTCGTCGGCGTCGGCGGCGGCCTCGACCAGCTTCTCGCGCGCCGCGGCCACCTCCTCGGCCATGCCGGCCGGAATGACGTCCTCGCGGGGGCCTTCGTCCTCGCTGCCCGAAAAATACAGCGCCCGCAGCCGGATCAGGTCGACGACCCCGGCGAAGCGATCCTCCGCGCCCATCGGCAGCTGGATCGGCACCGGCCGGGCGCCCAGGCGCTCGCGGATCTCGGTGACGGCCGCGCCGAAGTCGGCGCCGGCGCGGTCCATCTTGTTGATGAAGCAGATGCGCGGCACGCGGAACTTGTCGGCCTGCCGCCACACCGTCTCGGACTGCGGCTCGACCCCCGAGACGCCGTCGAACACGACCACCGCGCCGTCCAGCACGCGCAAGCTCCGTTCGACCTCGATGGTGAAGTCGACGTGACCGGGGGTGTCGATGAGGTGAATGTCGTGGTTGCGCCAGGAGAAGCTGGTGGCCGCGGCGGTGATGGTGATGCCGCGCTGCCGCTCCTGCGGCATCCAGTCCATGGTCGCCTCGCCCTCGTGGACCTCGCCGATCTTGTGGATCCGTCCGGAGTAGAACAGGAACCGCTCGCTGACGGTGGTCTTGCCGGCGTCGATGTGCGCCACGATGCCGATGTTGCGGACCCGCGACATCTTGCTGGATGTAGGTTTGGGGGCTGCGGCCATGGGGCGGCGAAGTATAAAGGAAGGCGCCGCGCCGCGATCAGCCAGGAATCCTGGCAGGGTTTCGGCCCCGCCGTCCGCCGACCGCGCGCCGCAACGACCACTCCACCGGCCCGACGATGTAGTTTTGTGTAAGTGGCGGTAAGACCAAATGATCCGGAGCACAATGTGGTTGCCGCCGGAGCGCTGTAGGCGATAATTGAACGCTCTCGCGCCCCCACCTCAGGAGGTTCCCGATGCAGTTCAAGTCCGCAGTCGCGGCCGCGATCACGCTTCTGATGATCACCGCCGGCGGCATCAGCCACGCCAAGGACAAGAAGAAGGACTCGAGCGGCGAGGTCACGACCGGCATCGACAAGCAGCTGGAATGGGAGAACAAGGTGGTCGGCCCGAAGGCGGGTATCGACAAGAACCACCTGGCCGCCGTTCAGGAGCAAGGGCGCCGCGAGGACGCGGAGCGCAAGAAGGACCCGCCGAAGAAGGTCGGCCGCGCCGCCGGCGTCGATGCGCCGGCCAGCGCCGAGCTGCCGACCATGGACATCGAGAAGCCGTCCACGACGAAGAAGACGTCAAAGAAGGTCGCCGCCGCCGAGCCGCGCAAGAAGGACTCGCTGGACAACCTGCTGGATTCCGAGGGAATCAAGCCGGACAACCCCAGCGGCGGCCGCACCGGCGGCGACGGCCTGGGCAGCTTGCTGGCGTCCGACAACTCGTCCGGCAAGAAGACCACCGGCTCGAAGAAACATCGCCGCTAGGCGCCTCCGGGCGGCACGTCGTCGGGCATGGTTCGCTGCCGCTCACCGTTGCCTTACGGCAACGCCCTCCTAGTCCCAATGCCGATCGGTTAAGGAGCCAAGTGATCGATCTTGATCGGCTTTTCCTGTGGATAACCTGCGCAGTTCGGAGCCATCGCGGCCCGGCAGTTCGCGAGATTCCTCGAAGAACCTTGCGGCGGCGGTTAGCGCTGCTGTG
>JAICYS010000381.1 GCA_025934105.1 Myxococcota bacterium | reverse complement strand
GCCGGCCACGGTGGCCCGGCGGGCGCGCCCGGCTCGGGTGGTGCAGCGGGCGGCGGAGCTTCCGGCGGTGGAGGGGCCCACTTGGCCGCCGGCCGGTGCGCGGCGCGCCCGGGCCTGCTGTTCTGCGACGATTTCGAAAGCGACGCGCCCGGGCCGCCTCCGGCGCCCTGGACCGCGACGCAGAGCACGCCCGGCGAGGTCACCATCGACGGCACGAACCCGGCGGCCAGCGGCACCAGGTCCGTCCACGTCGCCACCGGCGAAAACGACTACGACACCTTCCTGAACCTGCGGGACGCGGCGGTTCTGCCCGCGCCGGGCGGCAAGCTGTACGTGCGCTTTTTCATCCGGCTCGCGTCCGGCATGACCGCCGGTCACAACACGCTGGTGCGGGGCGATCTGTCATCCGGCGCCGGCGCCGCCGACAACCTGCTCTTCGGCGAGGACAACCAGATGATCCTCGAGGAGATCGGCACCGACGGGCAGGCCGCGATGTCGAACCAGAGCTTCTACACCGACGGGCAGATCGGCCCCCACGTGCCGGCCGGCGTATGGACCTGCATCGAGCTGCTGGCCGACGCCGGCGGCCCGGCGCTGGACGTCTGGGTCGACGATGTCGAGGTTCCCGACCTCCACCAGACCAAGTGGAAGCTGGACGCCTACGACCAGCTCCGCTTCGGATTCGAGAAATACGCCGGCCCCGCCGTTCAGGACATCTGGTACGACGACGTGGCGATCGGAACCCAGAAGATCGGGTGCGACTGATCCCTCAGCGTTGCGCGGCCAGCGCGCGTTCGGACGCGGCGGCGTGCTGTTCCAGCATGGCGGCCAGCTCGCGTTGCATCCGAATTTTGTCCCGCATCCACGCCGCCCAGGCAGCGGCGTCGCGCCTGGCCGGATCGTGCGGCGCGGCCGGCAGATCCTTCATGGCCAGCATCGCCTGCGCCGCGCTGCCGGCCGCCCAGGCCATGGCGCGATAGGCGGCCGCCACCCGTCTCAACGAATCGTGTTCGTGCTTCGCCGCCTGCGTCGACGTCCCGACCCACGTCGCGTGCGCGTCCATGTTGATTGCGACGTGGTCCATCAGGGCTTGCCAACGGATTGGCACCTCGGCCGACGCGGCCATTTCCTGACCGCAGGTCTCTTCATGTGCGTGATTGGAGGTTGGCGGCATACCTGCCTCAACGAACACCCTCACCTAAATTCCACCTGCGCGCCGGCGCGCACCATCCTTTTTCGTAGAAGCCGCGCCCCTCGTGATACGGTCGAGACGCTTCGCCACATAACGAGGAGTGTGCATGCATCCGCGCTTCTGGGTGAACCGCTCGCTGTCGGTGTTGGTCTTGGGTCCATTGATCGGCGGGTGTTACGTGCGTCCCGCGCCCGTTTACGTGGCTCCGGCTCCCGCGCCGGCGCCCGTCTATGCGCCCCCACCGGATCCGCAACCGGAGTACGCCCAGCCGGCCTACACCGAGGCGCCGCCTGCCCAGCCGCCGCCGCCCTCCTACGTCGAGGCGCCGCCGCCGCCGCCGACGGCTCCCGCGCCGACGGAACCGTCGGTGTACCCGAGCACGCCGCCGCCGGATCCGATTCCCGAATACCAACCGCCGGCTCCCGGCTATGGCTATTACTGGGTGTCGGGGTATTGGGATTGGAGCGGTTACGATTGGAATTGGAACGCCGGTTACTGGATGCCGCAACGGCCAGGATTCATGTACGTCGGCCCGCGGTTCGTGTGGGAAGGCGGCCGGCCGGTCTACTATCGGGGGTACTGGCAGGGGCCGAACGGCTTCCGCGAATACGGCTACTCGGGCAATCGCGCCCCGGCCGCCTGGCGAGCGCGGCCGTCGTATGAGCCACGCGTCTGGCGCGCCGAGCCGTCGCACAGCACGTCCTGGCGGACGGCCCCCGGCGCGCCGGCGGGCGGCTGGCGTGGTGAGCCGCCGGGAATGCGCCGCCCCGAAGGCGTGCGCGAGGCCCCCAACATGCACGGCGCCCCGCCTCCCGACAGGTTCCATGGCGGTCCCGCGGCGCCGCCTCCCGACAGGTTCCGCGGTGGTCCCGCGGCGCCACCTCCCGGCGGGTTCCGCGGCGGTCCCGCGGCGCCGCCTCCCGGCGGGTTCCGCGGCGGTCCCGCGGCGCCGCCTCCCGGCGGTGGCGCCGGCATGCACCCCGGCCCAGCGGCGCCGCCGCCCGGCCCCGGCATGCACGGGGCGCCGCCCCCTGCCACGGAACCGCCACGCGGCGGCGGCATGCACCCCGCGCCAAGCGCGCCACCGGCCGGCGGCGGTTACGGAATGCACCCCGCCCCCGGCGCGCCGCCACCCGGACAAGGAATGCACGGGGCTCCGCCTCCGGCGCAGCCCGCCCCGGGCGCCGGCGCGCCGCCCCGACCTGCGTATGGCGGCAACAACAACCCGCCGCCCGGGCACGGGGGAATGCCGCCGGGCCACGGCGGAACGCCGCCCGGACAGAACGTCGGCGGCCCCCCGCCCGGTCACATGGGCACGCCTGCCGCACCGGGCCGCACCGGCAGCCCCCCGCCCGGTCACATGGGCACGCCCGGCGCGGCGCCCGCGCATTCCGCTCCCGCGCCCGGCAACAGCGGCAACCACGGCAACGGCCGCAGGAAGTAGCCGGATCGGCCCCGTCCCGCGGCGCTGTTGACGGCCGCGGGACGCATGGGCAAAATGAAGCCATCCGATGACGCTCGCGCGCTCTTTTGAAGGGTATACCCGGCGCGCCACCTGCTGGTGGTTGCGCGCAAAAGAACGCCGGGCGCCCGTGATCTGACCACCAACAGAACACCACAAGGAGAGGCGACCCGCGGCGGTCGCCTCTCGTGTTTCGGGCCATCGGAGATCGAGAAGCGACGTCGCGGCAGCCAAAGCCGCCATGTCCCACAGACCTCCAGATGCAGGCGCCCTCGAGGGCGCCGTTTCGCGATCCAGTTACACGTTCGGCGACAACGACGTCGCGGCCGAGCGCTTGCGCCACCTGGCGGCCGCGTTCGCCCCCAGCTCGCGCGCCTTCCTGGCGCGCCTGGCGCGCGAGCCGATCCGCAGCGCGGTCGACCTGGGCTGCGGGCCGGGATACACGACCGCGCTGCTTCAAGACGTCACCGGCGCGCGCGCCATCGTGGGCCTCGACAGCTCGCCGCGCCTCCTCGGCCGGGCGCGCCGCCAGGCCCCGCGCCACGTGCTCTTCGCGGAGCACGACATCACCGCCGTCCCCTTCCCGGCGCCTGCCGCCGACCTCGTCTACGGCCGCTTCATCGTCACGCACCTGGCCGCCGCCGAGCGCGCGATGGCCGGCTGGGCGCAGGCGGCCACCGCCCACGGCCGGCTCGCGATCGAGGAGACGGCCGCGGTCTCGTCGGACGATCCGACGCTGGCCCGCTACTACGCGCTGGTCGCGCAGATGCAGGCCGCGCACGGCCAACGCATGCACGTCGGCCGCGACCTGGCCGATCTGGGACGGCGCGCCGGCTGGATCGTCGAATCGTTCCAGCTGGCGCCGGTGACGCTGCCCGCGGGTGTGGCCGCCCGCCTCCACGCCATGAACTTCCGGACCTGGAGGCACGACCCCTTCGTCGCGGCGACGGTGCCCGCCGCCGAGTTGAACGCGCTCGGCGCATCGCTGGATGAACTGGCGGCCGGCGCGCGCGCCGGCGCGCCCCCCCCCGGGCCGCTGGCGCCGGGC
>JAICYS010000291.1 GCA_025934105.1 Myxococcota bacterium | reverse complement strand
TCGAGGCGCAGGCGGCGCTGATTTACGACGTGTCTTGTCCGCTCTGCGACAGCACCAGCCGGGCCGGTTGCTCGTGAGGGATCTCCGGTGCGAACGCTTTGCGTGATGTCGTTGATCGCGGCCCCCCTTCCGGATCGCGCGTGACGACCTGTCGGGCTGCCGGCCCGGTCTTGCAGATTCAGGACGGGACGCTGGACCTCGGAACCAGCGTATTTGACGACGTGACATGCCCGCGCCGTTCGGGCGCGGCGGGCTGCCCGTAGCCGCGGCTGCCGCTGGTTTTGGCCGCGCGCGCGCAAATGGCGCACAATGCGCGCGGCGGCGCGCGTATGTCGGACTACATCCTGGCCATCGACGACAGCCCGACGGTGCTGTCGGTCATCGAGACGGTGCTGGCCGGCATGGGCCATCGCACCGTGGTCGCGCGCGACCACGAACCGGCGCTGGCGCGGGCGCGCGAGGCCGGCGGGGCACCCCGGGCCATTCTACTGGACGAGGCCATCCCGGGACGCGACGCCGCCGAGCTGTGCCAGCGGCTGGCCACGGACCCGACGCTGGCGCGGGTGCCCGTCATTCTGATGACCACGCGCGGCCAGGCCGACGACGTCGAGGCGCGGTTCGCGCACTTCGCCAACCTGGTCGACAGCATCGGCAAGCCGTTCTCGCCGGAGGCGCTGCAAGCGGTGGTCAGCCGCGTGGCGGGCGGCGGCGCGTCGCCACCGCCCGGCGCCTGGCGCGAGGCCCTGTCGGCGTCGACGGAGGCCGGGCTGGCCGAAGCGCGCGCGTTCGCGGCGCTGGGTTACGCGCTGGCCGGCGATCTGGACGCCATCGCGATGGGCCAGGTGTTCGAGCTTTTGTCCGAGCAGCGCCAGACCGGGGTGCTGCGGGTCGTGAACACCGCCTCGCACGCGCGCATCGAGCTGGTCTTTCGCGGCGGCCGCGTCGACTTCGCGGCGGCGGTGGGCGTGGCCGAGGACCTGATGCTGGGCCGCTTCGTCGTCGAGACCGGCGAGGCCGGCCCGGAGAAGCTGGCGGCGGTCCTGGCCGAGCGCGGGCGCGCCCGCACGCCGCCTCCGCTGTTCGGCGCCGATCTGATGGCGCGGGGGATCATCTCGCGCGACGCGCTGGTGCGCGCGCTGACGCGGCAGACCTCCGAGCTGGCCTACGAGACGCTGCGCTGGACCAGCGGCTTCTTCCACTTCCGGCGCGACGCCGAGCCCGGCGCCGCCGCACGCGACGCCGCCCTGCAGATCCCGGTCGATCGAATGCTGCTGGAAGGGTTGCGGCGCGTCGACGAGTGGCGGGTCATCGAGCGCGAGATCGCCACGTTCGACGAGGTCTTCGTCCGCGACGAGAGCAAGATCGACGAGCTGCCGCGCGGGACGCTGACCCGCGACGAGCTGGCCGTGCTGGACGAGATCGACGGGCGCCGCTCGGTGCGCGACGTCGTGCGGCGGTTGCGGCTGGGATCCTTCGACGTTTCCAGGATCTTCTTCCGCCTGCGGCGCGCGCGCCTGATCCGCCCGCGCCTGCCGCCGACGGCCTCGTGAGGATCCGCTACACTCGGCGGCCATGCCGACGCCGCAGGTGAACGCGCTGCTCGAACGCGGGGTGAAGATGCCCGATCCGGGGCAGGTCTTCGTCGACCGGGACGTCGATCCGGCGCGCGTCCACCCCAGCGCGGTGCTTCACCCGGGCACGCGCCTGCACGGGCGCCGCACCTGGCTGGGCGCCGGCTCCCAGGTCGGAACCGAGGGGCCGGCCACGCTGGTCGACTCCGTGTTCGGCGAAGGCGCGTCGATCGCCGGCGGCTATGCCAAGGGCGTGGTGCTGCTGCGAGGCGCGTCGCTGGGATTCGCCGGGCACGCGCGCGAAGGGACCCTGCTCGAGGAAGAGGCGTCGACGGCGCACGCGGTCGGCCTGAAGCAGACGATCCTGCTCAGCTTCGTCACGCTGGGCAGCCTGATCAATTTTTGCGACGTCCTGATGGCGGGCGGCACCTCGCGCAAGGACCACTCGGAGGTGGGCAGCGGGTTCATCCACTTCAATTTCACGCCCTGGGGAAAGTCGGGCGACAAGGCCACGCCGTCGTTGATCGGCGACGTGGTCGACGGCGCGCTCTTGCGCCAGAAGCGCATCTTCCTGGGCGGCTCCTCGGGGCTGGTCGGGCCGCGCGCGGTCGGCTACGGCAGCATCACCGGCGCGGGGCAGGTCGTTCGCCGCGACGTCGCGCCCGGCCGCCTGGTCGTGCAGACCGGCACGCCGGTCGACGAGGCGATGGACGCCGCCCGCGACGAGCGCCTCGACAAGGTGGTGGCCAAGAACGTCGCCTACATCGGCAACCTGCACGCGCTGCGGGCCTGGTATCAGGAGGCGCGCCTCGGCCGGGCGCGGCGCGCGAACGCCCGAGATCTGGTGGTCGTGTACGAAGAGGCCCTTCGCAACCTGGACGTCTGCCTGGCCGAACGGGTGGCCCGCCTCGAGAGCTACCTCGGCGAGCGCGGCCGTCCCCTGCCGGAGCTCGGGCCGCCCGTCATCCCACCCTTTCCGCTGGCGCTGGACGACGGCCGGACCGAACACGTGAACTGGGTGCAGGCCCTGTCCACCGCCGACGCCGAGCGGGCCCGCGCCTGGCTGGCCGCCATCGCCGGGCACGTGCGCCGACCCCTGAACTGACACCGCGCGCCGCGCCCCGTCTCCGGCCGTGCCGTTCGGATCCTGGTTGGGGTCGCGCGGATGGGTCCCTCAGCGTGACGCGCGACCACGCGTTCACGCCGAAAGCGCCGGCCCCGCGCCGCCGGTCGATCCGTCAGCCCACGTTCGCGGCCGGCCCGTCGGCCGGGGCGTCGGCGCGTTGCAGCTTGTAGCCCATGCCGCGCACGGACTGGAGCCGCTCGCCGAGTTCACCCAGCTTGGCGCGCAGATTCAGGACGTGCGTGTCGACGGTCCGCACCCGGCCGACGTGGCGGTAGCCCCAGACCCGCGACAGCAGCTCTTGCCGGGTGAAGACGCGGCCGACCCGGTCGGCCAGGAACCGCAACAACTGGAACTCGTAGGGCGTCAGCCCCAGCGACCGGCCGCCTTCGTACGCCTGCCGCATCTCGCAGTCCAGCACCACCTGCCCATAGCGGATCTGTAGCGGCGCGCCCGGGCGCTTGTCGCGCGCCTGCAGCTGCCTCAGCCGGGCCGCCAGTTCGTCCGAGCTGATCGGGATCAGGATGAAGTCGTCGGCGCCTATCTCGGGGTCGAGGCCCGACACGCGCACGACGTCGAGGCACAGCAAGATTCGGGTGGCCACCATGTCGGTGCGCTGGCGCAGCCGCCGGATGGCGTGACGGCCGATCTCCAGATGCTCGCCGGCCTCGACGATGGCCACGTCCGCCGCCAGAGGGCGCGTATCCAGTTCGGCCAGATCGTACCCGATGGTCGTGACCTCGTGCCCCAGGGCTTTCAGCAGCGTGGCGGGAGACTCCGCCCGCCCCTGACTGCGCCCTGGGTCCAGGGTGACGACGATGGCGCGTAGACCAGAACCGGCGATCCGCATGTCCCGAGAGTTCACCGACGAGATCGCGTCGACGGAGCTGGGCTTTGCCCAGCGCAGTCGTCGCGGGTGGTCCAAGGAACCCTGGAAGGGTTCCTGTCTAATCGCGTTGACGGAGCTGGGCTTTGCCCAGCGCAGTCGTCGCGGGTGGTCCAAGGAACCCTGGAAGGGTTCTTGTCTGATCGCTGAATATGCCTAGACTAATTCGCCGCCGGTAAACGCGCGGTTTCGCAGGCGCATATCGTTTGTAACTTCTGGCCGCGCCCCGGTCAGTACACCTCCCACCGATGTGGGAGAAAATACTCTTCGTAGACGCGCAGCGCGTACCGGTCGGTCATGCCGGTGATGAAGTCCGCCACCGCGCGCGACAGGCCGTCGGATTCCGGAATCCCCTTCGGCCAGTGGCGGGCGTGGAATTCGTCCGCGTGAGCGTGGAAGTAGGCCCACAACTCGCTGATGATCCGCTGCGCCTTCTCGAACTCGCCCCGGATCAACGGCCGTTCGTAGACGGTGTCGTAAAGGAAGTCGCGCAGCGCGATCAGCGCGTCCAGCACCGGCTCGGTCATCCGGATCTGGCGCTTCTGCTCGAGCTCCGAGGCGCTGACCATGTCGTTCACCATCCGCGAGATCCGCTCGCTGTGGGAACGCCCCAGGGTGTTCAGGATCGCCTCCGGCACGGACGCCGGGTCGACCACCTTGCCGCGCACGGCGTCGTCCAGATCGTGGTTCACGTAGGCGACGATGTCCGCGATGCGGACGATCTGTCCCTCCAGCGTCATGGCCATCAGGTTGGGGTTGTCCGAAATGACGTGCCCCTTGCCTTTCGAGTGCTTGAGGATCCCGTCCCGCACCTCGACGGACAGGTTCAGCCCCTGCCCTTCGTTCTCGAGCACCTCCACCACGCGCAGCGATTGTTTGACGTGGTGAAAGCCCCCCGGCATCAGCTTGGCCAGGACCTTTTCGCCCGCGTGGCCGAAGGGGGTGTGCCCCAGGTCATGGCCCATCACGATGGCCTCGGTCAGCGATTCGTTCAGGCCCAGCGCCCGCGTCACCGTGCGCGCGATCTGCGCCACCTCCAAGGTGTGGGTGATGCGGGTGCGGTAATGGTCCCCCTCGGGAGCCAGGAACACCTGGGTCTTGCCGGCCAGCCGCCGGAACGCCTTGGAATGAATGATCCGGTCGCGATCGTGCTGGAAGATGGGACGAACCGGGTCCGGCGGCTCGGGCCGGTCGCGCCCCTGGCTGTCGCGGCTCTTTTGCGCAAAGCGCGAGAGCACGCGCTCTTCGTCCTGTTCCAGCTTTTCGCGGATCGTCATCGGCGCCCTTTTTTCTTCGGTTGGCCGCGCCCGCGGTTGCTTCGGTCGGCTCGATGGGGCTTCTTGCCGGAATCGCGCTGCCGGTCCCGCTTGCCGCGATCGCCGCGCGCCAGGTCGCGCCCGCGGTGCCGCGCCGCCTGGTCGGCCAGCGCAAAGTCGATCTGCCGCCGGACCACGCTGACGGACTGCACCTCCACCCGGACGCTGTCGCCCAGCGCGAACGCGCGCCCCGACCGCCGCCCGACCAGCCGGGCCGCCGTGTCGTCGAACGTGTAGTAGTCGTCGGACAGCCCGTCGATGCGGATCAGCCCCTCCACGAACGGGTCGTCGACGGTCACGAACAGACCGAAGCCGGTCACGCCCGAGATCACGCCTTCGAACACGTCGCCGATCCGGTCACGCAGGAAGAAGGCGCGGTAAAGCCCGATCACCTCGCGTTCGACCTCCATGGCCTGGCGCTCGGCGAACGACGAGTCGGCGGCCATCTTCTGCAGGGCCCCGCGGTCGGTGGTGGTGCCGCCCGGCTTGAAGCCGCCGGCGGGACGCTCCAGGCTGGCCAGCCGCGTCTTCAGCAGGCGGTGAACGATCAGATCGGGATAGCGCCGGATGGGCGAGGTGAAGTGGAGATAGTCGGCCGACGCCAGCCCGAAGTGGCCGATGTTGACGACGTCGTAGGTGGCTTGCTTGAGCGAGCGCAGCAGCTGAAACGAGAGCGCCTTTTCGGCCGGGTGCCCGTGCAGCCGGTCCAGCACCTTCTTCAGGCCCTTGGGCGTGCGCGCGTCGTCCACGTCGATGCCGATGCCGTAGTGCTCGGCCAGCACCGCGAACTCCTCCAGGCGGGTGCGATCGGGCGCGTCGTGGATGCGCCAGACGGCGTCCTCGCCCCGCTCCTGGAAGCTGCTGGCCACCGCTTCGTTGGCGGCCAGCATGAACTCTTCGATCATCGAATAGGCCCGGCGCTCTCCCGGATCCCGCCGCGATTTCCGGATGGCCCGCACCAGCCGCGGGTCGTCCTGATCCAGCTCGACGAAGGGCTCGGGCAGATCGAAGTCCAGCGCGCCACGGGCCAGGCGCGCCGTTCGAAGCTGGCGGGCCAGCGAGTCCATGGCCCGCAGCGCGGGCAGGAACGGCTCGTACTTCTTGCGCTTGCCGCGCGTGTCGCCCTCCAGCGCCGCCGCCACGCCCGGGTAATCCAGCCGCGCCTGCGAGTGGATGACCGCCGCGCAGTAGTCCTTGGCGCCGATGTTGCCGTGCTTGTCGATGTCGATCCGGACGACCATGGCCAGCCGATCCTCATTGGGGACCAGCGAGCACATGCGCGCCGACAGCGGCTCGGGCAGCATGGGGATGGCGCGGCTGGGCAGGTAGATGCTGCAGCCGCGCCGCCGCGCCTCGACGTCCAGGGGCGAGCCCTCGCGGACGTAGTGCGAGACGTCGGCCACCGCCACCCACAGCCGCGTGCCGCCGGCGTCCAGCCGTTCGACCGCCACCGCGTCGTCGAAGTCGCGCGCCGTCTCGGGATCGATCGTGGTGAAGGGGATGTGGCACAGATCGGCGCGATCGGCG
>JAICYS010000182.1 GCA_025934105.1 Myxococcota bacterium | reverse complement strand
GCCGGGCGGCGGCAGCCGGCGGCGGCCAGCAGCGCCAGCGCCAGAGCCGTCGGCGCGCGCCTCATGGGGCGTCACCGCCGCCGGCGCGGCTGTCGGGCGAGGTCGAGGCCGCCGGCGGCGGCGCCGAGGCGTACTTCACCCCCGGCTTGCGGACGTAGCCGGCGATGGGCTTTTGCAGGTTACCCTTGATGGTCCCCTCGAGGACGTCGACCGGCAGCGGCGGATCCAGCTCGTAGTAAAAGCCGCGGTTGGGAAGGCGCATCTCGAACACCTCGCCCTGCGCGAAGAACGTCCGGCGGGCGCCGAGCGGAACGATGCCGATCGCGCGCATCTTGCGGTGACCGAGCACGAAGCTGAAGAGCCGCATGGCCAGCTGGTTGTCCAGGCGATGGCAGCCGTGCGAGAAGCGCCCGCGCAGCGACATGTAGTCGAACGAGCCGTGCGTGCGGATGCCGTTGTCGAAGAAGGTCGGCCCGTCGGGGCCGCGCCGCATCTCTTCGTGGATGGCCGCCGCCAGGCCGTAGGCCGACAGATAGCCGGGGCCGGTCTCATCGTAGTTCGTGACCTTCACGTACATGCCGTTGACGCGCTTTTCCTTGACCATCGACGAAAGCGGCGAGCTGGTGGGCGGGATCCAGACCGGGGCGGCCACGATGTGGTGCCAGACGCGCGGCCCCACGTCCGAGCCTTTGTAGCGGTAGTACTCCTGGCCGTCGGAGGCCACCTCGGACCGCCAGCCGCCGACGGTGGTCCGCCAGCGCACCAGCGGCACGCGCTCGCCCCGCCACTTCACGTAGAGCGTGAACGTCGGGAAATGCGTGCGCGGCTGCGGGATCCGCGCGCCGGCGGCGGTGAACGGGAAGTCGTACCAGACGTCGCCCCGATCGATCTCGGCGTAAAGGTCCATGTGCGGCGCGTAGTATTCGGGCGGCGCCGGAAGGCGGACGGCCAGCTTCAACCAGCCGAAGTCGGCGCGCGTGTGGCGCCGGAAAAAAGCCACCGCGTCGGCGGGGGTGGCGATCCCCAGCGCCGCCAGCACCGCCTCGCGTGAGGCGGTCGCGAGGTCGGGCACCGGGTGGCGCGACCCGTCGGCGCCCAGGTACGTCGCCCCGATGACGGACTTCGACGAGCCCCCCTCGTTGATCGAGCCGTCCTCGATGAAGCCGGCGGCGTGCATGGCGCGCTCGGTGAGCACGCGCCCCAGCGCGCGCATATCGTTGTCCAGCGGCGGCCGCGCCAGCGCCTCCAGCGTCGGCCGCTTGATGTCGGCCTGGTCCATCACGGCGTGCTTCTGTTGGAACGACAGCATGGCCGTGCGCATGGACGTGTCGTACGAGCCGATCTTGTGCTTGGCGGGATCGAGCAGGCCTTCGCAGACCAGGCGCTTCTCGGCCTCCGCGAAGGCGGCCCGTTGGGCCGCGAACGCGAGCTGTTCCTTGACGTCCTTGGCGGTGCGCGGGTCCTTCTCGGCCAGCGCCTCCAGTGTCGCCACGCCGGCGGCCAGGCGCGCCGCCTCGAGGCGCGTGGCGCGGAGGCGGCGCTTGGTTAGCTCTTTTTGTTCGGTGCTGGCGCCCCAGGTCGGCACCTCGTCGACGGCCAGGAGCGTGTCGGCATCGATGTCGGCCGCGCAGGTGCGCCGGCTGTCCTCGAGGAAGCGCCGTCGCAGCACCGAGAGCGTCGGCGGCACCCCGTAGAGCTCCAGATAGTTTCGCTCGCCCGAGGCCAGCGGCTGCCCGTCGCCGTCGCCCCGGTCGGACGCGAGGCCCGTGTAGATCGTCCGGTACGGGTTCTCCAGGATGGTACCTTTGGGCCCGGGCTGATCGGCCAGCACCCGCGGGACCCACCCGTCGGAGAGATCGACCACCGTCAGCCCCCGGGCGCGCGCGACCGCCGCGTCGACCACCCTTTCCACACCGCCGGCAACCTGGATCGCGCGCTGCTCCGCGGGCAGGTCGGCGGCGGGCGGGAGTATGTCGCCGTCGGTGCCGGCCCTCGCGTTTCGGGCGCCCAAGAGCGCGCACAGCGTGATGAAACGAACTATGTGACGGCCGAGTTCATGCGTACTATACCGGCCATGAAACGGACACTTCTCGCCACGTTGGGCGCCGTTCTCTTGCTTGCGATTGCCGGGCAATGCGCCCGCGCGACCGAGGTCGGCTATTCGCGCAAATTTGGCCTGGGCGTCGTGGTCGGCGATCCGACCGGCCTGTCGGCCAAGCTGTGGGTGGGCCAGACCAACGCGCTGGATTTCGGCCTGGGTCTGTGGAGCGGCGTCAACGGGGACTGCTACACCGACAACAACGGCAATCGGATCTGCAACACCTGGGGATCTCACAACGGAACCCTCAACGTCGATTACCTCTGGCAGTCCAACATCATTCGCGGCGCCGCCCAGCTCGATTGGCACGTGGGAGCCGGCGGCCGGATGATCTGGTGGGGCGGCTGCAGCAACAACTGCGTGGCCTTCGCGGCGCGCGCGCCCATCGGCCCGGATCTGATGTTCAGCAACCCCAACTTTCTCGAGATCTTCTTCGAGCTGGCGCCCTCGTTCTGGCTGGTTCCCGACGTGAACTTCGGGATCGAGGGCGGCCTCGGAATCCGTTTCTATTTCTGATCGTCCTCGTAGCCTTCGATCTGGGCGAGGTCGATCTCGCCCGTTCGCTCGGAGGCGGCCGGGACGGCCTCGGGGAAGCTTCCCAGGTCGCCCGGCCCGATTGGCAGCGGCGTCTCCTCGGCGACCACTTCCAGCGGAGCCGGCGACGACTCTTCCGCCTCGGGCACGGCCTCGACGGCGGCGCCCCCCTGCGAGCGGGCCTTCCAGCGCGCCAGCGCGCGATCGAGCTCTTCGTACGAGATCATGCCGCCAGTATAGCCGCATCGCGTGGAGGCGGGCGCGCTTTGCCGGCCTGAGCGCGCCCCCAGGGAACCGGCCGCAGCCCCGGGGCGAGGTCCCCGGTCCGGCTAGGAGGGCGTTGCCCTAAGGCAACGGTGAGCGGCAGCGAACCATGCGCGACGACGGGCCGCTCGGAGGCGGCCTAGTGAGTCAGCTTCTTGTACTTGATGCGGTGGGGCTGATCGGCGGCCGCGCCCAGCCGGCGGTGGCGGTCGGCCTCGTAGTCCTGGTAGTTGCCCTCGAACCAGACCACCTGGCTGTCCCCCTCGAAGGCCAGAATGTGCGTGGCCACCCGGTCCAGGAACCAGCGATCGTGGCTGATGACCACCACGCAGCCGGCGAAGGCCAGCACCGCCTCCTCCAGCGCGCGCAGCGTATCGACGTCCAGGTCGTTGGTCGGCTCATCGAGCAAGAGGACGTTGCCGCCCGACCGCAGCACCTTGGCCAGGTGCACGCGGTTCCGCTCGCCGCCTGACAGGTCCTTGACCCGCTTCTGCTGATCGGTGCCCTTGAAATTGAACCCGGCCACGTACGCGCGCGCGGGGATCTTTCGCTTGCCCACCTCCAGCTGCTCGGCTCCCTGGGCGATCTCGTCGAAGACCGTCTTGGCGCCGTCCAGCGTGTCGCGGCTCTGGTCGACGTAGGCCAACTTCACCGTGTCGCCGATGCGCAGGGCGCCGCCGTCGGGCTTTTCCTGGCCGGTGATCATCCGGAACAGCGTCGTCTTGCCGGCGCCGTTGGCCCCGATGATGCCGACGATCCCCCCCCGCGGCAGGTTGAACGACAGGTCGTCGATGAGCACGCGGTCTCCGTACGCCTTCTTGAGGTGCTCGGCCTTGACCACCACGTCGCCCAGGCGCGGGCCGGCCGGGATGCTGATCTCGACCGCCTCGTCCCGCTTTTGCTGCTCCTCGGACAAGAGCTGCTCGTACGCGGCCAGGCGGGCCTTGCTCTTGGCCTGGCGCGCACGGGGCGAGGCGCGCACCCATTCCAGCTCGCGGGCCAGCGTGCGCTGGCGCGCCGATTCGGCCTTCTCCTCGGCCTCGAGCCGCTTGCGCTTCTGTTCGAGCCAGGATGAATAGTTCCCCTCCCACGGGATGCCGGCGCCGCGATCCAGCTCCAGAATCCAGCCGGCGACGTTGTCCAGGAAGTAACGGTCGTGCGTGACCGCCACGATCGTGCCCGGGAACTCGTGCAGGTGGTGCTCCAGCCAGGCCACGCTCTCGGCGTCCAGGTGGTTGGTGGGCTCGTCGAGCAGCAGGAGGTCGGGCCGCTCGAGCAGCACGCGGCACAGCGCCACCCGGCGCCGCTCGCCACCCGACAGCTTGCTGACGTCGGCGTCGGCCGGCGGTAACCGGAGCGCGTCCATGGCGATCTCCAGCGTGCGGTCGAGATCCCAGCCGTTGGCGGCCTCGATGGCGTCCTGCAGCTTGCCCTGCTCTTCCAGCAACTTCTCCATCGCCTCGGGCGACATGTCCTCGCCCAGCTTGGCGTTCACCTCGTCGAAGCGGGTCAGCAGCTTCTTCACCGGCGCCACCGCCGCCTCGACGTTCTCGAGCACGTTCTTGGTGGGGTCCAGCTGGGGCTCTTGCGGCAGGTACCCGACGCGCGTCCCGTCGGCCGCCTTGGCCTCGCCGAAGAAATCCTTGTCGACGCCGGCCATGATCCGCAGCAGCGTCGACTTGCCGGCGCCGTTGCCGCCGAGGACGCCGATCTTGGCGCCCGGGTAGAACGACAGGAAGATCCCCTTCAACACCTCCTTGTTGGGCGGGTGGACCCGCCGGAGGTTCTGCATCGTGTAGATGTACTGGTGCGCCATCGCGCCCGGAGTGTAGCAGTTGCGGACTACAGCGCGAGGACGACGACGCCGGCCGACACCAGCGCCGCGCCCAGCAGGACGCCGCGGGACGGGCGCTCGTGCAGGACGGCCCAGGCGAAGGCCACCGTCAGCGCCGAGGCCAGGCTGGCCAGCGGCGAGACGATGGCCAGCGGCGCGCGGCGGCCGCCCATCGTGATGCAAACCGAGCCGAGCGTCTCGAACAGTCCCGACAGCAGGATGAACGTCCAAGCACCGCGCGGCGGAAACGGCAACCGCACCCGGAACGCCAGCGCCAGCGGCAGCGCCAGCACCAGCGCGGCGGCGTAAACGGCGCCCGCCGTGCCGACCGAGCCGAACACCGGGGCCAGGCGCCGCATGGCCGGCATCAACACGCCGAAACCGACGGCGGCGCCGAACGACGCCGGCAGCCAGCCCCGCCGCAGCGAGGCGGATGGCTCGCCCCGCGACTGGGCCTGGCGGGCCACCACCACCGCGCCGGCGATCACGCAGCCGGCTCCGCCAAGCTGGCCCGGCGACAGCCGCTCGCCGAAGAGCGCGATCGACAGCCCCGCGGAGAGCACGGCCCAGGACGACATGATGGGCACCGCCAGCGTCAGGCGGCCGTGCTCGAAGGCGTAGAACAGGCAGACGTAGGCCAGCAGGCCGGCCGCGCCGGCCACCGCCAACCACCCGACGGCCGGCGCCGACAGCACCAGCGCCCGCTTGTCCAGCAGCGCCGAACCGGCGGCGGAGAGCGCGATGCCGGCCAGCAGCGCCCAGAACATCGCCGGCAACGCCCCGACCGATCGCCCGGCGCGCTGCACGACCACGTTGGCCAGCGCCCAGGACGCGCTGGCCGAGAGCCCAAGCAACATCCCGCCGAGCATGTGGCGGCAAGGATAGCCGGCCGGCACGCGCTTCTGTTAATAGTTGAAGGCTTGGACCTTCAGCGTCCGCTGGTGATCGTCAATCCCCGCTCGGGCCGCGGTCTGACCGAATCGCGCTGGGCCCGCCTGCGCGGCGGCCTGACCGACGGGCTGGGCGAGCTGGACAGCGCCTTCACGACCGGCCCGCGCGACGCGTCCGCCATCGCCCGCCGCGAGGCGGAGGCCGGGCGGCGGCTGATCGTCGCGATGGGCGGCGACGGCACCATCTCGGAGGTCGCCTGCGGGATCCTGTGCGCCGGCGCCCGGACCGAGCTGGGGATCATCCCGCGCGGCACCGGCGGCGACTTCCGCCGCACGCTGGAGCTACCCGAGGACGTCGCCGAGGCCGGGCGCCGGATTCGCGACGGCGCGCCACGCCCCATCGACGCCGGCCGGGTCACCTACCGCGGGCACGACGGGCAGACCGAGACGCGCCACTTCGTGAACGTGGCGTCGTTCGGATTTTCCAGCGCGGTCGCGCGCCGCGCCAACCAGTCGAGCAAGCGGTTCGGCGGCAAGATCGCGTTCCTGGCAGCGACCGTCGGCGCGCTCATCTCGTACGACAACACGGACGTCTGGATCCGAGCCGACGGCGGCGACAAGCAGCAGCGGCGCGTGCTGCTGGCGGCGCTGGGAAACGGCCGCTTCTTCGGCGGCGGGATGAAGATCTGTCCCGAGGCGGAGCTGGACGACGGCGCCTTCGACCTGGTCACCGTCGGCGATCTGTCGCGGATGGAAGTCATGGGCAACGTCGGCCGGCTGTTCAACGGCACCCACCTCGAGCTGGACGACGTGCACAGCGCTCGCGTCAAACGGCTGGAGGTCGAGGCGGTCGACGGCGACCTGCGGATCCCGGTGGAGCTGGACGGCGAGACCCCCGGACACCTGCCGGCGATTTTCGAGATCCTTCCGCGCGCGCTGCACGTACGGATATAGCCCCCCAGGACCTCGACGCCATCGTCGCCGACCTGCGGTCGATGCCGGCCAAGAAGCACCAGGTCCCCGAGCGCGAGCTGACCGCGGCCGCCAGGCGCAGCGTCGGCGCAGGCGCCTAGTGTGAGGAGAAGCAACGAAGTGTCCGGCGCGGATCGTCGGCCGAACGTGACGCTATTTCGACGGCGGTGCGCTAGGCTGCCTCCGGGCGCCACGTCGTCGGGCATGGTTCGCTGCCGCTCACGTCTTTGCCTTGGGGCAACGCCCTCCGAGACCGCGGGCAGACCCGCCGCGCGCCGCTCAGCCGGCGCTGGCCGGGGCGGCCGGGTTCGTCGCGAAGGCGCCGCTGCCCAGCAGGTGGCGGCGCACGTAATTCACGGTGTCGCGCAAGGTGTCGGCCGGGTCGCGCGGCGAGAAGCCCAGCTCGCGCGCCGCCTTGCCGGCGTCGAAGTACCAGAAGTACTGCGCCATCTCGACGCTGGTCGGCTCGACGGGGACCTTGCGCCCGAGGCCCTTGAAGAGGACGGCCTGGGCGCGGGAGGCCAGGTGCTGGAGGTCGCCCTTGACCTTCAGCTTGGGCGCCGGGATCTTGGTCAGCCGCTCGAGGCGCCCGAAGAGATCGGCGAACGACCAGTTGACCGCGCCCACCAGGTAGCGCTCGCCGGCCGTCCCGCGCGCCATCGCCACCGGCAGCAGCGCCGCCACGTCGCGGGCGTCGACCAGGTTGACGCCGCCTTCCGGCATCAACGCGATGTCGCGCGCGATGAACTGCACGATGAAGCGCGTCGAGCTGAGCCGGTCGTCCCCCGGTCCCAGCAGCAGGCTGGGGTTGACCGTGACCAGCTCGACTTTGTCCCGGCAGGCGCGCTTGGCGGTCTCTTCCTGATAATGCTTGCTGGCGTAGTACGGCCAGCGGGCGATGAGCTCGATGGGCGTGGGGACGTCCTCGTCGGCGACGTCGTCCGGCCGGCGCGACACGGCGATGGTGCCGCTGGTCGACGACATGACGATGCGGCGCACCCCGGCGCGCACGGCCGCCTCGCACAGGAACCGCGTGCCGTCGACGTGGACGGCGTACATGCGGTGGGCGTCGGCCGGCAGGTGCGAGACCAGCCCGGCCAGGTGATAAACCTCGCCGATGCCGTCGAGGGCCCGCGCCAGGCTGTCGGGCGCGGTGACCGACCCGTCGACCAGAGGGACGCCCAGCTCGCGCAGCCAGGCCGGCGCCGCGCTGTGGACCAGCACGCGCAGGCGCGGCGCGACCGCCGGATCGGCGGCCAACGACTTGACGAGGTGGCTTCCGAGGAAGCCGGTCCCGCCGGTGATCAAGACGGCTTCGTTCATGGCACAGACTTCAGCAGCGGGCGCCGCACCGGGCGCGTGCGGACCGCGACGGGGCCGAGGGCGCGCCCGTCCCAGGCCGACCGGACGGCGTCGATGTCCAGCGGCGTGGGGGCGCCGTCGCGCAGGTTCTCGACGGCGCGCTGGGTGAACGCCGCCACCAGGCGCCAGGCTTCCTGCTGCGGCAGCCCGGCCACCAGCGCGGCCAGCCAGTCGGCCGACAGGAACGGCGCGAACGACACCGTCAGGTCGCGCGCCCGCGGGACAGCCGTCCCCTTGGGCAGCGACTCGAAGGTGCCGGCCACGTAGGCGGGCAGGATCCCGACCTCGGCGCGCAGGGCCAGGTAGCCGAGGCTGGGCAGGAACTCGGCCAGCTCGCCGGTCAGCGAGCGCGTCCCCTCGGGAAAGACCACCAGGCTGCGGCCGCGCCGCAGGACATCGTGCGTCTTGTCCATGGACTTGCGGATCGACCCGCTGCGCTCCATCGGCACGAGGTTCGTGAAGTGCTTGAAGTAGGCGCGGCGGTAGCGGCCGCGAAAGAAGTAGTCGGCGGCGGCCATCGACGCCAGGTCCTTGCCGGCGTCTCCCAGCGCCACCTTGATGGCGCCCATGTCCAGGTGCGAGCTGTGATTGGCGGCCACGATGAAGCTGGTGTGGTGCGGGATGTGGAGCGCGCCCTTCACCTTGGTGTCCAGCACGCGCTCGTAAAACAGCCGCTGCCCCAGCTCCAGCGCCTTCTTGCCGGCCGCCGCCACCGGCGAGGGCACGTGGATGTCGTCGTCTTCGTCGCCGGCGCGTCCGGCCGCCCGCTCGCGCGCCGCCGCGACGGGGCCGCGCGCCAGCAGCTCTTGCAGCTCGGCGACGGTGCCCAGCGCCGTGAGGTCGACGCTCTCCGGCAGCACCGCGCCGGCGCCTTCCAGCGCGCTCGAGAGCTCGGCGTACATCAGGCTGTCGAAGCCCAGCTCGCCGAAGCGGCTGCCGAGCTGCACGTCGGCGCGCCGCCGGCCCGACACCGTCGCGACCGTGTCCAGCAGCCAGGTCACCTGGGCGCGATCCCCCGACGCGACCGCCAGCGCGCCCTTGGTCTCTTCGGTCTTCTTCCGCTGGCGGGCGATCTCGGCGGATACTTCGCGCCGCTTCACCGAGCGCTTGGCGCTCTTGGGCAAGTCGCCGTCCCAGATGTGGACGCCGCGCACCCGCTTCCAGATCGGCAGGTCGGCCGACACCTTCCGGAAGTGCTCCTCGATCTTCGCCTCGACCTCGGCGCGCGAAAGCGCCGGGTCGTGATCCAGATCGGGCACCACCGCGCAGACCACCTGCTCGCCGATGCCGTCGGGGACACCCACGACCGACAGCTCTTTGGCGTAGGGACTGCCGGCGTAGAGCTCTTCGAGCTCGTCGGGGTAGACGTTCTTGCCGTTGGCGTCGACGATGACGTCCTTGGACCGGCCGACCAGGTAGAGGTTCCCCTTCTCGTCGAAGCGGCCCAGATCGCCGGTGTGAAACCAGCCGTCCTTGACGGCGTCGGCCGTCGCCTGCGCGTTCTCCCAGTAGCCGGCCATCACGTTGCGGCCGCGCGCGATCACCTCGCCGACGCCCGTGTTCGCGTCGGGGTCGGCGATCTTCACCTCCACCCCGGGCAGCGGCCGCCCGACCGAGCCGGCGATCGGCTTCTCCTTGGGTGACGTGACCGTCAGGACCGGCGCGGTCTCGGTCAGGCCGTAGCCCTCGAAGAAATTGAACCCCATGCCGTAAAAAGCCTTCATGACGTCGGCGGGCAGCGCCGACCCACCGCTGATCAAGTACCGGATGCGCCCGCCGAAGCCTTCGTGCACGGGCAGGAACATCAGCACGCCCAGGTCCACGCCGGTGCGCGACCGCAGCTCGAAATTGCCGGCGGCCACCACCTTCATCAGCGCCTCGAGGATGGGCGACTTTTCGGCGAAGCGCTGGAACAGGCGGCGCCGCAGGAGGTCCCACAGCGCCGGCACGCCGACGATGGCGGTCACGCGGCCCTTCTTGAGCGCCGACGAGATCGCGTCGCCCGTCAGCTCGGACAGGTAGGTGACCTGCGCGCCGTGCGACAGCGGCGCCAGCAGCCCGGCGCTGAACTCGAACGCGTGATGCAGCGGCAACAGCGACAACATCCCGTCGGTCACGCCGAACTCGAAGATCTTCGAGAGCTCGGACACCATGAACGTGAAGTTCCGGTGCGTGAGCATCACGCCCTTGGGGCGCCCGGTCGTGCCGGAGGTGAAGATCAGCGACGCCAGCGCGTCGGGGCTGGCGCGGCGAGCCAAGAGCGGCACGCGCTGCTGCTCGACCTCGAGGTCGGGCAGCGCGAACGCCTCGGAGAACGGCCGGATCTTCGTGGACAGACCCGCCTCGCGCAGCCCCTTGTCCAGCGCGTCGCCGTGCTTGTCGAGGACGTCGTCGCCGATCAGCAGGCCCACCGCGCCCGAGGCGCGCGCCACGTTCACCAGCTCGGCCGCCTTCGATTCGTGGTCGATGGGGACCACCGTCGCGTGGGCCTTGAGGACGCCGAAGTAGGCCATGGCCCACTCGGGCCCGTTCTTGGCGCACAGCATGACCCGCTCGCCGGCGGCCACCTTTTGCCCCAGGAGAAACACGCCGATGCGCGAGGCCAGCTCCTGCAGGTCGGCGTAGGTGTAGATCTCGTCGCGCTTGCCGCGTTCGATCCGCAGGGCGACCCGCGTGGCGTGCAGCTTGGTCGTGGCGTCGAACAGCTCCAGCAGGTCGTGGTAGCTGTAGACCTGCTTGGGCCGGGCCGCGTAGGTCTCGTCCAGCTCGGGCAGCACCCACTTGGCCAGGCCCGGGAAGTGGATGTTCATCCAGTAGTCGTAGAGGTCCAGCGCCTCGGGCGCCCAGGTGAGCTTCTTCTGGTCCTCCGGCGTCAGCCGGTCGCGCAGCGCGCGGATGTTGTCGGCGCGGAAGACGTAGGCGTTCTCGAAGATGAAGGGGCGGAAGAGCTCGATGTTCTCGGCGGCCTCGCTGGTCACCCGATCGATCTCGTCGAACCCGCGCTTCACGCGGTCGATGATCTCGCTGAACCGGCCGGCGCCCCAGCTGGGCCGGATGCGCCCCAACCCCTTCGAGACCGCGCGGGCCGCCCGCTGAATCGTCGGCAGCGAGTAGCGATCGAAGTGCTCCTCGGTGACCGGCCGAAATTCCATCCGGGCCGCCAGCTCGTTCAGGAACCGGTTCCCGGTCTCCTTGTCGCGAAACCGCTTGCGCTTGTAAAGGCCGGTCAGCGTTGTCACCCGGTCCATCCGCATCGGGTTGAGGTCGCCGCTCGACAGCTGGAACACCAGCTTCGGCTGCTCGACGATCGCCTGGGCCGCGACCATCAACATCGCCGCCGCGATGTAATCGACCGGCACCACGTCCAGGATCAACTTGGGCGAGACCGGCAGCACGTTCTGCCCCTTCAGCGCCAGATAGACCAGCGGCGCCGACGTCGTGAACCCTTCATTCCAGCCGCGGAACGGGTACTCGACGGCGCTCTCGACGATGGCGGGCCGAACGATGGCGCGCACGATGTCCGTCTCGCGCGCCACCAGCTGGTCGCCCATGCTCTTCGTGTACGTGTAGATGTTGGGCCAGCCCCAGTTG
>JAICYS010000061.1 GCA_025934105.1 Myxococcota bacterium | reverse complement strand
GTGCCGACCTCGCGCGCCACGCGCGTGACCTCGGAAGCGAACGCGCGCAGCTGGTCGACCATCGTGTTGATGGCCTCCTTCAGCTGCAAGATCTCGCCGCGGACGTCGACGGTGATCTTCTTGGAGAGATCGCCGCTGGCGACGGCGATGGTGACGTCGGCGATGTTCCGAACCTGCGCGGTCAGGTTACCCGCCATCTGGTTGACCGACTCGGTGAGGTCCTTCCAGACGCCCGAGACGCCCTTGACCTGCGCCTGACCGCCCAGCTTGCCTTCGGTGCCGACCTCGCGCGCCACGCGCGTGACCTCCGACGAGAAGACCGAGAGCTGGTCGATCATCTTGTTGACCAGCTTGGCGGAGCGCAGGAATTCGCCCTCCAGCGGCCGGCCGTCCACGTCCAGCGCCATGGCCTGGGTCAGGTCGCCCTTGGCGACGGCGCCGACGGCGCGCGTCACCTCGGTGGTCGGCCAGACCAGATCGTCGATCAGCGTGTTGAGCGCGGTGATGTCGTCCGCCCAGCCGCCGACCGCGCCCGGAACGCGCATCCGCTCTTTCAGCTTCCCCTCCTTGCCGACCACCCGGCAGACGCGGGCGGTCTCGGCCGTCCGCCGCTCGCTCACGCTCAGGATGTCGTTGAAGACGTCGGCGATCTTCCCTTCGATCCCCACGATCTCCGAGGGCATCCGGGCCCTGAAGTCGCCGTCCTTGAACCTCAAAAGCGCGTGCAGCAGGTCCTGGGCAAAGCCCACCTGCGTCTTTCCCTGGCCGCCGCTCTCGACGGCCGCCCGCGCCCCGCTGCCCGCCCCGCGCCCGTTCCCGACCGGCGCCGGCCGGGTCCCCGCTCCGTGGCCGTTCTGTCCGTCGGCGCGCTTGCCGTTGCTGGAGGCTCCCTCGGAGCCGGTGCGGCTGGAACTCTTTGAACTGGAAGGCGTTTCCGTCCCGTTCGGCATGCTGCGAATCCCCTTCGGCTTTGGTGGCAGACGAGTCCCCAAAACGGATGACCTTGCCACGGTAAGTTCAAATCCTTAACGTTCAATGCCCTCTGGCCCACTTTTTCCGTTTTCTTGGATAAGGGGGGATGTGGGAGCGCGAAGCGTCCCGGCCGCGGCGAAGTAAGATGGGTTTTGGAGTATGACCCCCTCCCAGCGACAGCGCTTTCGCGAACGCCTGGTCGAGCTCAAAGCGGAAATCCTGGCCGTCGGCGACATCGCCCCCGAAGCGGCCCGGCAGGACACCACCGCGGTCGGCAACGACGAGGATGCCCAACCCCTGGCCGAGATGTCGCAGTCGATCGCGTCCTCCCGGAATCGGAACCGCACCGGCGTCCTGGCACGGGTCCTGGCGGCCCTGGCCCGGCTGGACGAAGACCCGGACTCGTTCGGCCTGTGCGCCGAGTGCGAAGAGCCGATCGCCCCCAAGCGGATCGAGCTGATGCCCTATGTCGAGCTGTGCGTCGACTGCCAGCACGCCCAGGACGGCCCGGCCAAGAAGGGCGGCCGCCGGCATCTGACCGACTTCCGCTAGAGGGCCGCCGGCGGAGGTGCCGGTGACGAAAGCCAGGGGACGGGTGGCCATGGCCATAGGAATATCCGGCCGGCGCCCAAAGGAGGCGCCACCGGTCCGCGCAGCCCCTGTCAGAAGATCTCGCCGGCGGCGAAGTAGGCGCCCACCGGCTGCGCGTCGGGAGACCACGCCAGGTCGGCCCGCACCACGAACGTTTGCCCCTCCTGCAGGCGCAGGCCGCCGCCGATCCCGTACTTGAGGCCCCACCCCGTCCCGTCCAGGTCGGGGTGTGCGCGGCTGATCTCCGTCCAGCTGCGCCCGCCGTCCAGGAAGGCGGCGACGCCCAGGACCATCGACTTTTGGCCCAGCTTGAACGGGAGCAGCTCGCTGCGGGCCTCCAGGTTCTGAAACAGCTTCACCTTGCCGTAGTAGCGCTGGGCCGGCACGCCCCGCACGGCCTTGCTGCCGCCGATGGCGGGCGTCTCGTCGAAGCGCGCCAGCTCGTAGATGGGCGGGTCGCCCATCATCACGTCGGCCACCCCACGCCAGGACACCGTCAGCCAGCGCGGGATCGGGGTGGCGTAGAACTGCGCCGTGGCGTCGAGCTGCACGTAGCCGTACGGCAGCCAGCCAGGAACGGCGGGGCTGAGCCGCGCCTCCAGAAAGTGGTACATGCCGTGGCGGGTGACGATCTCGTTGTCGCGCGAGTCGTACCCGACCGCCAGCTCGATCAGGTCGACGGCGTGCGGCTCGAACCCGCGCATGAAAGGCTTCACCTCGGCGGTCCCGAACTGCCGGTCGCGCGCCAGCAAGCTGCTCGACGGGACGTCCAGCCAGTTCTGCGTGTAGACGTTGCCCAGCAGCGCATACCAGGCGCCGCCCAGCTTCGAGCGCGCCTCGACCAGCAGCGTCGGGTGAATGCGCCGGTACTCGGTGTCGCGGATGTCCACCGTCGAGGGCGGCAGGTGCGACGCGTTGCCGATGCCGTAGTACTTCAGCGTGCGCTCGTCGGTGAAAGCCGGCCGGACGTCCAGCCGCGTGTGAGCCGGGCCCAGGTCCAGCCAGGTGAGCAAGAAGTAATAGTCCTGGAACGGAACGATGAGGTCGCCGTGCTGGATGTTGAACGTGATGAACGCGCCGTTCTCCAGCCGCCACTTGTACGGCTGCGCGTGCCCGGGTTCGATCCGCGCCCAGTCGGCGATCTCGCCCACCCCCAGCCCCACGTCGCTGTCGCCGCCCGCGACCGGAACCCAGTTCAGCTCGCGGTGGCCGGCGGCCGGCGGCGCCGGGTCCGCGCGCGCGGCCGCGGGGGCCCCTGCCGCGACGGCCAGCATCGCGAACCAGGGGAGGCGCGCCCGCATGAGGTCGGCTCCAAGGTGCGGATCGCCGCCGGTTCGGTCAAGGCGCCCCTCAGGCGGACAGCTTGCTGGCGCCGTTGCCGGCGTGCGGGACATCGGCGGCGTCGAAGCGGGCCAGATCGTCGAACGCGTCCACCTGGATGGCGTCCTCCCGCATCCGCTCGGCCTCGGCCAGCAGGCGCTGCTCGTCGGCCGTGATCACGCCCGCCGCGACGGCCCTCTCGGCCAGATCTCCCTCCGGCTCGCGCGGGAGCCGCCGGGCGCGGACGGCGTCCCGCACCTTGGCCTCGGCCGGCAGCGCCGCCTGGCAGGCGGCGAAGGCCGCCTCCAGGCGGCCCATGCCCGGATCGGCGGCGGCGGGCAGATAGATGTCGGCGGTCAGGCGATCGCGGACCGCCGGGTCCTCCAGGATCGCGCGCGCGAGCGTGCTCCCCAGTCGATCGCTCGGCGGCCGCCGGCGGCGGCCGAACGGGAACACCAGGCGGCCCAGCAGCCAGGCCGCCGGCCGGTTGGGGAAGTTGGCCAGCAACCCGGACAGCGCCTCCTCGACGCGCCAGAGGGACTGATCCAGGCTCCAGCGCAGGAACGGGAGGTCTTCGCGGCGCTGCCCGTCGTCGACGAACCGCTTGGCCGCCGCCGAGCCCAGATACAGCCAGGCCAGCGCGTCGGCCAGGCGGCCGCTCAGCTTCTCGCGCCGTTTGAGCTGACCGCCCAGCGTGGCCCTCGCCACGTCCGAAGCCAGGGCGAACGCGGCACTGGCGCGCCCCAGCGCGCGCAACCCGCGCCGCACCGCCGGGGACAGCGGCCCCGCGCCCGACAGGCGCCCGCCGGCCAGCCCCGGGATCGCCAGCCGCGCCACGTTGCGCAGGATGAACCCCAGGTGGCCGAAGAACGCCAGATCGAAAGCGGCCAGGTCCTTGGCCGCCACGGCCCGCATCTCTTTGAGGACGTAGGGATGGCAGCGGATCGCTCCCTGGCCGTAGATGATGAGCGACCGGGTGAGGATGTTGGCCCCTTCGACGGTGATGGCGATGGGAGCCGAGATGTAACCGCGCGCCAGCATGTTGCGCGGACCGCGGCAGATGCCCGCGCCCGCCCGCACGTCCATGGCGTCGATGAGCGCCCCGCGCATCCCCTCGGTCAGGTAAGCCTTCACGATGGCCGAAACGACCGCCGGGCGCTCGCCGGCGTCGACGGCGCCGCAGGTGAGCCGGCGCGCGCCGTTCATCAGATAGGCCATCCCGGCGATGCGGGCCAGCGGCTCCTCGATCCCTTCGAAACGCCCGATCGGCAGGTCGAATTGCTTGCGCACCAGGGCATAGGCGCTGGTGGCGCGGGCGGCGAACTCGGCTCCTGCCACCGACAGGGCCGGCAGCGATACCGAGCGGCCGGCCGCCAGCGATTCCATCAACATGCGCCAGCCGTGCCCGGCGTAGGCCGGGCCCCCGATGATGGCGTCCAGCGGCACGAACACGTCGTGCCCCTCGGTCGGCCCGTTCTGAAAGGGAATACCCAGCGGATCGTGCCGCTGCCCGATGCGGATGCCGGGCAGGTTGGCAGGGACCAGGGCGCAGGTGATCCCCAGGTCGCCGTCGGCGGCCGGCGGCGGCGCGTCCAGGTTGCGCGCCAGCAGGCCGTCGGGATCGCGCAGTCGGAACGCCAGCCCGATCAGCGTCGCGACGGGCGCCAGCGTGATGTAGCGCTTGCGCCAGTTGAGGCGGATGCCCAGCACCTCGCGGCCCTGCCAGACGCCCCGGCACACCACCCCCTGGCTGGCGGTGGCGGCGGCGTCGCTGCCCGCCTCCGGGCCGGTCAGCGCGAAGCAGGGGATCTCCTCGGCCGACGCCAGCCGCGGCAGGTAGTGGCGCTTCTGCTCGTCGGTGCCGTACTGCAACAGCAGCTCGGCCGGCCCCAGCGAGTTCGGCACCATCACCGTCACGGCCGCGGTCAGGCTGCGGCTGGACAGCTTGACGACCACCGCCGAGTGCGCGGCCGCCGAAAAGCCCAGGCCGCCGTACGACTCCGGAATGATCATGCCGAAGAACCCCTTCGACTTGATGAACCGCCAGACCTCGGGCGGCAGGTCCTTCTGGTGCTCGATCCGCCACTCGTCCAGCATGGCGCACAGCTCGGCGACCGGACCGTCGATGAAGGCCTGCTCCCTGGGCGTCAGCTCCAGCGGCTTGAACCGCAGCAGCCGGGTCCAGTTGGGGCTGCCCGAGAACAGCTCGCCGTCCCACCAGACCGTGCCGGCTTCCAGCGCGATCCGCTCGGTGTCGCCCATCTTGGGCAGGGTCCGCGAGACCAGGCGCAGGATGAGCCGGGTGTAGATCGCGCGCCGCAGCGGCGGGACGGCCACCGTCAGCACCAACAGCAGCACCAAAACGTCGAGCAAGAGCGCGCCGAGTGGGCCCATCTCCCCATCTTAACCGGTGTAGATTCCCCCTGCCCGCCATGGAGAAAATGACCCGCGACCAGATGGTGGCCGAGTTCGGCGCGCCGGGGGTGGAAAACCCGCAAGTGCTGGACCTCATCACGACCGACGCCGAAACCGGCGACGTCCTCTTGGTGATGGTCGAGCAGCGCCCCTGGGGGGCGCACCCGCACCAGCTCCGGCAGATCGAGGAGAAGATCAACCGGTACATGGCCTACGCGCTGGACGGTTTTTTGGCCGAGCAGCACCCGCAGTACGCGGGCCGGCGCGTCCGGCTGCGCCTCGACTGCGCTCAGCCCCCGGCCGGCGAGTTCGAACGCTTCGTGGCCGCCGCCCAGCACGCAGCCCGGGCGCACGGCCTCGACCTGGTGGTCGCGGTATCGGCGCCCAACCGCCCCGACGAGACCGGCTGACGTGGGCTTCGGCCCGCCGCCGCGGCACGTCTTTTTGCGCAGCCTGCTGACGTCGCTGTTCACCACGGCGCTCGACTTCGGCACGCTCATCGGCCTGACCGAGCTGGCCCACGTCAACTACGTGCTGGCGACCTGGCTCGGGACGGTCGTCGGGTCGCTGGCGAACTTCACGATCAACAAAGTCTGGGCGTTCTCCGCCGGCCACGCGCCGACCGGCCCCGCCTTCGGCCGCTTCCTGGTGGTGCAAGCCGGCTCGTCCGGGTGGCACACCCTGGGCGTCTGGCTCATCACCCGGTTTGGGCGGCTCCCCTACCCGGCCTCGAAGGGGATCGTCGCGGCGGCGGTCTACCTGGTCTGGAACTACCCGCTCAACCGATGGTTCGTCTTCCCTCAGCGCACCAGCGCGCCCAGCCGGGCCGTCAGCTCCGAAGCCACCACCAGCGCCGTGCGCGAGTAAGGCAGCGACGTGTGCGCGACGCAGTCGACGCCGCAGTCGCGCTCGCAGCCCTTGGCGCCGCCCCAGCGGGACAGGTCGGCCGGCGTCACGTCCGCGAAGTTGGCGGCGCCCGGCACGTGGGCGCAAAAGTGGAACTGGCCGTCGGCCGCCACGTAAAAGCACTTCTGCCCGCCGAGGCAGGTCCAGGCGGGCGGCGCTCCGGTCAGCGTGCCCTCGTAGTAGTCCAGCAGGAAGTAGGGGGTCGCGACCGGGCGGCCGGCCTGCTTCTCCGAGCGCAGCCAGCGGATCTTCTCCAGATAACGGGCGTTGTTGAGCCGCCGCCGCAGTCGGCCCCGCTCGTGCACGACCGAGAAGTTCACCCCCACCCCGCGGTCGAAGCAGAACTGGGCCACCTCCTCGACCTGGTCCAGCGTCTCGTCGCACAAGACGGTGTTCACGCGGAACCAGATGGGCCGGCCGGCGCACAGCTCGATCTTCTTCTGCAGCGTCTTCAGCGATTTGGGCGTCTCCCGGGTCGGCCGCACGCCGTCGACGGAGATCTGCAGGCGTCCCAGGCCGGCGGCCAGCAGGCGATCCAGCTTCTCCTCGGTCAGCAGGAAGCCGTTGGTCGTCATGCCCGACGTCATCCCGCGGGCCCGGATCTCCTCGAACAGGCGCTCAATGTCCGGGTGCAACAACGGCTCGCCGCCGATGAGGTCGGTGTGAAGCACGCCCAGCTCGCGGCACTTCTCGATCCGGGCCAGCAGCTCGGGAAACGGGACGTGGTCCTTCTGGTTGTCGTACTCGGTGCAGTACGCGCAATCGAGGTTGCAGCGCCAGGTGATGTTCAACTGCGCCCAGATGGGGCGGTCGTCGACGGCGCGCGGGAGCGCCCGGAGCACCGCCGGAAGGGACAGCGGATTTTGCTTCGCCACGGGGCCGCCGGACATGGGCTGCAATCTGGTCATCGAGGGATCATCCACTAACTCGGCTTGCAGGCAAGGAGCTGATCCTTACGTTCGACCCGATGCGACACCTCTGGCCCGGCCGCCCCTATCCCAGCGGCGCAACGTTCGACGGTCGCGGCGTCAACTTCGCCGTCTATTCGCGCGTCGCGACGCGCGTCGAGATCTGCCTCTTCGACCCGCAGGATCCCCGCCGCGAGCTGGAACGGTTCGACCTGCCGACCAACACCGGGTTCACCTGGCACGGGTACGCGCCCGACCTCCGGCCGGGGACGCTCTACGGTTTGCGGGTCCACGGTCCCTACGCCCCCGAGGCGGGGCACCGCTGCAATCCCCACAAGCTGCTGGTCGATCCCTACGCCAAGGCGCTCTGCGGCGAGGTCGATTGGCGCGAGCCGGTCCTGGGCTACAAGCGCGACGACGAGAACACCGACCTGGTCATCGATCAGCGCGACAGCGCGGCCGGCGTGCCCAAGGGCGTCATCGTCGACGACGCGTTCGACTGGGGCGACGACCGGCCGCCCGAGACCCCGTGGCGGAACACCATCACCTACGAGACGCACGTCCGCGGCATCAGCATGCGGCACCCGGACGTCCCCGAGGAGCTGCGCGGCACCTACGGCGGCCTGGCGCACCCGGCCGTGGTCGAGCACCTGAAAAAGCTGGGGATCACGGCGGTTCAGCTCCTGCCGGTTCACGAGTTCGCCGACGACGGCTTCCTCGAGGACAAGTCGCTGCGCAACTACTGGGGCTACAGCACCCTCGCCTATTTCGCCCCCGAGCAGCGCTACATGAGCGACAAGACGCCCGGCGCGCAGGTCGCCGAGTTCAAGTCGATGGTCAAGGCGCTGCACGCGGCCGGCATCGAAGTGATCCTGGACGTCGTCTACAACCACACCTGCGAGGGCAACCACCTGGGGCCGACCCTCAGCCTGCGCGGGGTCGACAACGCCACCTACTACTGGTTGATGCCGCAGGCGCGCTACTACCTGGACTTCACCGGCACCGGCAACAGCGTCAACGCCTCGAACCCGGAGGCCGCCCGCCTGATCGTCGATTCGCTGCGCTACTGGGCGAACATCATGCACGTCGACGGGTTCCGGTTCGACCTGTGCGCGACGCTGGGGCGGGTCGGCAAGGGGGAGTTCAGCCCGACGGCGCCCATCTTCCAGATCATCGCGCAGGACCCGCTGCTGTCGCGCGTGAAGCTGATCGCGGAGCCCTGGGACACCGGCCTCGGCGGCTATCAGGTGGGCAACTTCCCCGAGCCGTTTCACGAGCTGAACGGCAAGTTCCGCGACGCCTGCCGCCGCTTCTGGAAAGGTGACGACAACCTCTCGTCGGACGTGGGCTGGCGCCTGTCGGGGTCGGCGGACCTCTATCAAGGCGAACGGCGGCAGCCGCAGGCCAGCGTCAACTTCATCACCGCGCACGACGGCTTCACGCTGTGGGACCTGGTCAGCTACAGCGAGAAGCACAACGAGGCCAACGGCGAGCACAACCGCGACGGCGCCGACGACAACCAGGCCTGGAACTGCGGCGCAGAAGGGGAGACCGACGACCCGGGCATCATCACGCTGCGCGACCGCCAGATGCGAAACATGCTGGCCACGCTGTTCCTGTCGCAGGGGGTGCCGATGCTGCTGGGGGGCGACGAGATCGGGCGCACCCAGCGGGGCAACAACAACGCCTACTGCCAGGACAACGAGCTCTCCTGGTACGACTGGAAGCTGACCGATCGGCGCAAGCAGCTGCTGGAGTTCACGCGCCGGATGATCGCCGTCCGCAAGAAGCACCAGATCCTGCAGCAGCGCCGGTTCTTCGTCGGCAATTACATCTGGGAGTCGCAGTCCAAGGACATCGCCTGGCTGCGCCCCGACGGACTGGAGATGACGCCGCAGGACTGGCAAAAGCCCTGGATCCAGGCGCTGGCCATGGTCCTCGGCGGCGACGCCATCCCGATGGTCGACGAGCGCGGCGAGCGGATGCTGGACGACGGGCTCCTCATCCTCATGAACGCGCACTACGAGCCGATCGAGTTCAAGCTGCCGGCCGAGGCGGAAGGCGGCCCCTGGCTCGTCGAGCTCGACACCTCCGATCCGGGCAAGCAGCCCGACCTCGCCTGTCAGGGGACGTACACCGTGGCCGGCCGGGGCATCGCGGTCCTGCGCCAGCCGCTCGACACCAAGGTGGCGCGCGAGGCGGCCGCCGCGCCGGCCCGCGTGGTCAAGAAGGAGGCCCAGCGCCGCCGCCGTCGGGCGGGGGTGGTCATCCCGCTGTTCTCGATCCGTTCGGGCGGCGGCTGGGGCGTCGGAGACATCGCCGACATCCCCAAGTTCGGGGCCTGGGCCGGCCAGGCCGGCTTCTCGGTGGTGCAGCTCCTGCCGGTCAACCCGACCTCCGGCGCCGATCCCAGCCCGTACGCCTCGATCTCGGCCTTCGCGCTGGATCCGGTCTATCTGGCTCTGGACGACTGCGAGGACTTCCAGGGCATCGGGGGCCGCGACGCGCTGCCGGCGGCGCTGCGCCAGCGCATCCAAGAGCTGGAGCACGCGCCGGGCGTCGAATGGACCGCCGTCCGCGATCTGAAGAGCGCCGCCGTGCAGCTCGCGTTCGAGCGGTTCCGGCGCGAAGAGTGGGACAAGCGCACGCCCCGCAGCCGGCAGCTGTCCGAGTTCATCCGCGACAATCGCGAGTGGCTGGACGACTTCACCCTCTTCGGGGTCTGGCATCAGCAGACGAACAAGGCCTGGACCGACTGGCCGCCGGGCGCCCGCGACCGCCGCCCCGAAGCGCTGGCCCGCCTGCGCCGCGAGCGAGGTGTCGAGCTCTTGCGCGAGGCCTGGCTGCAGTGGCAGCTCAATCGCCAGTGGCGGCGCGCCCGCCGCCAGGCCAGCATCGACGGGATCGACCTCATGGGCGATTTGCCCTTCATCGTCGGCACGGACTCGGCCGACGTCTGGGCCAACCGCAACCTCTTCCGGATCGACCGCCGGCTGGGCACGCCGCCGGACGACTTTTCGCCCACCGGCCAGGACTGGGGCCTGCCGGTCTACGACTGGAACGCCATGCGGCGGGACGACTTCTCGTGGATCCGTCGCCGCGCCCAGCGCGCCGGCGAGCTGTTCAGCGTCTATCGGGTCGACCACGCCATCGGCTGCTACCGCGAATACTCGCGGCCGGTGCAGCAGACGGCCGGCGCCGCCGAGCCGCCGGCCGGCGAATTCTGGCCGGCCGACGAGAACGCCCAGCTCCAGAACGGCGAGCGCCTCATGCACATCATGGGACGCTTCGGCGAGGTCGTCGCCGAGGATCTGGGCACGGTCCCGCCGTACCTGCGCCCCTCGCTGGAACGGAGCGGGATCGCCGGGTACCGCGTGCTGCGGTGGGAAAAGGACCAGGAGCAGTACCGAGATCCCGGCAGCTGGCCCGAGATCTCGGTGGCGACCAACGCCACCCACGACACCGACACGACCGCCGACTGGTGGGACAAGCTGTCGCCCGACGACCGGAAGGCGCTTCAGTCGATCCCCGCGCTGGCCAACATCGATCCGAACGCCGGGTTCGGGCCGCCGGTCCGCGACGCCATCCTGCGCGCGCTCTACGGCTCGAAGTCGACGCTGACGCTGGTCACGCTGGAGGACCTGCTGGGCGGCAAGGCGCGCATCAACGACCCCAGCGCGAGCGAAGGCAACAACTGGACCTACCGGTCGCCCAAGACCGTCGACGAACTGGGCAAGGACGGCGAGCTGACGAAGTGGCTGGCGGAGCTGGCCAAGGAGACCGGCCGGACACCGCACCGATGACCCGGCCCCGAACCATTGACTCCCCCGACAAGGGAATCACCTTACTTCGCACATGACAGGCGGGGCTGCGGGGCGGCGCTTTCCGATAGGAGCCGAGCTGCTGCCCGATGGGCGCGCCCACGTTCGGGTCTGGGCGCCCGCGCGCCAGCGGGTGGCGGTCGCGCACGGCCCGGGATTGAGCTGCGCGGCGCCGCTTTCGGCCGAGAAGGACGGCGAGGGGATGTTCTCGGGGTTCGTCGACGGGCTGGCCGAAGGGACGACCTATGGCTTCCGTCTGGACGACGATCCGCGCGCCTACCCCGATCCCGCCTCGCGGTTTCAGCCCGAAGGGCCGCACGGCCCGTCCGAGTTGATCGACCCGACCCGGTTTCGCTGGACGGATCAGGAGTGGAAAGGGGTCGGCCCGCGCGGCCAGGTGATCTACGAGCTGCACGTCGGCACCTTCACGCCGGAAGGGACGTACGCGGCCGCGACCGAGCGGCTGCCGATGCTGGCCGACGTCGGCGTGACCGTGATCGAGATGATGCCGGTCTCGGAGTTCACCGGCCGGTTCGGCTGGGGCTACGACGGCGTCGACCTGTGGGCGCCCACCCACCTTTACGGCCGCCCCGACGATCTGCGCCGTTTCGTCGACCGGGCGCACGGGCTGGGCCTGGGCGTGATCCTGGACGTGGTCTACAACCACTTCGGTCCCGACGGAAACTACCTGCCGCAGTTCTCGAAGACGTACTTTTCGGACAGGTACGACAACGAATGGGGCGAGGCGATCAACTTCGACGGCCCGGGCTCGCCGGGCGTGCGCGAGCTCTGCATCGAGAACGCCGGCTACTGGGTGCAGGAGTTCCATTTCGACGGCCTGCGCCTGGACGCCACCCAGCAGATCTTCGACGCCTCGCCCGACCACCTGGTGGCGGCCATCGGGCGGCGGGCGCGCGCCGCCGCCGGCACCCGCGCCTGCCTGCTGGTCGCCGAGAACGAGCCGCAGGAGACGCGGATGGTGCGGGCTGCCGAGGCCGGCGGGTACGGGCTGGACGCGCTCTGGAACGACGACTTTCACCACACTGCCCGCGTGGCGCTGACCGGCCATAACGAGGCCTACTATTCCGACTATCAGGGCACGCCGCAGGAGATCCTGTCGGGCGTGAAGTGGGGCTACCTTTATCAGGGTCAGCGCTACGCCTGGCAGAAGCACCGCCGCGGCACGCCGGCCCTGGACCTGCCCGCGTCGGCGTTCGTCACGTTCCTCGAGAACCACGATCAGGTGGCGAACTCGGTGCGCGGCGAACGGCTGGCCACGCTGGCGTCGCCGGGCCTGCTGCGCGCGATGACCGCGGTGACGTTGCTGGGGCCGAGCACGCCGATGCTGTTCCAGGGGCAGGAATGGGGATCGACCCGCCCCTTCGTCTATTTCGCCGATCACCGCCCCGAGCTGGCGCGGGCGGTCAACGAAGGCCGCCGCAAGTTCCTGTCGCAATTCCCCTCGTGCGCGACGGCGGCCGCGCAGGCGCAGGTGATGACCCCGCACGAGGAGGCGACCTACGCCGCCTGCAAGCTGGACTGGTCCGAGCGCGACCGGAACGCGGCCACGCTGGCGCTGCATCGAGACCTTTTGCGGCTGCGGCGCGAGGACCCGGCGTTTTCGCGCGGCGAGCGCGACTGCGTCCACGGCGCGGTGATCGATCGCGAGGCGCTGGTGCTGCGCTTCGCCTGTCCGGCCGGCGACCGCCTGTTGATCGTGAACCTGGGACGCGACCTGGCCCTGCCCTCCATCGCCGAGCCGCTCCTGGCGCCTCCGTTTCAACATCGCTGGCGCACCCTGTGGTCCAGCGAGGACCCGCGCTATGGCGGCCAGGGGACGGGCCCGGCGGACAGCGACGCGGGGTTCGTGTTCCCGGGGCACGCGTCGATCGTCCTGTCGCCGGAGCCGATCGCATGATCGGGCGGCTCCCCTGCCGCCGCGCCTGGCGCGAAGGCGAGCCCCTGGACGGCCTGCTGGGGCGCGAGTGGCTGCTGACCAACGGGTTGGGCGGCTACGCGTCGGGCACCATCGGCGCCACGCCGACCCGCCGGTCGCACGGCCTGCTGGTGGCGGCGCTGCCGGCGCCGCTGGGGCGCACGCTGATGCTGAACCACCTGGTCGAGACGCTGGTCACCGAAGACGGGCAAGAGCTCCGGCTGTCCGGGATCGATGGGCCGGCCAGCGCGGTCGTGCCCGAGCGCCTGGTCGACTTCCGCATCGAGAACGGGCGCCCCATCTGGCGGTTCGAGGACCGGGGCGTCGTGCTCGAAAAGCAGATCGTGGTGACGTACCGCCAGAACACCACGCGGATCGCCTATCGGCTGCTCGCCGCGCCCGGGCCGGTCACGCTGCGCCTCGAGCCGGCCGTGTCGATGCGGGCCCACGAGGGGCGGGTCGACCAGCCCCCCGGCAGCTACGTCGTGACCTCGGTCGGCGACGGCGTCGAGGTGACCGCCGCCAGCGGGCCGACCGGCCTGCCGCCGCTGCGGCTGCTGGCCCGGATCGCCAAGGCCGTGCCGCTGGCCGGCGACCAGCGGACGCTGGACGTGATCTACCGGGTCGAGCGCTCGCGCGGTTATGAATGGCGCGGCGAGCTGCGGAGCCTGGGGCGGTTCGAGCTGGCGCTGGCGCCGAGCGAGCTGGCCGAGTTCACCGCCTCGACCGAGCCCTGGGAGGGGCTGCGCGACGTCCGCGCCGAGGCCGCCATGGAGCTGGACGACGAGCGCCGCCTGCGCCTGGTCTCGCAAGCCCACCCGATCGTGCAGCACGGGGTGGGCGCCGAGCTGGTGCTGGCGGCCGATCAATTCATCATCACGCCGCGCGTCCGTCCCGCCGACGAGGTGCGGCTGCACGCCGAGGGCGACGAGGCGCGCACCATCATCGCCGGTTACCCCTGGTTCACCGACTGGGGGCGCGACACCATGATCAGCCTCGAAGGGCTGACGCTGCTGACCGGCCGCCATCCCGAGGCGCGCAGCATCCTGCACACCTTCGCCAAGCACATTCGCGACGGCCTGATCCCGAACCTGTTTCCCGAGGGGGAGACGCAGGGCCTCTACCACACGGCCGACGCCACCCTCTGGTTCTTCCACGCGCTCGACCGCTACGAGCAGGCGACCGGCGACCTCGAGACCCGCCGATTCCTGATGCCCAAGCTGGTCGACATCGTCGAGAAGCACTTCGCGGGGACGCGCTTTGGGATCGGCGTCGATCCGGCCGACGGACTGCTGCGCCAGGGCGCGCCCGGCTATCAGCTGACCTGGATGGACGCCAAGGTCGGCGACTGGGTCGTGACGCCGCGACGAGGCAAGGCGGTCGAGATCAACGCGCTCTTCTACAACACGCTGATGCTGCTGGGCGGGTGGCTGGCCGACGAGGAAGCGGCCGGCGGCGAAGGGCGGAGCCTCCGCTCCGAGACCGTCATCAGCGCCGCCGGGCGCCTGCGGGAGTCGTTCAATCGGCGGTTCTGGAACCCGCGCACCGGGTGCCTCTACGACGTCGTCGACGGCGAGCCGGACGCGCGCGGCGCCTGCGACGACGCCAGCATCCGCCCCAACCAGGTCCTGGCCATCTCGCTGCCGCACCCGGTGCTGGACACCGCCCACTGGGTCCCGGTCCTCAACATCGTGCGCGAGCAGCTCGCCACGCCCTTCGGCCTCCGCTCGCTGGCGCCCGGCCACCCCGACTTCAAGCCCCGCTACGACGGCGACCTGCGCGCCCGGGACGCCGCCTACCACCAGGGGACGATCTGGGGCTGGCTGATCGGCCCGTTCGTCGACGCCTGGTTGAAGACGTTCCGGCACGACCGCGAGGGGGCGCGGCGGCTGCTGGACGGCCTCGAACAGGAGCTGTCGGCCGCCTGCATCGGCACCATCAGCGAGATCTTCGACGCCGAGGCGCCCTTCCTGCCGCGCGGCTGCACCGCCCAGGCCTGGAGCGTCGCCGAAGCGCTGCGGGCTCTGGTGGCCATCGCCCGCATCTAGTGCACCGCCGTCGAAATAGCGTCAAACGCCGAGGCCGACAAGCCGCGCTGGACGCGAGGCGCGACCCTCAAGCTCGAACCGACGCGACGTCGTCCGTGACGACGCCGGGCTCCCCGATGCGCCGCCAGGCGTGGGCCAGCCGGCGGGCGGCCTCGGGGAACGAGGTGACGGAGGCCGCGGAGAAGCAGAGGCGGACGGCCAGCGGGTGTGGCGCGCGATCCGGGCGAAACGTGGACCCGGGATCGAACGAGACGCCGGCGGCGACGGCGGCCCGCAAGAACGCCAGCTCGTCGACGGCGCGGGGCGCTTCCGGCGCGTGAGCCCAGATGGCGAACCCGCCCTCGGGCGCGGTGAAGCGCCACTCCGGCAGGGCCGAGCGGAGCGCCCGCCCCAGCAGCGTGGCGCGCCGCCGGTAGAACCGGCGCAGGCGCGCCAGGCGGGCGTCCCAGTCGACGCCGGGCAGGTCCTGGCCGTCGCCCAGCAGGTAAGTCTCGGCGATGGCTTGCCCGAGGCTGCTCGCCTGCAGGTCGGACCCCTGCTTCAATTCGACCGCGCGCTCGCGCAGGCGGGCGGGCACCACCAGCCAGCCGATGCGCAGGCCCGGCGACAGCGTCTTCGACAGGGTCCCGACGTGCAGCACCCGCTCGGGCGCGTCGGCCAGCAGGGGTCGGGCCGGCGCTCCGTCGAAGCGGAGCTCGGCGTAGGCGTCGTCCTCGACGATGGCGCCGCCGGTGCCCAGCAACTCCGCCCGCTCGGCGGCGGGCAGCGCATCGCCACGCGGGTTGTGGACGGCAGGCATCGCGTAGCGAACCGGCGGCCCGTCCCACCGCGCGACCGGCGAGAGCCCGCGCGCGCGAATCAGCTCCAGCGCCGCCGGATACGTCTCGGCGCCGACGCCGACCAGGTCGCGGGGCCGCGCGGCCAGCTCCAGGGCCAGCGCGATCGCCTGCTGGGCGCCGCTGGTGATGATGACGTCGTCGGGCTGCACGACGGCGCCGCGAGCGCGCAGCCGGCCGGCCACGAAGCCGCGCAGGCGGGCCGACCCTTCCGCCCAGCCATATTGCAGGGCCGGCGCGCCGGCCCGTCGGACCGCCCGTAAAAAGGCCCGGGCCAGCGCGCGTTTGGGAAACTGCGCCTCGGCCGGAAGCCCGCCGGCCAGTCCGATCACGCGCGCGTCGGCCGCCGCCGCGCGCATCATGTCGTCAATGGGACCGCCCACACCTCGACAGTAAGGCCGCCGCGCAGCGACGGGGGCTCTGGCGGGGTCGAACCGACGACCTCAGGTTTCCGAGTAGAGGAGGTGAATCATGGCGCGACGGGGGACCATCAAGCACCGAAAGCAGTACAACGGGCTGCGCCGCAAGGGGATGAGCAAGCAGCGCGCCGCCAAGATCAGCAACGCGGGCAAGTCCGCCAGCCGCAAGGGCGGACGCCGCTCGCACAAGGGGCGCAAGAGCCGGTAGGCATTCCCCTGCCCGTCCTCGCGTTGACGGCTCGGCCCGGCGAAGTCGTCGCGGGAGGTCCAAGGAACCCTCGAAGCGTTCCTTGGCGATCCTCCTCGCAGCCGCGCGACCATCGCGAGGACGGGGCGAGACCAGTCAGGTCAGAAGGCGTATCCGACGCCGGCGACCAGGTCGAGGCGCGTGACGCTGGAGATCACCCCGGCGATGGCGCTGCCGGCCCCGCTGGGGATGTCGCTCCAGAGCAGCTCCGGCGTCAGGGCCAGGAACAGGCCGTCGGCGACGCGGTACTCGGCGCGAAGGTCGACGGCCACGGCCGGCAGCGCGAGGGCGCCGGAAGGGGCAACCCCCTGCAGCGTGAACGGGTTCCCCTCGTCGAGCCCACTCCAAAAAACGACGCCGCCGCCCACGCCGGCGCCCAGCTTCAGGTCGGACGTGACGTGAGAGAGGTAGCGCGCGGAGGCGAGCACCCCCCAAAACGCCGAGCTGCCGCCGGACCCCTGCAGCGCCGGGTGCGACGACGTGCCGACCCGCGTGTAGGGGAGCCGCGCGTAGCCGAGATCGGCGCCCACCTCCAGCTCGCCGGCGGGCACCACCCAGCGGTACGCGCCTTCCAGCAGCGCCGCGAACATGGTCGGCAGCTTGACGGCGCTGCCCGACATACTGGCGAAGGCGGGCGCCAGCCCCAACGAAACCACCCATCGCCGCCCCGCCTCCGCCGGCGGTGAAGCGCCGACCTCCGGCGGCCGCTCGAGCACCGCCGGCGCCCCGCCTCCGGAAACCTCGGCGGCGGGCGGGTTGTCGACGCGCGTTTCGACGTGAGACGAGACCCCGGGCGGCGGCTTTTGCTTCAGCTCGGCCTCTTGCTGCAGCGAGGCTTGCAGGTCCTTCATCCGCCGCTCGACGTCGTCGCGGTTGGCGGCGTTCGGCGCCTGTTCGAGATAGCGCCGGTAAAAGAACAGCGCCCGTTCCTTGTTGCCCAGCTGCCGGTGGGACTGCGCGATGTTGAACAGGAAGATCGGCGACGGATCCAGCTCGTAAGCCTTCTCGAAGTCCGCGATCGCGTCCTGGAAATGTCCAAGGTTGTAAAGCTTGGCGCCCCGGTCGAAATGCGCCTGCGCCGTGTTCGCCGTCGGACCGTCGGCCAGGGCCACCGCCGGCGCCAGGCACGCCGCCAGACCGACCGCCACCCGGAGAGCCGCTCTCATGCGCGCGGGATGATACTGGAAAAGGCGGTCCACATCCCTGTTGCACGGGGTCGCGGTTTCCTGGCAAGCTGCGCGGGCGCGAGGGCGCGGAATGCGTAACAAGCGCTTTGATCTCCGTTGGTTGGCGGCGGCGGCGTGGTTGGCCGGCTGCGCCCACAATTCGGCGGCTCCCGGGCCACCGGCCGCGCCCTGCCCGCCTCCCGAACCGTTGCACGTGCGGCTGAAGGCCGACAAGCGGCTCAATCTCAGCGACCGAGGCGAGCCGCTGGCGACCGTGGTGCGCATCTACCAGTTGAAGGGGACCGGCAAGATCGGCGTGGCCTCGTTCGACGATCTGTTCGACCACGATCGGGACACGCTGGGCGAGGACTTCGTGGCCGTCCAGGAGGTGACCGTCACGCCGGGCGCCACCTTGGACCCGCCCCTCTTCCGCAGCCCCGACGCCACGTACCTGGCGGTGGTCGGCCTGTTCCGGCGCCCGACCGGGACCTCCTGGCGGACCATCGAAAAGTTGCCGCCCGCCGACCCGCAGTTTTGCCACCCCGCCCCCGCCCCCGCCCCCAAACACGGGCCGCCGCCCAAAGATCCGACCTTGCGGTTTTCCCTGGAAGAAAATCGGGTCGGGACGATTAAATCGCCATGAAGCCGCCGCAGAGAGTCGTCTGGTCGGAGGGGATGCTGGTCTCCCCGCAGCACCTGCAGCAGCAGGACCTCTATCACGAGCGGCTGCTGGACGAGCGGATCGCCGCCCTGTCGCCGTACCGGTGGGGCGTGGTCGCGGTCGAGATCGATCCGGGCGCGCTGGGGTCGGACCAGCTCCGGCTGACGCGCTTCATCGGGGTGCTGCCGGACGGCCTCTATCTGGGCTTCGAGGGCAAGGACCCGGAGTGCCCGGCGGCGCGCCCCATCGGCGAGCATTTTCCGCCCACCCAGCCGTTCTGCGAGGTCTATCTGGCGATCCCGAAAGAGCGTGAGGGCGTTCCCAGCGTGACGACCGAGCACGCGACCGGCACGGCTGCCGACTCGACCAAGGCGGCGCGGGCCCGCTTCAGGGCCGCCGCGCGGTCGGTGGCCGACCTGACCGGGAACGCCTCCGACCTGCAGATGGCGTTCGCCCACCGCAACGCCGTCGTCCTGTTCGGCGACGAGGCGCGCGAGGACTACGACGCCATCAAGATCGCCGAGATCGTCCGCGACGGCAGCGGCGCGCTGCTGAACAACGAGGCCTACATCCCGCCGGCGCTGCGCATCGACACCTCGAAGTTCTTGATGGCCGGCGTGCGGCGACTGCTGGGGCTGATGGTGGCCAAGCAGCGCCTCCTGTCGGGCGATCGCCGGCAGCGCGACGGCTCGAACATCGAATTCAGCGTCGGCGACGTCACGCGCTTCCTGCAGCTCAGCGCCATCAACACCGCCATCCCGGTGCTGGCCTACGCCTCGACCAACGGCGAGCTGAGCCCGTCGCAGCTCTATCTGACGTTGATCCAGGTGGTGGGCGCGCTGGCCACCTTCTCGGAGGAGGTGGAACCTCAGAAGCTGCCGGTGTTCGCCCACACCGACCTGCGCGGCACCTTCGAAGAGCTGCTGGCCAAGGCCACCCTGCTGCTGCGCACCACCATCCGCGAGACGCACGTCTCGGTGCCGCTGGACCTGAACCAATCGGTCTACTTCGGGCGGCTCGACGAGGACCGCCTGCTGACGGCCATGCATTACGTGCTGGCCGTCAGGTCCGAGATGCCGGCCGAACAGCTGGTTCAGCGGCTGCCGGGGTTGTGCAAGATCGCGTCGCAGTCGCAGCTTCCGCAGGTGCTGCGGTCGGCGGCCACGCCGGGGGTGCCGATCCAGGCGACCCACCGGCCGCCGGCGGAGATCCCGGTCCGCGCCGGGGTCACCTACTTCCAGCTCAACCTGCAGAACGATTACTGGCGGTCGATCCAGCAGGAGAAGGGGGTGTCGATCTACCTGCCGCCGCCGTTCGATCCGGCGCACGTGAAGCTGGAGTTGCTGGCCGTGCCGCGGTCGGTGTGAAGCGAGGTCGGTCATGGACAAGATGAACGAGATCACCTCCGAGTGCTTCATCGCGGTCAGCCAGTTGCGCGAACTGGACGGCGGCACCGTCGCGCCGCAAGCGGTGCACGGGCGCTTGAAGGGGTTCATCGAGGCCTTGCGGGCGCGCGCCCGCGACCAGGGCCTGTCGGGGCGCGAGGGGGACGACATCGCCTACGCCCTGGTCGCCCTGGCCGACGAGATCGCCATGGGCAAGCCCGAGCCGCTGCGCGGCTACTGGATGAGCCAGCCGCTGCAGCTGGTCTTCTTCAACGAAACGCTGGCCGGTGAAGGGTTCTTCACGCGGCTCACCGAGATCCGTCGCGACCCGCGGCGGGCCGACACGCTGCGCGTCTACTACCAGTGCTTGCTGTTCGGCTTTCAGGGCAAGTACAGCATGCGCGGCGGCGACCTCGAGCTGATGCGCCTCATCGACTCGATCCGGCCGGAGGTCGAACGCAACGTCGAGCCGCCCGACAGCCTGTCGCCGGCCGGCGAGCCGCCCGACGAGCCGCTGGTGCGCGCGTCGGGGAACAACCTGTTTCTGTACGTCGCGCTGGGCATGTTCGCGGCGGCCATCGCCGTGTTCGTCGGGCTGAAGGTGTCGCTGTCGCACCAGATCGCCGAGCTGGCGGCGCGCGTCGCCGACCTGTCGCGGTGAGGCGCCCATGCTGAAGTACATCTTCGCGGCGATCTTCATCGGGCTGGCCTGGGCGGTGGTCCTGGTCTTCCACAAGTACGTGCCGCTCTGGCCGGCCGTCGTGGCCACCGCCGTCATCGCCGGCGGCCTGCTGGTCTACGTCCTTTACAAGCTGCTCTCGGCGCAGAAGGCCGCCTCGGCGATCGAGCGCAGCTTGCGCGACCAGGCGTCGGCCCACGCCGGGGGCGCCCGGCCCGACCTGCGGGGCGAGATCGCCGCCATGGAGGCGGAGTTCGAACGCGCCGTCCAGACCCTCAAGAGCTCGAAGCTGGGGCGCTCGGGACGGGACGCGCTGGGCCTGCTCCCCTGGTACGTGATGATCGGGCCGTCCGCGTCGGGGAAGACCACCGCCATCCGCAACTCGGGCATCAAGATGCCGGTCGGCAAGAGCGGCAAGGTCCGGGGCGTGGGCGGCACCCGCAACTGCGACTGGTGGATGACCAACGAGGCCATCCTGCTGGACACCGCCGGCCGCTGGAGCACCGACGAGGACGACCGCGACGAGTGGCTGGCGTTCCTGGACGTCCTCAAGCGGACCCGACCCAAAAAGCCGATCAACGGCATCTTGCTGGCGGTCGGCGCGCCCGACCTGACCGGTTCGCCCGAGGAGATCGCGGACCTGGCCGCGCGGCTGCGCGAGCGCATCGACGAGGTGATCGCGCGCCTCGACATGGTGGTGCCCGTCTACCTGATGGTCACCAAGTGCGATCTGCTGTCCGGATTCGTCGAGACGTTCGAGGACCTCAAGGACCGCGACCGCGGGCAGATCTGGGGGTTCACGCTGCCGGTGGCCAGCGAGCACACCGACCATGTCGAGGCGTTCGCGCAGAACTTCGACGACCTCGGCGACGTGCTCGAGCGCTACGCCGTCCGGCGCATGGCCGAAGAGCGGCGCATCGAAGCGCGCGAGCGCATCTACGCCTTCCCGCGGCAGTTCGATTCGCTGCGCCAGGGACTCATCGATCTGGTGGCCGCCCTCTTCGACCAGAGCGTGTACCAGGACGCGCCCATCATGCGCGGCGTCTACTTCACGAGCGGCACGCAGGAGGGGCGGCCCATCGACCGCGTCATGGCCAGCATGGCCGAGGCGTTCGGCGTCCGGCCGCCGGTGCTGGCGGCGTCGACCACCAAGCCCAAGAGCTACTTCGTCCGGGATCTGTTCCAGCAGGTGGTGTTCCCGGACGCGGACGTGGCCGTGCAGAGCAGCCGCGGGCTGCGGCGGCAGCGGAGCATCCGCTGGCTGACGGCCGGCCTGGCGCTGGCCGTCTCGGCGGCGTTCCTGGCGCTGCCCATCTCGTCGTATCTGAAGAACAGCAAGCTGGTCGACGACGGCCGCGCGTTCGTCGAGCGGCTGGCGAACCAGCCCAAGGAGGCGCTGTCGTCGCGCACGCTGGAGCGGGTCGAGCCCACGGCGGCCCGGCTGGCGACGCTGGCCGTCGACGGCCCCGAGCTGTCGCACGAATTCGGCCTTTACCCGGGCGACGACCTGCTGATCCCGTTGCGCTCGGCGGTGGAGCAGCTTGTGGTGGCGCCGCTCTTGCGCGCCGAGGCCGGGCGGCTGCAAGACTTCTCGCGCGGCCACGGCGACGGGGACGAGGCCCAGATCCAAAACGGTCTGGTGCTGGAGCTGCTGTTGACCCAGCCCAAGGCCGCCGACGAGCCCGCCCCGGAGAGCGACCACTGGCGCGACAAGTGGATCGACGTGGCCGGCCGCCAGGCGGGTGATCAGTGGGCCTGGCTGGCGGGCGACGACGCCAGCGCGCACGGCCGGCGCGCGATCGAGGACGCCGTCCGGTTCTATGCCGCGCGCGCCGCCGTCGCCGGCGATCTGCTGGAGCGCAAGACCGCCCTCGGGCAGGTCATCGCGCACGTGCGCGCGGCGCTGCTCGGCTCGCACGAGGGCGATCCCCTGGCCGACGTGCTGCGCGACCCGGCGCTGCCGCGCGACCTGCACCTGGTCGACGTCCTGGGCGGCGCGGTCACGGTGTTCCAACCGCCGCCGGCCAGCACCGGCAGCCGGGGCGGGCCCACCATCCCGGGCGCGTTCACGCCGGCCGGCTGGAAGATCGTGCGCGACCGCATCGCGCGGTTGACGGCCGACCACAGCCACGACGAGAACGCCTGGGTGCTGGCCGCGCCGAAGGTGCGCGAGGGCGCCGACGCGACGACGCTGCGGACGGAGTACTTCCGCCGCTACGTCGACGCCTGGCGGGCATTCCTGCTGACCCTGGCCATCCGCGAGCCGACCAGCGTGGACGACGCGCGCGCCCTGATGAAGACGCTGGTGACGGCCAAGCCGCTGGACGCGGTCTGGAAGAACGCCGGCCGCAACCTGATCTTCAAGGACGAACCCGACGGGTTGCTGGGCGCCGGTCGAGCGGCGCTGGCCGACAAGGTGGGAGAGGCGCGCAGCCACCTGCCGGCCGGCGTGCCGGGCGCCGAAGGGGGCAGCCGGCCCCACGACGAGCTGACCACGCCCGAGGACGTCGGCCGCGAGTTCGCCAGCTTCCTGAACTTCGGCCTGACCAAGCCGACCGGCCTCGACAGCTACGTCCAGATCCTGGGCGAGCTCTCGGCGGCGCTGGGCGAGTCGGGGCCGCCGGACGCCGCCGCCTTCAGCGCGGCGCTCAAGGGGGCGCGCCTCAAGATGCAGACCCTGGTCGGCACCTACAACGACCACGACTGGGAGGGGGCGCTGCTGGACAAGATGCTGTCCCCGCCGCTGTCGGGCGCCGAGGTGGCGGTGACCGGCGCGACCGGCGAGTCGGCCAACCGGAAGTGGTGCGAGAACGTCGTGGTGGTGTTCGACCAGCTGCTGGCCGGGCACTACCCGTTTGCGGGCAGCCGGAAGATGCGCGAGGTCCCGGTCACCGACATCGACAAGGTCTTCAAGCCGCAGGGGGGCGCGCTGTGGCAGTACTTCACGTCGGCCCTGCAGGCCGACTTCGATCACCCGCCGGGCACGACCATCTACCGGCTGAAGGATCAGACCAGCGTCAAGTACAAGCCGAACCTGCCGGCGTTCCTGAAGCGCGCGCAGGAACTGACGGACCTCCTTTACGGCAAGGACGGCAGCCACCTGGGGATCACCGTGTCGATGCGAATCCGCGCGTCGGCGCCTTACACCAAGCTGACCTTCGAGAGCGGCGGGCGGAAGCTGACCTACTTCAACGCGCGCGAGCGCTGGGAGGACTTCCCCTGGCCGGCGCGGGGCGCCGTGTTCCACACCTTCCTCGGCGCCAACGAAGGGCAATACGGGTATCTGGACGGCGAATGGGGGCTGTTCCACCTGCTGGACGAGGCCAAGCTGACCGTGTCGTCCGAGGGCGAGGAGTACCTGGCGGCGGTCTGGAACCCGTCCAGCGGCGCGCCGGCCATCCGCGCCGACCTCAAGCCGGCCGCGCTGCTGCATGCCTTCCGCGGCATCGAGGTGCCCCACAGCATCGTGGCCGGCTCGTCGGGTTGCAGATGAGCGCCGTCGGGCTTTACGGAAAGGTGGCCACCCAGCCGGACTTCCTGCGGGCGGGCGCCGGCAGCTTCTCGCAGGCCGGTCTCGACCGCTGGTTCCAGGACGGGATGGAGACGCTGCGCGCGGAAGGGACCACCCTGCCCGCCACCCCGACGGCATTCCTGCTGGCGCCGGCGGACGCCGCGGTCGCGTTCGTGGGCGTCTTCGCACCCAGCGCCGACGCGGCGGGCCGCGCGTTTCCCCTGGTGGTGTTCAGCGAGATCGCGGCCGCCGGGCTGGGCGACGCCCTGCCCGCCCTGCCCTCCGCCACGGCGCCCTTCCTGAACGACGCCGTCATGCTGACCATCGCCGCCGCCACGGCGGACGGGACGGCGCTGGCCGGGCAGGTGCAAACGCTGCGGCCCGCCCTGCTCGGCCCGGGGGACGGCGCCTGGCGCCATCAGCCGCGCGCCGCGGTCCTGGACGCGCTGGGCGGCTCGCCGGCCGCGCTCGCCTACGCATTGCGGACCCTGCACATGGCGCTCGACCGCGCCAAGAGCGGCGGCGCCGCCGCCAGCGGGCTGACCATCGACGCCCCGGCCCCCAGCGGCG
>JAICYS010000434.1 GCA_025934105.1 Myxococcota bacterium | reverse complement strand
GGCCGCCGGGAGCAGCCGCGCCAGGTCGGCGGCCCGGTGGCCCGGGGCGCCGGCGGCGCGCGGGGCGGCCGCGTAGGCCGCCAGGATCGCCTCGGCCCGCAGGCGGGGCGAGGTCTGCAGCGCGCCCACCACCGCGAGCCGCAGCGCCACGGGCCCGGTCCCGACCGCCGCCAGCAGCGCGTCGGCGGCCGCATCGTCGTTCAAGGCGCCCAGCAGCCGCGCCGCGCGCGCGCGATCGGCCACCGCGGCCTTCTCCGACGCCAGCAAGGCCACCAGCGACGGCACCGGCGGCGACGAGGCGCGCGCGAGAGCGGCCGCGATCGTCCGCTCCTCGTCGTCCGTGGCGCCGAGGACGGCGGCCACCAGCGCGTCCAGGACGGCCGGCGTGCGCGGGGCCGGCTCAAGGCGGGTCAGCGCCTCCAGCAGACAGGCGCGTCCGGGGCCGGCGCTGGTCGCCACCGCCTGCGCGGTGGGCAGCACCGCCGCGTCGCCCAGCCCCAGCAGCAGCGGCAAGCGCGAGGCGCAGTCGGGCGCCGCCGCCAGATCGGCCACCAGCCGCTCGGCACCGCCCGGACCGTCGGCGTCCGTGAACACCGACAGCTCGCCGATGGCGGTGGTGCCGTAGCTCTTGGGCGGGGCGGCTTCGGCCCCGGGGATGACGGCGGTGATGATGGCCGTCAGGCAGCCCGACGCGACCGGCTTCGGAAACGCCACCCAGTAGGGGTCCCGCCAGTGCGCCTCGCTGGCCGCCGGATCGTCGGGGATCTCGACGTCGAAGCGTTGCTCCGGCGCCGGGCCGAACGCGACCTGGAGCTTCTTGATGCGGTTGTGCGCCCGCATCGCCGCCCAGCTGGCGCCGTCGCCCGGCACGATTCGCAGCCCGCGCACCCCGTAGCCGGTGGCGGCGGCCCGCGCGGTCAGGAACTCGCCGCGCCCGTCGCCGCCCAGCCCCTCGGCCCAGGAGGTGGCCGGGTTGCCGTCGTCCAGCTCGACGGGCGCGGTCAGCGCGCGGGCGTCGGCGCCGGCACCCCGGGTCGTCGACGCGCCGATGAAATGGAAGTTCGCCAGCGGGCGGCCAGCCGGCATGGCCGGATCGCCGCGCCGGGCGACCAGCCTGGTGGGCGCGGGCGGCGGCACCGTCGAGACGATCGGGCGGAATTTTCCGGCCGCGAAATCGTAGGCGCGCGGGAACAGCCGGGGCGGCTGCCCGTCGCATCGCGTGACCTGGGCGGCGGTCTGGTACTCGACGACGCGCTCGGGCGTGGTCTCGATCCAGAGCGAGGTCTCGCCGTCGGCGTCGCGCGCGCCGGTCAGCCCGCTCCAGATGACCGGGTGATCGGGCCGGTCGAGACGGGCGATCCAGACCTCGGCGCCCGGCGAGCCGCGCACCGGGACGCGCAGCTCGGCGACCCGATGGCCGCCGATCGTGACGTCCCGCAGCGCGGGCTGGCCACGGCGCAGGGCAGGGGTCTTGAGCCCGACGTGCGCGATGGCGGTCGCGCCGTCCCGGATGTCGACGCCTCCGTCGGGGGCCGGCGCCCAGCTCAGGCCGGCCGGAGCCGCCGGCGAGGGGGGCGGTTCAGCGCCCTCGCTGCGGGCGGTCACGAGCATGAGCAGAGCCATGAAGAGAATGCGCATGACTCCGGAGAGCATCGCATTTATATAAACGGCCGCCATGAAAAGTGCCCCGGGCCGAGCCGGCCGCGTTGCCATCCTCGGCCGGCCGAACGTCGGCAAGTCGACGTTGCTGAACCGTATCGTCGGCGAAAAGCTGGCGATCGTCACGCCCAAGCCGCAGACCACCCGCAACCGCATCGCGGGCGTCTACAACGGCGACCGCGGGCAAATCGTCTTCGTCGACACGCCGGGCGTCCACGGCGCCAAAAAGGAGCTCAACCGGTTCATGGTGGGCGAGGCGCTGGGCCTCATCCCGGACATCGACGCCGCTCTGCTGCTGGTCGAGGCCGGCGCCAGCGCGCCCAGCGTCTGGCGCGCCGAGGAGGTGGAGGACCGCATCCTGAAGGCCCTGTCCGAGGCGGGGTGCCCGGTCGTGCTGGGATTGAACAAGGTCGACTCGGTGAAGGACAAGAGCGCTCTCTTGCCGACGCTGGAGGCCTGGGGCAAGCGCGCCGACCTGCGGGCCATCGTCCCGCTGTCGGCGACGCGGGGCACCAACGTCGACCGGCTGGTGAACGAGCTGTGGGAGCTCTTGCCCGAGGGAGAGCCGCTTTACGACCCCGATCAGCTCACCGATCGCACCGAACGATTCCTGGCCGCCGAGCTGATCCGCGAGCAGCTCTTCACCAGCTTGCGCCAAGAGGTCCCTTACGCGGTGGCGGTGGTCATCGACGAGTGGAACGAACGGCCGGGCGACGTCGTCATCACCGCCAGCATCGTCGTCGAGCGCGACAGCCAGCGCGCCATCGTTTTGGGCAAGGGCGGCACCATGATCCGCGACGTCGGCACGCGCGCCCGCCTGGCCGTCTCGGAGCTGCTGCAGCGTCCGGCCCACCTGAAGCTGACCGTGCGGGTCGAACCCGACTGGACCACCTCGCCCCAGGCCATGGCGGCGCTGGGCT
>JAICYS010000401.1 GCA_025934105.1 Myxococcota bacterium | reverse complement strand
GTCACGTTCGGCCGACGATCCGCGCCGGACGCTTCGTTGCTTCTCCTCACAATACCTACGGGTATTCCTCGTCGTCGCGCCTCGCGTCCAGCGCGGCTTGTCGGCCTCGGCGTTGACGCTATTTCGACGGCGGTGCACTAGCGGGCAGGGGCGCCGGCGAGGGGGGCGTCTCGGTGCTGGCCGCCACGGTGCCGGGCGCGGTGTCGTGGCCCAGCGCCAGCCGATCGACGGTGTCCAGCAGGTTGCCGCCCAGGTCCCGCGCCACCGGCACGTCATGCGCGATGGTCCGCGACAGCTCGCGCCCGCGCCGGCGATCCTCGGGCGACGCGGGATTGACCAGCGCCTTGCGGTAATCGATCGAGTGCAGAACCTGCAGCCGGACCGAGTCGGTCACGCGCGCCAGCAGATCGCGCTCGTCGGCGCCGAGGTGCGCGGGCTGCCACTCGTGCCAGCCGTTCGGGCCGAAGACCCAGAACCGCCCGAGCTCGCCGAAGGCTCCGTCCTTGCGCAGGTCCTCGATGACGGCCACGCGCCGGTCGTCCAGTGGAAACTGCCGTCCGTAAAAGTGGTACAGCAGGGCCGGCCCGGTCACGTCGGCCCGCACCACCAGCCCCCCGAAATCGAACAGCGGCAGCATCCCGGACGTGAGCGCCGCCTCGACGCGGGCGCGATCGGCGGCGCCCGGGGCGCCCGGCCCTTCGTCGGCCAGCGCGTGGGGGATGCGCCGCTTCTTGTGCATGAACTCGATGAGCTGGTCGATTCCCACCACCACGTTCAGCGCGCCGTGCCCCTTGTAGCCGGCATGGTAGACGCCGACCAGCTCCAGGTCGCGGGTCTTGCACGACGCGGCCAGCACCGGGCTGCCCGAGTTCCCCTCGGCCAGGAGCGCGTCGATCACGAAGTCGACGTGGTCCCACCCCTGCTCTTGATCGCGGTCGTACGGGTTGACGACCTTGCCCGTCGAGACCGCCTGCATGACGCCCAGCGGGAAGCCGCGCACCTCGACGGCGTTCCCCTGGCGCAGCGCCGCGCTCTTGCCGATCTTGTAGGGCAGGACGGTCAACTTCTGGTTGGCCTTCAAGATCGCCGCGTCCAGCAGCGGGTCGACCGCCACGCGCGTCAGCGGGATCTGCCCGGGCTCGAAGTCGTCGCGCTCGTCGCGGACGATCCGCAGCTTGTCGTCGACGCGCTTGCAACCTTCGGGCACGCCGTCGATGTGGTGGAACGGATCGGTCACGTCCGGCCAGGCGGCCACGTGCTCGTTGGTGAAGAGGTAGGTGTCGTTGCCGGCGCTCTCGTACGCGAAGGCGGTTCCGAGCTCGCTCGACTGGATCCGCCTCCGCCGCAGCTTGCCGTCCGGGCCGAAGAACGGGCACTCGTACTTGGCCGAGCTGCGCACGAGGTAGCTGTACTGGGCGCGCGGGCTCTGCTCGGTCTCGCGCGAGTGCATCGACTGCACCTCCAGCGTGTCGGCGTACTCGCCCTGGCAGATGAACCCGGTGGTCGCCGAGAGCCGCGAGCGCGTGACCAGGTCGAAGGCGATGCCGATCACCACCAGCGCGCCAAGGAGCACGGGCCAAAGGCGCGGTAACCAGCCCTGCGTTGGAAGCTTCATGCAGGCCCCGGTTCAGCGTACCATGGCGCCGAGTCTCATGGCCAAAGCCCCCACGGCGATGCAAGCCGACGTGATCCGCTCGGCGCTGGCGCTGGCCAGCCGGCCCAGCGTCGACCACCTGCTCTACGTCGGCGACCTTCCGCTGCCCGAGGAGCTGTTTCGCGGCAAGCCCCGGGCGCGCAAGCGGCTGGTCCAGGCGGTGGTCAGCGAGAGCCAGCGCGACGTCATCGAAGCCTCGGGCGTCCCGGTGCTGCCCCTGCCGAACTATGACCTCGGGCGTCCCGAGAAGCTGAAGATCGCGCTGGTCAGCGGGATCGCGCGCGGCCTCTACAAGGAAGGGGACGTGGTGGTGGGGCTGCTGGCGCGCAAGCCGGCCTCGTACCCGGACTCGATCCTGGTCGTCACGGTCGGCCCCGAGGAGGAGGACGGCGCCTTCGGGTTTTTGCAGACCGAGAAGATCTCCGCCGGGGTGATGGACACGCTGCTCGAGCTGGCGGTGTCCGTCGGTGTCGAAGGGTGGGAGGGGCGCCCGGTCGGCGCGCTGTTCGTGGTCGGCGACTCGAACACGGTCATGGAGAAGTCGCGCCAGCTCACGCTGAACCCCTTCCAGGGCTACTCGGAGGACGAGAAGAACATCATGAACCCCGACGTGCGGCACGCGCTGCACGCCTTCGCGGTCCTGGACGGCGCCTTCGTGGTGCGCGAGGACGGCTGCGTGATCGCGGCCGGCCGCTACCTGAACTTCGACGAGGAAAAAGAGCTCGAGCTGCCGCTGGGCCTGGGCGCGCGGCACATGGCGGCCGCCGGGATCTCGCGCGACACCGAGGCCATCGCCATCGTGGTGTCACAGACGTCCGGCTCGGTGCGCGTGTTTCGCCGCGGCAAAGCAGCCCTCGAACTGGCCCCGCGCGTCCGCCGGCCCTAGGAGGGCGTTGCCGTCCGGCAACGGTGAGCGGCAGCGAACCGCGCCCGACGACGTGCCGCCCGGAGGCGGCGTTGCCGTCCGGCAACGGTGAGCGGCAGCGAACCATGCCCGACGACGTGCCGCCCGGAGATGGCGTTGCCGCCCGTGGTGCACGCGGGCGCCGCGGCGATTTGCCGCGGCCGAGCCTTCCAGCTACGATGCGGCCAGTGCCAGAGCGCGCTTGTCGGGTCCTTTCCGCGGTGGCGGTGGTCCTCTTCCTGGTTCTCGGAGCGAGCGCGGCGCGCGCGGACGACGCGGCCGCGGCGCGCGAGCTCTTCACCCAGGGGAACACCTTTTTCGACCTGGGCCAGTTCGACAAGGCCATCGACGCCTGGCAGCGCGGGTATCAGCTGAAGAACGACCCCGGGTTCCTCTACAACATCGGGCAGGCCTATCGGACGATGGGCGATCCCGACAAGGCCATCTTCTTCTACAAGCGTTACTTGGCCAACGCGCCCAAGGCCAAGAACCGCCCCGACGTCGAGGAGAAGATCGACGCCCTGCAAAAGCAGATCGACCAGCGGCAGGCGCCGCCCGGCGGGGTGCTGCCCCCGGCCGCGCCGCCCGCCGAATCCCCGGCGGCGGCGCCCACGCAGCAGCCGCCGACCACGCCG
>JAICYS010000161.1 GCA_025934105.1 Myxococcota bacterium | reverse complement strand
CTGGGGACGTCCGAGTCCTCACCGTAAAGCGGGATGGGCGCCGTCTTGGCGTTGGCGGTCTCGATGATCCGCAGCACCTTGCCCGACGGCTGCACGGTCAGGCCCACCGAGTCCAGCGCGCCCAGGAACAGCCGGTAGGCCTCCTCGGGCGTGATCAGCTCGGGCGCGACGATGGTGACCTTCTTGCTGTTGGCCGGGATGGTGCCGGGCAGCAGGAACTGCTTGCAGGTGATCGACGAGATCCACGAGATGAGGTCGCCCAGCTCGGTGTCCGGCTTCAGGTTCAACTTCACGATCCGCTTGCCGGACGGGAACTTCTTGCACGAGTTGAACTCTTTTTCGCCGATGACGGTTCCGCCGGTGACGTCGGTCGTCGACCCGCTCGCGCTGGCGGGCGCCGCCGCCGGCGCGATCCCCGGCCGGCGGCGCTCCGGCCGCCGCCCCGGCACGTTCGACGCGCCCGTCGCGGGCGGCGCCGCCGCCGGCACGCGGACCGCCCGGTGGTCGGTTCCCTCGACGAAGGCCGCGCGCGCGGACGCCGCGGTCGCCATGGCCGCCACCAGGACAATTGCCGCCGTTCTCAGGGTTCCAGTCGTGGTTTTCATCGGATGGTGTAGTCCATGGTGACTTTCTGGCCGTTCCGCTCGAGGCCGACCGTGAGGTGATTGGCCGTCCTGAGCTTCGTGTAAACCTCCAGCGCCTTGTCCGGGCTGGTCATTTCCAGCCCGTTGATCGCGGAGATGATGTCGCCGTTCTGCAGCCCGATCTTGCCGAACGGGCCGTCGGGCTTGATGCTGAACAACCGGAACCCGATCGACTTGCCGTCGCGGGTCTCGGGCACGATGCGCGCCGCCCGCGCCAGCACGCCCATGTTCCCCAGCAGCGAATCCAGCGTCGAGCGCTGGACCTCGAACCGGTTCTCGCCGGTCTTCTTGATCCCCTTGTCCAGCTCGGCGGCCAGCGGATCCCTTGGCGCGGCGGGCGCCGGCTGGGCCGGGGCGCCGGGCTGCGGCGGCGCCGCGTCCAGCAGCTCGAGGAACTCGCGCCGGCCGCCGCCGAAGTTCAGGTACACGCGCGTGTCATCGATGTCGTCGATCTCGGCCTCGCGGATCTTCGAGCCGACGCTGTAGGGGCCGGCGGTCTTCGAATCGTTGTCGCGGATGATGGCCATCGACCAGCGCGGGTCGGCCGGCGGCGGCGCGTACATGATCGCGAGCAGCTTCAACGGCAGCGAGGTCTTCTGAAGCTCGGGGACCGGTGGCGGGCCGGCGGTCGTGGCCTGCCCCAGGATGGGCGGGCAGGTCGAACAGAAGATGTTGCGCTTCAGGATCTCCTCGACCTGCTTCGAGTAGATGGGCCCTTGCGGCGCCGGTCCCGCCACGTGCGCCCCGGGCCTGAGCGAGGGGACGTTGCCGGCCATCCCGGCCTCGATGGCCGTGGCGGTGGCCCGCGCCGCGAAGATGGCGCAGACGGCGATGACCACCAGATCGACGGCGGCCAGATACTTGCGAAGCAACGTCTCCATGGAGGATCAGCGCCTTGTCTCAAGCAACGCCGGGACCAGCTCGGACGGCGAGAAAAGCGTCTGAATTCAGAGATTTAGCCGGACCCGCCCACGGAAGAGTGCTGCCAATTTGGCACGTCGGCCGTGCCGGGCTCGGCCTCCGACGGAGGTTCGGCCTCGCCCCGCTCTTCTTCCAGGCGGCGGTAGATGGTGCGGGTCGCGATCCCCAAAAGCTGCGCGCACAGGCGCTTGTCGCCGCCGACGTGGGCCAAGGTGGCGTGGATGACCCGCCGCTCGATCTCCTCGAGCGGCGTGCCGACCACGAACGACAGCGTCCGGCCGTCGCCGGCCGCCGCGCCGCCGCTGCGGACCTCGGGCGGCAGGTCGTCGATCTCGATGGCGTTGCCGCGCGACAGGACCACCGCCCGCTCGACGGTGTTCTCCAGCTCGCGCACGTTGCCGGGCCAGTCGTGGCGGGCCAGCGCCTCGGCCGCGGCGCGCGAAAAGCCGCTCAGGTGCCGCCCGTTCCGGGCGGCGTAGCGCTGCAGGAAGTGTTCGGCCAGAAGCGGAATGTCGTCGCGCCGGTCGCGCAGCGGCGGGATCGGCACGGCGATGACGTTCAGCCGGTAGTAGAGGTCCTCGCGGAATCGCCCCTCGCGGACGGCCGCGCGCAGGTCCTGGTTGGTGGCCGCCACCAGCCGCAAATCGACCTTCAGCGTGCGGCCGCCCAGCCGTTCGACCTCGCCCTCTTGCAGGACGCGCAGCAGCTTGACCTGGACGTGAGTGGGGATCTCGCCGATCTCGTCGAGGAACAGCGTGCCGCCGTCGGCCTGCACGAAGCGCCCGTCGTGGCGCTGCACGGCGCCCGTGAACGCCCCCTTTTCGTAGCCGAACAGCTCGGCCTCGAGGATGGTCTCGGGCAGCGCCGCGCAGTTCACCGGGACGAACGGGCCCCCCCCGCGCGGCGAGCTCTCGTGGATGGCCCGCGCCAGCAGCTCTTTGCCCGTGCCCGACTCGCCCAGCAGCAACACCGTCGCCTGCGAGGGCGCCGCCTGCATGACGATCTCCATCGTGCGGCGCCAGGCCAGCGACTGCCCGATCAACGCCCGGCGCTTCTCGGCCGCCAGCTGCGCCCGCAACGAGCGGTTCTCCTGGACCAGCGAGCGCTTCTCGATGGCCTTGCCGACCACGCGCAGGAGGTGCGCCCGCTTGATCGGCTTGGTGACGAAGTCGTAGGCCCCCTGCTTCATCGCCTCGACCGCGTTCTCGACGGTGCCGTAGGCCGTCATGAGCACGGTCTCCGTCTCGGGCGCGATGCTCTTGCTGGCGCGCAGCAGGTCCATCCCGGACATGCCCGGCATCATCAGGTCGGTCAAGAGGACGGACACCGGCTCGCGCCGCAGGATCTCCAGCGCCTCGCCGCCCGAGCCGGCGGTCAGCGCCCGCAGCGATTCGCGCTCGAAGATCTTCTGCAGTGACTCGACGATGGACGCTTCGTCGTCGACCACCAGGATGGTCGGCGCCACGCCAGGCATCAGATCCATCCCCCCGAACCTATCAAGCCGGGTGCCATCTCGTCTGACTCGCCACAACCGCGCGAAATCACGTGAGCGAAGCGTACGCCAGTTTGGCGCGGGCTGCCACTTCTCTGTCAAGTTGACAGGTTGCCGCGGCGGGTCGGGTCAGTGCTGCCAGTTTGTCACGCCGGCGAAACGGGCTTGGCGGGCCCGGCGGGGAGCGTGACGCGGAAGGTGGTCCCTTCGCCCATCCGGCTGTCGACCTGAATGCGCCCTCCGTGCCGATCGACGATGCCGTGGACGATCGACAGCCCCAGCCCGGACCCCTGGCCCACGTCCTTGGTCGTGAAGAACGGGTCGAAGATGCGCGGGAGCACGTCGGGCGGGATGCCCGGTCCGTCGTCGCTGACCTGAATCTCGATGGTGTCGCCGGCGCGGGCCGCGTCGACCCGGACCCGGCTGCCCTTCCCCGAGCTCGCCATCGCCTGCGCGGCGTTGGTGATGAGGTTCATGAACACCTGGTCGATCTGCCCGGGAAAGCCCGTGATGCGCAGGTCCGGGTCGATCGACTTTTCGACGCGCAGGTCGCGCAGGTGGTGGCGCAAGAGATCCACCGTGTCGTCCAGGCTGCGGGCCAAGCTCAGCTCGCGCGGGCGCTGCTCGTCGCCGCGCGAGTAGTTGTGCAGCGACTGGACGATGGCCTTGCTGCGGGCCGCGCCCCGCCGCACCACGCCCAGCATCTCCTCGGCGTCGGCGGCCTCGCGCGCGGCCTGGGCGGGATCGGGCGCGGCGGCGATGGCGCGGACGGCCTCGGCCAGCGGTTCCAGCGTGTTGATGACGGCGTTCACCGGGTTGTTGATCTCGTGGGCGATCCCGGCCACCAGCCGGCCCATGGAGGCCAGCTTCTCCGAGCGGATCAGATCGTCCTGCGCGCGCCGCAGCCTCTCGAGCGCGTCGTGCAGCTCGCGGTTGCGTTGCTCGAGGACCTCGGTCCGCCGCCGCACCTCGCGTTCGAGGTCGATGTTCAGCGACTCGGTCGAGCGCAGCTTGTCCCGCAACCCGCGGCGCATCTCCTCGAACGCGAACGACAGGCGGCCGATCTCGTCGGCTTCGCCGGCCGGCGGCACCGGACGCGCCAGCTCGCCGCGCGCCATCTCGTCCGACCGCTCTTCCAGCGCGACGATGGGCGTCACCATGTCGCGCACGATCAGCAACACCAGGCCCAGCGAGACCGCCAGCGCCAGCGCGATCGAGCCCAGCATCGTCCCCGGCGCCTGGTGCGGCGACAGCGCGAACAGCAGCACCAGCCCCGACGTGAACACCGTGACGTTGGTGAAGAACAGGACCAGCTTCGCGCGCAGGGTGATGGGCGCGCGGATCTCGGCCACGGGCAGCCGATGGCGGGCGCCGATCTGGCTGAGCAGCGGGCGCAGCACGTCGCGCAGCAGCAGCACCTCGTAAAGCCCGGTGGCCAGCAAGATGAGCGCGCTGGCGCCCAGCAGGCGGCCCGCGGTCGCCGCGTCGAATCCGCACAGGCGCCGGCCCAAAATCACCACCGCCACCACGGCGAACGCGCAGGCCAGCGCCTGGGACGCCGCCAGCCGATACGGCAGCGCCTGCCCGGCGCGGAACGCGGCGACCGCCTCCGGATCCTCGCGGGCGGCGGCGCGCCGGCTGGCGGCTTCCAGATAGCGGGCGATGGGGCCGGTGCGCCGGACCAGCGACCGGTACCAGAGGCCCATCGGGACGATCAGCGCCGGGACCGTCAGCGCCAGCAACGTGCCCGACTGGGCGGAGGTCATGTCGGTGAAGACGGCGATGAGGGCGGCGTTCACGGCGTGCGCCGCAGCCAAGAGCGCGCAGGCGCTCTGGCAAAGCCGGCGGCGGTAGGTGGCCGCGAACTCCCGGAGCGCGTCGAAGTTCGGGAAAATCACCCGCCGCGTGCGGCCCAACGTGCGCCCCCACAGCGCGCCCCGTGCCGCCGCCGCGCCGCCGGCGTGCAGTACGCCGATGCAGGCCAGCCCGACGGTGGACGGGACGGCCAGAAGCCCCCCGGCGGCCAGCCGGATGGCCAGGTAGACGACGGTGAGCGACCAGAGGGCGAACCGAGTGGCCGGCACCTCGACGGAGGCGCGCCGGATGGCGGCCTCGGCGGCGGCGCTCTCGCCCGCGTCCAAGGCCCGACCGGCGCGCTTGGCGTCGCGGGCGGCCACCAGCGGCCGCAACAGGTCGGCCGCCCGAACCCAGCCGGCAGCCATCAGCGTCACCAGCAGGGCCGCCACCCGGAACGATTCCCCGCTGGCCCGCAACGATTGAGCGGCCAGCGCCAGCGTGGGACCGACGATGGCCAGCACCTCGGCCGCCGTCAGCGCCAGTTCGACGGCGACCAGGCGCGCGGCGAACCCCGATCGGCGCCGCTCGACCGCCGGGCGCAGGGCCTCCGCCTGGGCCGTGATCATGCGCGCGATTATAGGCGAAGAGGGAATGCTATCCTTGCCCGCCTATGTCTTGGGAAACGATCCGGAATCTCGTTCGGGACGAGTGGCTGATCTTGTCGCTGCTCCTGGCTTGGTCGCTGGCCGGACTGGCCGTCATCTGCGAGCGGTTCTACACGCTCTGGAACATCATCCCGAAGTCGGCGGAGTTCAAAGACCGCGTGGTCGACGCGATCGCGCGCGGCGATTTGGGAAAGGCGGCGGCGCTGGCCGAGATGTCGCAGGTTCCGCTGGCCGACGTGTTCGAACGGGGCCTGCAGGTGTTTCAACGGACGCCGCAGAAGACCACCGAGGCCGTCAACTCGCAGCGCGGCGCGGCCGTGCTGACGCTGAAGCGGTACCTGTGGGCGCTGGGGACGGTCGGATCGTCCGCGCCGTTCGTGGGTCTGTTCGGCACCGTGGTCGGCATCTTGAAGGCCTTCCAATCCATGTCGGTGGCCGGTACCGGCGGGTTCAAGGTGGTCTCGCAGGGGATCGCGGCGGCGCTGGTCGCCACGGCGGCCGGCCTGATGGTCGCGATTTACGCGGTCATTGCGTACAACTACTTCGTCGCGCGCATCAACGGCATCGCGATGCAGTACAAGCTCTACTGCGAGGAGTTCCTGGCGGCGCTGGGCGAGATGCCGAAGGCGCGCCCCGCCGCCGCGTCCGAGACGGCCGCCGTCGGATCGTAGGTGACGCGATGGGAATGAACGTTCAGCTCGACGACGGCAGCGGCGGCGGCGAGGATCCCGAGGTCGGCAACGAATCGGTGGTCGCGGAAATCAACATCACGCCGCTCACCGACGTGTTCCTGGTCCTGCTCATCATCTTCATGGTGACGTCCACGGCGATGGTCGAATCGGAGGTCGCGTCGCGCGCCGGGATGAAGGTCGTCCTTCCGAAGGCGAACGCCGCGGGCCCGGTGTCACAACGCCACACCGACCCTGTCCTGACGGTCACCAAGGCCAACGAGCTGTACTTGGGGACACGCAAGGTGGACGCGACGAATCTGGAGCCCGAGATCCGCAAGGCGCTGACCGAGGCAAATTCCGAGACGTTGCTGATCCGCGGGGACAAGAACGTGCTGCTCGGGGCGGCGGTCGACATCATGTCGACGGCCAAGAAGGCCGGCGCCAGCCACATCGCCATCCTGACCGCTCCCACCAAATAGGCCGCCACCGCCAAGTAGGGTCGTGTCTGGCCGGGTGTGAGGCGGTTCGCCACATCTCGGATGGCAGCTGGGCGCAGAACCGCCTCACGTGACGCGTGCCCGGAGAGGATCGCTGGGGGATAAGCCGTTGATATCGCATGCCCCGGTCGCGCCACTCGGCGTGGCATGCGCGCTGCATCGTGAGGCCGCGCGGCGCGGTCACCACGAACGCCGCGGACCCAACCCCAAATCAGGAGTTTCCCATGCTCATTCGCTCGATCTTCCTCGCCCTCGCCGTGATGCTCCCGACCGCCTGGACCGTTGCCAAGGCCGCTGACGCCCCCGCGGGCGACACCGCCGAGGGCGGCGCCAAGAAGGAGAAGAAGGCCAAGAAGTCGAAGAAGTCCGCTGACGACGCCGACAAGAAGGCCGGCGAGGCCAAGTAATTTCGCTTCGAGCCTCGCGTGAACGGAGCTGGGCTTCGCCCGGCCATCCGTCGCGGGAGGTCCGGAACGCCGTGAGGGTTCCGGGCTGATCGTAGGCTCGAAACGAAGAGACCCCGGACCGCGCGAGCGGCCCGGGGTTTTTTTTTTGCCCCAGATCTTCCGATTCACCCGATCCGGCCTTGTTGCGGCAGCCGAGGAGCGCGCCCGGGACACGACGCCGAGCGGTCGAACCCGGTCGCTTCGAGGTGGGTCCCCCTGCTGGGGCGAGACGGCGCCCCACCCGGCGGCCGCCTTTCCGGAAAGGATTGCTCCCCAAAAGCGGGACGAACACAGCGTCGTCGCCGCATTTGAGAGATGTGGGGCGGTGGTGCGCCGTGCCCCACCGCGCGGCGACATCACCTAAACTGCGGGCATGACGGCAATCGTGATGTTGATGGCGACGCTGGCGGCCACCCAGGGCGCGACGCCCGCGCGCGGCAAGCTGGCCCCCGAGACCTCGAAGGAGATGCAGGCGGCGATCGTGGCCGTGAACAAGGCGCTGGGCCTCGAGAGCTGGCCCATGCACAACATCAAACCGTGCGTCGATCGCGGCGGTCAGGGGATCACCGCCAAGGACGTCACCCCCGAGGAGACGCGCAAATGCGCGGAGTCGGCCATCACCAGCGGCTTCCCCGAGCTGGGCAAATCCTTCGTGCTGGCGATCCCGATGGCCTCGATCGGCCCGGTGACCGTGCTGGCGCTGGGCATCGGCGACAGCGCCGCCTGGGGGGCCTACTCGTGCGATCCCGAGCGCAAGTGCCTGCCGGTCAAGATCGGCGGTACCGCCAAGTGGAGCAAGCGGGTGGCCGAGCGGCAGCAGAAGGCCTGCGCCGAGACCACGACGCTGTGGTTCCCGGCCGGTCAGAAGGCCTGTCCGTAACGCTCGGTCCGACCGGCGGGGGCGCCCTACCCGACCCAGACGCGCGCGTTCTGGAAGAGGCGCATCCAGGGGCTGCTCTCGGGCCAGTCGGGCGGGTGCCAGGAGAGCTGCAGCGTCCGGAAGACGCGCTCCGGGTGCGGCATGAAGATCGTCACGCGGCCGTCGGTGGTGGTGACGGCGGTGATGCCGTGGAACGAGCCGTTGGGGTTCTCCGGGTAGCGTTCGGTGGCGCGGCCGTCGTGGTCGACGAAGCGGGCGGCCACCAGCTGCGCGGCCTCCAGCGCGGCGCCGGCGCCGTCGGAGGCGAACTCGACCCGCCCCTCGCCGTGCGACACGGCGATCGGGATCAACGAGCCCTCCATGCCGGCCAGCAGGATCGACGGGGTCCTGGCGATCTCGACCAGCGACAGGCGCGCCTCGAACTGATCGCTGCGGTTCCGCACGAAGCGCGGCCAGGCGGCGGCGCCCGGGATGATCTCCTTGAGGGCGGACATCATCTGGCAGCCGTTGCAGACGCCGATGGCGAAGGTGTCGGGGCGGGCGAAGAACCCGGCGAACGTCTCGCGCGTGCGCGGGTGGAAGAGGATCGACTTGGCCCACCCGAGGCCGGCCCCCAGCACGTCGCCGTACGAGAACCCACCGCAGGCGGCCAGCCCCTTGAAGTCGGACAGGTCGCGCGCGCCGCCGATGAGGTCGGTCATGTGCACGTCGACCGCCTCGAACCCGGCGCGATCGAAGGCGGCGGCCATCTCGAGCTGGCCGTTCACGCCCTGCTCGCGCAAGACGGCGACGCGCGGGCGGGCTCCCCCGCGCGCTCGAACCGGCGCCGCCACGTCCTCGGCCACGTCGAACGTCAGGTGCGCCGAGAGGCCGGGATCGTCGCCGCGCAGCCGCGAGGCCTGCTCTTCGTCGGCGCAGGTCGGGTCGTCGCGCAGCGCCTGCATGGCGTGCGTCGTCTCGGACCAGATGCCCCGCAGCACCGGGCGGCGCTCGTCGACGATCAGCTTGCCGGCGCGCCTGACGATGATGCGATCGTCGCCGGCGCGCGCGCTGCCGATGCGCCGGACCGCGGTGGTCAGACCCTGGCGGCCGAACAGGTCGACGACGCGGCCGACGTCGGCCGGGCGGACGGCCACCACCGCCCCCAGCTCCTCGGCGAAGAGCGCGCCGATGGGATCGCGCCCCAGCGCGCTGACGTCGACGTCGATGCCGCAGCCGCTCGCAAACGCCATCTCCAGCAGCGTGACCAGCAGCCCACCGTCGCTGCGATCGTGGTAGGCAGCCAGCAGACCGGCGGCGTTCGCGGCTTGCACCGCCGCGAAGAACGCGGCCAGCCGCGCCGGGTCGTCCAGATCGGGCGGCACGCTGCCGAGCCCGCCGAACACCTGGGCCAGCGCCGAGCCGCCCAGCCGGTTCTGCCCCAGCCCGAGGTCGATCAGCAGCAACGCCGCCGATTCGACCTCGCCCGGGATCTCGGGCGTCAGCACCCGGCGCACGTCGGTCACCGGCGCGAACGCCGTGACGACCAGCGACAGCGGCGCGGTCACCGACTCGGTCTTGCCGCCCGCCTGCCAGGTGGTCCGCATCGACAGCGAGTCCTTGCCGACCGGGACGGCGATCCCCAGCGCCGGGCACAGCTCGAGGCCGACCGCCCGAACCGCGTCGTAAAGGCGCGCGTCCTCGCCCGGATGCCCGGCGGCCGCCATCCAGTTGGCCGACAGCTTCACGTCGCCGAGGCTCGCGATGGGCGCCGAGGCGAGGTTGGTCATGGCCTCGGCCACCGCCATCCGCGCCGAGGCCGGCGCGTCCAGCAGCGCGATGGGCGCGCGTTCGCCCATCGCCATGGCTTCCCCGGTCGTCACGTCGAACCCGGTGGCGGTCACGCCGGCGTCGGCCACCGGCACCTGCCAGCGCCCGACCATCTGGTCCCGCGCGCTCATGCCGCCCACCGTGCGGTCGCCGATGGTGACCAGGAACGTCTTGTCGGCGACGGTGGGCAAGCGCAGCACGCGGCGGATGGCCTCGGCCAGGTCGACGCCCGAGGTCGTGAACGGCGCAGCCGCCGGCGCGACGTGGGCGGCGTCGCGGGTGGTGCGCGGCGGCTTGCCCAGCAGCACCGAGAGCGGCAGATCGATCGGCTTGGCGGCGGCGCCGTCGGTCAGGACCAGGCGCCCGTCGGCGGTGGCTTCGCCCACCACCGCGTGAGGGCAGCGCTCGCGGGCGCACAGGGCGGCGAAGTCCGCCAGGCGCTCGGGCGCCACGGCCAGGACGTAGCGCTCCTGCGCTTCGTTGCACCACAGCTCCAGCGGCGACAGCCCGGGCTCGGCGGTGAGGATGGCGCCCAGCTCGAAGCGCGCGCCCCGCCCGCTGTCGTTCACCAGCTCGGGCAGCGCGTTCGACAGCCCGCCCGCGCCGACATCGTGAATCGAGAGGATCGGGTTGGCCTCGCCCAGCGCGGCGCAGCGGTCGATCACCTCCTGGCAGCGGCGCTGCATCTCGGGGTTGTCGCGCTGGACCGACGCGAAATCCAGGTCCTCGGCCGAAGCGCCCGAGGCCAGCGAGGAGGCGGCGCCGCCACCCAGCCCGATCAGCATCGCCGGGCCGCCCAGCACCACCAGCGGCGCGCCCGGCGGGATCTCGCCCTTTTTAACCAGCTCGGGCCGGACGTTGCCGAAGCCGCCGGCGATCATGATCGGCTTGTGATAGCCGCGGACCTCGCGTCCGGCGGGGCCGCTCACTTCCAGCTCGAAGGTGCGAAAGGTCCCGACCAGCGCCGGGCGGCCGAACTCGTTGTTGAACGCCGCGCCGCCCAGCGGGCCTTCGGTCATGATGTCGAGCGCGCTGGCGATGCGATCGGGCTTGGACAGCGGGCGCTCCCAGGGGCGCACCGCCCCGGGCAGCCGCAGGTTCGAGACCGAGAACCCCACCAGGCCGGCCTTGGGGCGCGCGCCGCGCCCGGTGGCCCCCTCGTCGCGGATCTCGCCGCCCGAGCCGGTGGCGGCGCCGGGAAAGGGCGAGATGGCGGTCGGGTGGTTGTGCGTCTCGACCTTCATCACGATGTGTACCGGCCCCCTGTGCGCGCCGTAGACGCCGGTGGTCGGATCCGGAGCGAACCGCCCCGCCACCGCGCCCTCGATCACCGCGGCGTTGTCGCGGTAGGCGGACAGCACGCCGGCCGGGCTGGCCTCGGTCGTGCGGCGGATCATCTGGAACAGCGAGCGCTCTTGCCGGACGCCGTCGACGACGAAGTCGGCGTTGAAGATCTTGTGCCGGCAGTGCTCGCTGTTCGCCTGCGCGAACATCATCAGCTCGACGTCGGTGGGGTCGCGCCCCATCGTGCGGTAGGCGTCGACCAGGTAGCCGATCTCGTCGGCCGACAGCGCCAGGCCCAGGTCCTGGTTGGCCCGGGCCAGCGCCGCCGCGCCGTCGCTGCCGAGCGCGATCCGGCCGAGGGGGCGCGGCGCGGCCTGCTCGAACAGCTTGGCGCCGTCGCCCACCCGCTCGAGCAGCGATTCGGTCATCCGGTCGGCCAGCGCGCGAACGATGCCGGCCTCGTCGGCGATTTCCCCGACCACCACGTACGTGATCCCGCGCTCGAGGCGCCGCACGCGCGACAGCCCGCAGACGTGCGCGATGTCGGACGCCTTCGACGACCAGGGCGAGATCGTCCCCAGGCGCGGCACCACGATCAGCTTGCGCCCCGACGCCACGGTGACCTTGCCCCCGCTGGTGCTGGGCGTCGGCCCGTAGCGCAGGAGTTCGCCCAAGACGCGCGTCTCGTCCGACGACAGCGGGCCGTCGACGTCGACGAAGTGAAGGTAGTTCCCCGTCAGAACCCGGACGCCCGGGTTCGTGCGGCGGATGGCCGCCAGCTTTCTCTGCAACCGCGCCGGAAACAGCGAGCTGCCCGGGATGACCTCGACCACTACGTGGCGCCTGCCAACTGGCGGAGGACGTAATGCAGGATGCCGCCGTGCTGGTAGTAGCCGATCTCCTGCGGCGTGTCGATCCGGACCAGCGTCCGGATCTCCTTGCTCTGCCCGCCGGCGGCGGTGGCGCGGACGGTCAGCTCGCGCCCGCTCGAAAAGCCGGACGACAGCAAGGCCGGCAACCCGATCGTCTCGTAGACCTCCTCGCCGGTCAGCCCCAGCGAGGCCACCGATTCGCCGGCGCGGAACTGCAGCGGGACAATCCCCATGCCGACCAGGTTGCTGCGGTGGATGCGCTCATAGCTCTCGGCGATGACGAACCGCACGCCCAGCAGGCGCGGCCCCTTGGCGGCCCAATCGCGCGATGACCCGGACCCGTACTCTTTGCCGGCCAGGATCAGCAAGGGCACGTTGTCTTTGACGTACTTCTCGCTGGCGTCGAAGATCGACATGACGGCGCCGTCGGGCAGGTGGCGCGTGACGCCCCCTTCGGTGCCGGGCGCCAGCAGGTTGCGCAGCCGCACGTTGGCGAAGGTGCCGCGCACCATCACCTCGTGGTTGCCGCGGCGGGCGCCGTAGCTGTTGAAGTCCTTGGGGTCGACGCCGTGAGCGACCAGGTATTGCCCCGCCGGACCGTCCTTCTTGATGCTGCCGGCCGGCGAGATGTGGTCCGTCGTGACGCTGTCGCCGAGGAGGGCCAGCACGCGAGCCCCCTTCAAATCAGCCACCGGCGGCGTCGCGCGCGACATCCCCTCGAAGTAGGGCGGGTGCTTGATGTACGTCGACGCGTCGTCGAAGGCGTAGGTGTCGCCCAGCGGCACGTCCAGCTTGCGCCACCGCTCGTCGCCTTCGAACACCACGCCGTACGACTTTTGGAACATCGACGGCTGCACCGCTCGGCCGACGGTCTCCGCGATCTCCTGGTTGGTGGGCCAGATGTCGCGCAGGTAGACCGGCTGGCCGTCCTGGCCCTGCCCCAGCGGCTCTTTGTCGAGGTTGATGTCGATGCGGCCGGCCAGCGCGTGGGCCACCACCAGCGGCGGTGACATCAGGTAGTTGGCGCGCACGTCGGGGTTGATGCGCCCTTCGAAGTTGCGGTTTCCGGACAGCACGCTGGCCACCACCAGATCGCGCGCCTCGATGGCGTCCGAGATCGGCTGCGGCAGCGGTCCGGAGTTGCCGATGCAGGTGGTGCACCCGTAGCCGACGGTGTTGAAGCCCAGCTTGTCCAGGTAGGGCGTCAGGCCGGCCTCGGCCAGGTACTCGGTGACGACCTTCGATCCGGGCGCCAGCGAGGTCTTGACCCAGGGCTTGCTGGTGAGCCCTTTGTCGACCGCCTTTTTGGCCAGCAGGCCCGCGGCGATCATCACCGACGGGTTCGAAGTGTTCGTGCAGCTCGTGATGGCGGCGATCACCACCGAGCCGTTCTTCACCTCGGGGGCCGGCG
>JAICYS010000395.1 GCA_025934105.1 Myxococcota bacterium | reverse complement strand
CGTCGCGCACCAGCCCCTCCAGCGATGCGTCGGCGCGCGACAGCCGCAACTCCAGCGCCGGTTGCGCCCCGCCGGCCTCGGCGGTCACGTCGGCGGCGGCGCTGCCCCAACCCTCGGCGCTGGCCAGCACGTGGTACGCGCCGGGCGCCAGCGACAGCGCGAACTGCCCGGCTCCGTCGGTGAGCGCACCCGCCACCCCGGCCACGCCGACGCGCGCGCCTTCGATCGGCGCGCCCGTCTCGTCCAGCACCCGCCCGCGCACGGGCACGCCGGCCGCCAGCGACAGCGTCCCCAGGTCGCGCCGATCGCCCGGCCGCAGAAGCGCCTCGGTCGCCAGCGGCTGGAAGCCGTCGCGCGCCACGTCGATCCGGTAGCGTCCCGGCGCCAGCCCGTCGATGGCGAAGGCCCCGCGCGCGTCGGTGGCCGCCTCCCGCGCGGCGGCCAGCGCCTCGGGCGCCCCGGCAGGCAGCGCGGCAGCCTCGGCCGCCAGGGGCAGCGCCCCCGGCCGCACCACCAGATCGTCGGCCTCCTGGCCGGCGCAGCGGACCCGCGCGCCGGCCACGGGGGCGGCGCCGGGCCCGGCGACGCGACCGAACAGCCGCGCGCCGTGCAGCAAGTCCAGCCCGATCGGCGCGGCGGTCAGGCTCTCGCGCGCATCGACCGAAGCGGGGCGCCGCAAGGTCAGGCCGGGGCTGGCCGCGGTCACCCGGTAGCGGCCGGCGGGGAGCGGCCCCAAGGCGAACCCGCCCGATCCGTCGGTGTGCGCCAGCAGCGGCAGCGGATCCTCGCCCGCGGGCAGCGCCTGGTCTTCGGCGCGCACCAGCACGCCGGCGGCGGGGCGCGCGCCGTCCTCGGTGACCCGGCCGGTGACCGTCGCGCCCGCGGCCAATTGCAGCATCGCCGGCGGACCGGACGCGGCCCGGCCCCGCAGCGTCGGCGAGACGAAGCTGCCGCTCTCGGCGCGCAGGGCGTAGGTGCCGTCGCCCAGGCCGGCCAGCGCGAACCGACCATCCGGGCCGGTCCGGGTCTGCCGCTCGGGGCCGCCCGCCTCGGAGGCCAGGCGGACGACGGCCTGCGCGGCCGGCGTGCCGGCGCGAAGGACGGTCCCGGCGATGGCGCGCGCTTCACCGTCCAGCGAGAGGGTGAGGTCTCCGGCAGGCGCCGAGACGGGGCTTCGCGAAGCCACCGGAAAACCGGCCGCCTCGACCAGCAGGCGGTATTCGCCGGCCGCCGCCGGCAGATCGAAGCGTCCGTCGACGTCGGTCAGCACCTGGCTCGGCCGCCGGACGCCTCGCAGACGGAACCCCAGCACGCGCGCGCCGGGGACCGGGTGCCCCGCGGCGTCGACCACCCGCCCGCGCACGTGGACCGGCGGCGGGGGCGCGGCAAGCCGCCGGCGGCACGCGGCCGGGGCGGCCGCCGCCAGAAGCGCCAGCAGAACGGCGAGGCGCCCACTTGCGATTTCCATCGACGGGTGCTAAAGGTACGCGCCTTCCGGAGGGAACCAAATGGCAGCGCACTGCGAAGTCTGCGGCAAGCAGCGCCGAGTCGCCAATAACGTCAGCCACTCGAACATCAAGACCAAGAGCATCCAGCGGCCGAACCTGCGCCGGGTGCACACGCGACTGGCCAATGGCACACGCCGGCACGTCCGGGTCTGCTCGCGGTGCCTGCGCTCGGGCGCCGTCGCGAAAGCCTGAGGCACGACGATCGAACCCTCTCCCGCAAGGCGGGAGAGGGCCTCACCCTGCCCTGCGCGGCGGCATGACCCGTCCACCGCCCTCGGCGTGACGTCACGTTCGGTGGCGAACCGCGCCGGCGTTTGGTTGCTCCTTGTCGGCAGTCTGCTCGGGGGCTCGCGCCGGCACGCCGCCGGGGCGGCTGGGTTCGTCGACCTCGGCGTTGGCGCGACGCCGGACGACGGCGCATCAAGGCGTCGGGCTGGCGCACACGAACAACAGATTCAGGGAGACGCAGCTCTGGACGTTCGTGACCGTCAGGCCGCCCGACATCAGCGTCGCGGCCGAGATGGGTTGCTGATAGGCGCAGGCGGTCTGGCCTGACGTGCAGCTGTTCGGCGTCGAGCAGTCCTCGTCACCGACCCAGATCCGCCAGGCTGGCCGGGCCGCCATCAGGGCCGATGCGCTCACGGTGCCGCCGGCCGGCGTGATGGTCTGGTCCCAGGACGCCGAATAGACGTCCGTGACCGTCGAGGTGACCCCGGCCGTCGTCGGCGTCACCGACCCGGCCGGGTTCTCGTATTCGCAGAAGAGATCGGGCGCGCTGCCCCCGACGTCGCCGCGCACGGAATCCCAGAACCCGCCCCCGGGCGGCGACTTCGTGACCTGCGCGCTCTCCGCGACGATCGTCCACTGCGACTTGGGATCGACGGTGCACTGGCCGAGCAGCGAGCATGTCTGGCAGGCGCGGCACGCCGTGCAGGCGGCGCCCCGGGTGCCGCATTGCTGCGCCGTCGGCGTGGTCACGCAGACGGTCCCGGCGCAGCAGCCCAAGCAATTGAGCGCGTTGCACCGGACTCCGCCGCTTCCGGCGTGGCCGCCCGCGCCCCCGCTGCCCCCGGTGGCCGGCATGCCGCCCGCCCCCGCGGCGCCGCCAGCCGCGCCGGTGCCCGCTTCGCCGCCGGCGCCCCCTTCGCCGCCCGTCCCTTGGTCGACCGCCCCGGCCGCGCCGCCGGCGCCCATCGTCCCGCCGGCGTCCCCGTTGCCATCCGGCTCGCCGCCGGTTCCAAGCTGGTCGCCCCCGCTGCCGGTCACGATGACCGCGCCCCCCGAGCCGCTGCCGCCGCTGCCGCCCGCGCCCCCCGCCGCGGGGCCGCCGGCGGCCACGACGGCGTCGAACCCCGCGTCGCGACTGAGCTTCGGCATGGACCCGAGGCCGCTCTCATCGACGCCGCAGCCGGCGGCCGCGACGACCAGCCAGCCAGGGACCGCCAGGAGTGCAAGCCAGGGTCCGACTCTCCGGCACGCGCGCCGCAACCCGGGCAATCCAAACATCCCCGGTATTGTAGCCGGAGTTACGTGAGCCGGTTCACGAGAAAATGGCGCCCCCGAACTGCGTCAGAAGCATGGCGAGACGAGCCGCCAAGGCGCCCGGCAGGCCCGCGAAGGCCCGCGCCACCACCGCGACGAACTGCGTGATGAAGCCGCTCCCGGACACGCGTCCCACGAGCACCAACGCCGCCGCGGACAGCACGGCGCTGATCCCGGCGGCCAGCGCGCGCGGGCCCAGCGGTCCGATCCGACGGTCGGCCAGCGCCCGTTCGAGCGCGCCCTGCAGGGCGCCGCGCCAGACCAGCTCGTCGGCCACCGCCCCCAGCGCCGCGCCCGCCCAGAGCGCCCCGCCCGCCGCCGCGCGGGAGG
>JAICYS010000203.1 GCA_025934105.1 Myxococcota bacterium | reverse complement strand
CGCACTTGCCGCACGCCGCAGGCGTGGTGCGCGCCACGGTGGTTTCGCCGCACTTGCCGCAGTACCAGGCCGGGATGCGGTGCCCCCACCAGAGCTGCCGCGAGATGCACCAGTCGCGGATGTTGTGCATCCAGTGGAAGAACGTCTTCGACCAGCTCTCGGGGACGAACTTGGTCTTCCCCTGCTCGACCGCCTCGATGGCCGGCTTGGCCAGCGGTTCCATCTTGACGAACCACTGCGTGGACAGCATCGGCTCGACCACCGTCTCGCAGCGCTGGCAGTGGCCGACCGCGTGCACGTGCGGCTTCGAGCCGCGTTCGAGGCCCAGCTCCTTGAGCCGCGCCTTGACCGCGTCGCGCGCCGCGAACCGGTCGACGCCCGCGAAGGGCCCGCCCTCCGCGTTGAGGGCTCCCTTCTCGTCGAAGATCGAGATCATCGGCAGGTTGTGCCGCTGGCCCACCTCGAAGTCGTTGGGATCGTGGGCCGGCGTCACCTTGACCGCGCCGGTGCCGAACTTCGGGTCGACCAGGATGGCGTCCGCGATGATCGGGAACTCGCGGTTCACGATGGGGTGGCGGACCAGCTTGCCGATCTTGTCCTTGTGGCGCGGGTCGTCCGGGTGGACCGCCACCGCCGTGTCGCCCAGCATCGTCTCGGGCCGGGTCGTCGCCACCACCACCTCGCCCGAGCCGTCGGCCAGCGGGTACGCGAACTCGTAGAGCTCCCCCTGCGTCCCCTCGTCGTAGTCGACCTCCAGGTCGGACAGCGCGGTCCGGTCGTTGGGGCACCAGTTGATGAGGCGGCGGGCGCGGTAGATGAGCCCTTCCTCGTGGAGGCGCACGAACGCCTCGATGACCGCGGCCGAGTACGGCGGGTCCATCGTGAACACGGCCCGGTCCCAGTCCAGCGAGCAACCCAGCTTCTTGAGCTGCGCGAAGATGCGGTCGCCGGTCTCGCGCCGCCACTGCCAGACCCGCTCGACGAAGGCCTCGCGCCCGATGTCGTGGCGGCTCTTCTTCTCCTGCTTGCGCAGCTCGCGCTCGACCACCATCTGGGTCGCGATGCCGGCGTGGTCGGAGCCGGGCAGCCACATGGCGTTGTAGGCGGCCATGCGCCGCCAGCGCGTGAAGATGTCCTCGATGGTGTCGCCCAGCGCGTGGCCCATGTGCAACGAGCCGGTGACGTTGGGCGGCGGGATGACGATGGCGAACGGAGCCTTGGGGGCGGCCGCGTCGGCGTGGAAATAGCCGCGCGCCATCCACTCGGCGTACCAGCGGGGCTCGATCTCGGTGGGTTCGTAGGTCTTGGGCAGGTCGGACGACATGGAGCGCGGGATGTTTTAGCGCGAAACGGCCCGGCTTGTCGCCGGTCCGCCCCGGCCAACACCGACCCGCCCCCTCACGGGAGCCGCGCGCGGGATTTTTCCGGACCCGGCGGCGGGCTTCGCCGCCCGGCTCGGTTCTCGCCTCGGCGGACCGCCAGTCCGGGCGGTGGCACCTCGCGCATTTCACTTTGTGCCGCCGAGCGAAGCGGACTGTAATGGCGGCATGGTCCGCCTGTCGAACTTCTCCGCGCGACGGGTGCGTGGCGTCTGCCTCGCCGTGCTGTCGGCGGTCGCGCTGATTTGGCTGGTGGCGCGGTTCCTGAAGTTGAACGACTCCCCGCCCAGCTTCTGGACCGACGAGGCCTGGGATGCGGCGCAGGCGCTCTGCCTGGCCCAAACCGGACGCGACGTGAACGGGCATGGTTGGCAGCTGTTTTCCAAGGCGCTGGGCGGCGGAAGCCTTCCGATCACCTGGACGCTGTTCGACGTCCTGTGGATCCGCGTCTTCGGCCCGTCACGGGGCGCATTTCGGGCGGCGGCCGCCTTCTGGAACGTCGTGACCTGCCTTGGCCTGTTCGGCCTGGCGCGCGCTCTCCGGCGCCGGCCGGACCCGGCCGGCCTCGCAGCCGAGGGCGCCGCCGGGGCCGCTCACCTCGAAAACGTCGGACCGATCGCCTCCCGCGTCTTCCCTTGTCTGGTCGCCTGCGCCGCGCTGCTGTCCCCTTGGTCGTTTCAGTTCTCGCGAATCGGCTGGGAGGGTCCGCTGGCGCCGGCCTGGTTGGTGCTCTCACTCTGGGCGCTGGCCCGGCTCTGGCGATCGGAGGGACGCAGCTGGTGTCTCTGGGGTCTCGCCAGCGGGGCTGCCGCCTCGCTGGCGATGATCTCTTATCCACCCCTGCGAGTCGCCACGCCCTTGATCGTCGCGCTGGCGGCCGCGGCGATGGGCGCCGCCGTCCCCCGGGGGCCGCAGCGGCGCCGGTTCGCCACGAAGCTGGGGCTCGTGGCGCTGGCGCTGGGGATCGGCATCGCGGCGGTGGTGATCAAGACGCTGAGCGGGGAGACCGTCGGGCGGGTCATGACCGTGGCCATCTTGTCGCCCGATTGGCTCGAGCAGCACCGCGGGCATATGGGACGCGTGCCGTTCTTGCTCATGACGTTGGCGGACAACCTGGTCACCCACCTGCGACCCTCCTATCTATTCTTCACGGGTGACGCAAACACCCGCCACTCGGCGCAGATCGTCGGGCAGCTCTCCCCCGTCGACGACTTGGCCGTGCTCCTGGCGACGGTGGCCGTGTTGGGCGTCGCGGTGCGGGCGGTCCGCCAGCTCGCCGGGCCGGTGCCGCCCGTCTGGCCGCGGTTGACCCCAGCCTGGGCGCGCCTGGCCGCGGTCGCGGGGCTGTCGGTGGTGGCGGGGTTCCTGGCCACCCTGCCTGCCGCATTGACCTGGGAAGGGCTCCCCCATGCCCTGCGCTCGATCGGGGCGTGGCCGTTCGTGGTCCTGTTCTCGGGCGCGGTGCTGGCGATGGGCTGGGCGGCGCGCGGCTGGGTGCCGGTCCTCACCGTAATGGTGGCGGTGGTCTACAGCGCCATCTACCTGCCCGGTTACGTCCGCTTCTACCGGACGATCGATCCCGACGTGTTTCATCGCGACATCACCGAGGCGATTGCCGCCGGCGACGCCGCTCGGCCCCCGCGCCCGGCGGCCGAATCGATCCGTCCCCTGCTTCCCCGCTACGGCGACGAGGTCCTTCGTTACTTCCTGATGAGTCACGATCACCTCGGCTGCGAGGCGAGCGGCCAGGTGCTGCAGCGGCTGCGCCAGGGTCGCTGAGGGGCCGGCGCCGTTACTTCTGCAGGCGGAGGCGCCAGACGATGGTCAAGGCCTCGGCGAAGATGGTTCCCGACATCTTCGATCGCCCCAACCGGCGATCGGCGAATCGGATGGGGAGCTCGATGACGCGCGCGCCGGTCTGGAGCGCGCGATAGGTCATCTCGATCTGAAAGCCGTAGCCCCTGGCGCGAACCGACGCCGGGACCACCGCCCGCAGCGCCTCCGCCTTCCACGCCTTGAAGCCGCCGGTCAGGTCGCGCACCGGCGCCCTCAGGATCGTGCGCGCGTACAGGCTGCCGCCGCGGCTGATCAATCGCCGCGCCAGCCCCCAATCGACCGTTCCGCCCCCCTGAACGTAACGGGACCCGATGGCCAGGTCGTTCCCCGCGTCCAGCGCCGCCAGAAGGCGGGGAACGTCGGCGGGGTCGTGTGAAAAATCGGCATCCATCTGCACGACGTAGTCCCACCCTTCCGACAGAGCCTGCAGGAAGGCGTCGATGTACGCCGGCCCCAGCCCCTCCTTCCGCGCCCGATGCTTCACCTGGACCTGGGCGTCCGCGGCGGCCAGCTGGTCGGCCAGCTCACCGGTTCCGTCGGGAGATGAGTCATCGACGACCAACACGGTGGCCGCAGGAACCGCCGCCCGGACCGCGCGGACGATGGCTGCCAGCCCCTCCCGTTCGTTGTAGGTCGGGATGACGATCAGGGTTCTTTGGGACAAGGATGGAGCTCCGCCGGTTGTTGCGGCATCGTACGCGTCAGCCGGCGACAACCGCAAACGGGTCAAGGACGGGACAGACACGGCCCCGGCCGAGGGCGCCGGTCACCGCCGCTCGACCCGTTTCGGCGCGCGGACGAGGACGTACCCTCCGTCGCGCGCGACGGCTGGCCGGCCGACCACGCGCGGGTCCGCCTCCGGGAGGAACAGCCAGACCGCGCGGTCGGCGTGCCGGCGGACGTAGTCGTCGAACAGGGCCGGCGTGACCCGAGTGACCTCGTTGGTCTCGATCGGGGCGACCACCAGGAAGCCGGCCATGATGACGTCGTTGGCCCTGTCCAAGGTGGTGAGAATCGGCTCGCGAGGGCCCACCGGCTCCAGATGCCGGCGCAGGTCGCCGCCGATGGCATGCGCGCGGAACTCCTGGGTCAGGTGATTGCCGGCCTGCCAGCCCGGATAGACCGTGGACGGTCCGCAAACCAGCAGGCCGAATCCCGCCAGCACGGCGGTGGGGGCGCTCGCGCGTCGTCCCACCGCACGCCAGATCCAGTCGGGCAGCGCGGCAGCCAACATGAAGACGGGCGGCGTGCCGTAAAAAAGGAACCGATCGAGGTCGCTCTTCTTCCAAGCCCCGGTGCTTGCGAACACCGCGATGGCCGCCCCGACCAAGAAGGCGCCCCCCAGCACCCGTTTGCGCGCATCCCGACCGACCAAGGCCAAGACCAGACTGGCCAGGAACACGGGCCCTAGCTCCAGCGTCAGAAAACCGCCCGCTTGGCGCGAGAGCAGCGGCACCCCGGTCTGCTCGACCGCCCAGGTCGGGAGGCGCGGCGGCCAGGAGAGGTGAATGGTCGGCGTGGCCATCGACCGGTGGCCAAGCACCCCCAGCACGACGCCCGATTGGAGGGCGCCGGCCAGGGCAGCCGCCGTCAGCGCGACGATTGTGCGAACGGAGAGCCGGCGCGCCAACGCCAGCGGCGCCAGATAGATCGCCAGGAAGAGCGTCGCCTCTTCGGACATCTGCGGCAGCACCAGCAGCATTGGAACCAGCCAGATCAGCCGCGAGACCGCGCGGCCCTGGATGGCGTCCGAGGGGCGCCGCCTGTAGCACGGCACGATGAGGGCAAGCGCGAGCGTGAAGAACGCCATCCCCAACCCTGCCGGCCGCCGCAGGATCAGCTCGACGTAGGACTGCGCGGTACGACCGTGCATCTCGTCCAGGTTCCATCTGGTTGCCGCGCAGCGAATGAAGACTGGCCCGAACCCCAGGATGAACAGGGCGCGCGCGAGTTGCGCCACCGAGCGCCTGGGAAAGAACACCCGACTGAGCGCCTGCAGGTTCGCCAGCGTCAACGCCACGCAAGCGATGGAGACCAGCGCCATGGCGGGCTGTAGATCGATCGGCGCCGCCGTCAACACCACCGCCACCAGCGCGTCGTAAACCGAGTGGTACGCCAGCGGAAATCGGGGGTCGTTCAGCGCGCGCGGCGGAATGTTCCCGTGCAGGAACTGAGCGGTCAGCGCCCGGTGGGTGTCGAGGTCCCACAAGTCGACGGACCAGAACACGACCGCCACGAACAGGAACATCGCCCAATCGAGGTGTGTCCAGCGCGGCGCCCGGATACGCAGCGGGCGGAACCGGCCGCGGACCAGCGCCCAGGTGACAAGGACCGCGGCCGCCGCCACCACGGACATCCCCGTGACGGATCCGGTCCTCTCACCGACCACCAGGCCGAGCAGCCAGACCGAGGCCAGCACCCCTGGCGCCAAAGCCTCGCCGTGGCGTCCCAGCAGGAGGACGGCGCGACGGCGCAAGGTGGCCCGTCCGGCCACCCAGGCCAGGACCAAAGCTCCAGCGGTGACCAGGGCGCGCGTCACTTCAATGTCCACTCTAACCGATCGCGACGATACCCCTCGGGTGGGTGGCGAGTCATCGACAGTCGCGGAAGCGCGTCATCGCCGCGATGAACGGCCCGCCCCGCGCTCGCCCAGCGCCCGGGACATGGCCCGGATCGTCCGCTCCGCGCCAGAGCCGCGATGAACGGACCGCCCTTCGATCGGCGGGCTGTGCGCTGAACCGCGGGACGGTCAGAGACGGGCCACGGCGAGTCTGCCCTGATGACTCGGCCCTGCCCGGCGGCGGCGACCGCGCTGTCGATGCTAGTTCGAGAGGGTCTTTTCCGTGTGCTCGCGGCCGTCGAAGCGGAACATCTTTTGTTTGCCGTCGACGACGGTCAGCAGGTTCACGGGGCGGCGCCAGACGCGGCCGAGCGCGCCCAGGGTCGAACGGGCGTGGTCGATCTGGAGGTCCGTCCCCTCGTGGCGATGGCGCATGAGCAGCTCGCCGCGGTTCTCGTAATTCGAGTCCTCGACGAAGATGAACGGATCGCCGAAGTTGGTCAGCGAGAACAGCATCTTGTGCTTGATCTTCTCGAACTCGCGCGAGTCGATCTCGTAGTTGCCGGTCCGATCGTTGAGCGAGAACGAGAAGAACTTGTTGCGCTCGCAAAAGTCCGCCGTGAAGAACTCGTCGATGAACGTCACGTCGTTGTAGAGCTTGCGCACCTCGAAGATCTTCTTCCGCCCCAGGCCGAGGCGCTTGTCCCAGGTCCGGCGCTGGTCCAGGTTCTGGCACTCGTTCCACTCCCGCCCGAACCGCCCCTTGTCCCAGCGCTCTTCGATGTCGCGCAGCAGCTCGATGCCGATCTTGTACGGGTTGAACTGCCCGGGCGCCGTCGCCAGCACGCCGGCGTTGTGGTCGGCGTAGTCGATGATCTCGCTGACCTTCAGCGCCTTCTCCGTCATGATCTTGCTGTGCCAGTAGGCCGCCCAGCCCTCGTTCAGAATCTTGGTCTGGCGCTGGGGCGCGAAGTAGTAGGCCTCGTCCCGGATGATCTCCAGGATGTCCAGCTCCCAGGCCTCGAGCGGCGCGTTCTGCAGCAGGAACATCAGGACGTCGCGCTCGGGCTCGGCCGGATTCTTCTTCGGCTTGTCGCGCTCGCGTTCCAGCTTCCGCCGCTGCTCTTCCAGGTACTCCGGCGGGTTGATGAACTTGTCCATGTACGATTTGGCGCGGATGCGCGGCAGCTCGGCGGTCTTCTCCTCGCGGTCCTTGTCTCGATCGGCCGGCGGCTTGCGCACGATGAACGGCGACATGGTGTCGATCAGGTTCTCGATGCAGAGGCAGGCGTCGATGAAGCTCTCGACCTTCTCGATGCCCAGGCGCTCCATGTGGCGCCGCACGCGCGTGGCGTGGTTCGCCATCCCGTCGATCATCCGGCGGTTGGTCTTCGAGAAGAAGTAGTTGTTCTTGAAGAAGTCGACGTGGCCCAGCACGTGCGCGATGACCATCTTCTGGTCGACCAGCGAGTTCCCCTCCAGCAGATACGCGTAGGCGGGGTTGTTGTTGATGACCATCTCGTAAATCTTCGAGAACCCGTAGACGTGGCTCTTGGTCAGGTGCTCGAACTCCATCCCGAACCGCCAGTGCGGGTACCGCACCGGGAACCCGCCGAAGGCCGCCACCTCCTGCATCTTCTTGTAGTCGAGGATCTCGAACTCGCAGTCCCAGAAGTCCAGCCCGTACGCGCGGGCGTAGCCCTCGATCTCGCGCTGGATGTCGACCAGGTACGGGGGCAGCGACGCCACGCTTACTTCCCCTTCCTCTTTACGGAGGCCCGGCTCGCTGCCGCTCGCGAGTCCCCGATCCCCCCTCGCTGCCGGCGGCAAAGCCGCCCTTGGCTCGCGACCTTCGACACAGTCTTCACTTCCCCTTCCCCAGGAAGTCGCGAATCGAGTCCATGATCGCGTCCTTGCCTTTGATCTCCGACACCACCAGGCTGTCCTCTTCGTCGAAGTGTTCGTTGAGGTCCTTGATGAACTGCCCCGACCCGTACGGCGACTCGACCTGCCCGTAGCAGAACAGGTTCACCTTGGGCAGGATGTGCGTCTTCAGGATCTCGACGCACTGGACGGTGTCGTCGACCGACCAGTTGTCGCCGTCGCTGAAGTGAAACGGGTAGATGTTCCACTCGCTGGGCGGAAAGTCGTCCTCGATCATCTTCGCGCACAGCTTGTAGGCGCTGGAGATCATCGTGCCGCCCGACTCGCGGGTGCGGAAGAAGGTGTCGCGGTCGACCTCCTTCGCCACCGCGTCGTGGATGATGTAGCGCGACTCCAGCCCCTTGTACTGGCTGCGCAGCCAGGCGTCGATCCAGAACGACTCGATCCGAACGATCTCTTTCTGCTCGTCGCCCATCGAGCCCGACACGTCCATGATGAAGATCATCACCGCGTTGGATTGCGGCAGCGGGCTGGTCTTCCAGGAGCGGTAGCGCCGATCCTCGCGCACCGGCACGATCATCGGATTTTTTGGATCGTAGGTGCCGGTCATGATCTGCCGCCGCAGCGCCTGCCGGAACGTCCGCTTGAAGTGGCGCAGCGACTCGGGCCCGGCCCGCCGAATGCCGACGTAGCGGTCCTTCTGGGAGATGATCCGTTGCTTGCCCTTGGGCTCGATGCGCGGGAGCTGCAGCTCCTCACCCATGATCTGGGCCAGCTCCTCCAGCGACAGCTCCACCTCCAGCGCGTGCTCGCCGGCCTGATCGCCGGCCTTGCCGCTGCCGTCGGCGTTGGGATCCGACTTGCCCAGGCTGTCGCCGACCTCGCCCTCGCCCTGCCCCACGCCGCCCCGATCGCGGCTGCCGAAGCGGAACCGCGGCACCGTGATCTGCGGCAGCGGGATCGAGACCAGGTCCTTCCCCTTGCGCCCGATCAACTCGCCCTGCGAGATGTACTTGCGCAGGTCCTGCTTGATCTTGCCGCGCACGATGTCGCGGAAGCGGCGATGATCGGGGTCGATCCTCAATGCCATGGCTAGTGCACCGCCGTCGAAATAGCGTCAACGCCGAGACCGACAAGCCGCGCTGGACGCGAGGCGCGACGACGAGGAATACCCGTAGGTATTGTGAGGAGAAGCAACGAAGCGTCCGGCGCGGATCGTCGGCCGAACGTGATGCTATTTCGACGGCGGTGCACTAGATTACCAGGTCGACGAAGCGTTGCGTGCCCGGGTCGTAAAGCCCGATCCGCTGTCCTCTCCCTTTGGCGGCGACCGCCTGCTCGAGCAGTCCCAAGGCCCGCGTCAGCACGGCCATCGGCTCCTCGGTCTTGAGGTCACCCATCAACTTCACGAGCAGCGCCGCCGCCTGACCGTTCACCTCAACGTGAACGGTCGGCAGCGATTCCAGCGTGCGGCGCGTGTCGGCGTCCATCCGGGCGCTAGTCCTTCACGTCGCCGCGCGCGAAGATCGACGCGACGAAGTTGAGGACGTCGGTCGCGCAGATCTCGCAGTAGCCGTAGTTCCGGATCATGCGGTTCTTGACGACGTCGATCTTCTCCTGGGTGTCCCGGTCGACCACGGCGCTCACCAGCGAGGTCAGCTTGATGCTGTCCTTCTGATCTTCGAACAGCTTCAGCTCCAGCGCTTTTTGCAGCCGCTCGTTGGTGCGAAAGTCGAACTGCCGCCCCTCGATGGCCAGCGCCCCGATGTAGTTCATGATCTCGCGCCGGAAGTCGTCCTTGCGCGAGTCGGGGATGTCGATCTTTTCTTCGATCGACCGCATCAGCCGCTCGTCGGGCTCCTCGTCCTGGCCGGTGTACTTGTTCTTGACCCGTTCCTTCTGGGTGTAGGCCTTGATGTTGTCGATGTAGTTGGCGCAGAGCTTGGTGAGGGCTTCCTCGTCAGCGCTGATGGCGCGCTGCACTTCGCTCTTCACGATGTCTTCGTACTCCTGCTTGGCCACAGCGATCAGCTCGCGGTAGCGCTTGCGGTCTTCATCGCGGTTGATAAGCGAGTGCTGGTTAAGCCCCGCTTCCAGCTCGTTCAACACCAAGAACGGGTTGATGGACCCCTCGGCCTTGTCCGACACCAAGGCGTTGGAAATCTTGTCTTGGATGTAGCGGG
>JAICYS010000102.1 GCA_025934105.1 Myxococcota bacterium | reverse complement strand
TGGGGACGGTCCGCACGGGGTGCGTGACCTGGCCGGCCCGTTCGATGGCCAGCTTGTCGACGTCTGCACGCCGAAAGAGGCGGCGGCCGCCAACGGTCCTCATGGCCGGCAGGCGGCCATTGTCGGACAGCACGCGGACCGAGTCCGCTGAGAGGCCGAGGACGCGCGCGGCGTCGCTCGGGGTGAGCAAGTCATTGGGATCGAGCTGCATGGGTGACCTCCGGTTCCTGGAAGCAGCCGTTAGGCGCAAATAACCGAATTAAGCACCAGGTAACCGGATGCAAGAGGTGCCTCCTGGAAATTCGGTCGCGCCTGCCCAAATCTCGCCGATTTCTCGCGCTCGCTTCGGGGGTGCTCCCGACGAAACGCCGCCCGCCGTCGGATTTTCGACGGGCGTCGCCACCGACGGTGAGGGCCCGCGCCGAGGGTCCCGGACCGGCTGGAACGATTTCGGAAAATCGTGATACAAGGGTAACTCAGCTTGGCCGTTCTCTTTTTCTCCTGACTCGAGGCAAGCATCGATGAGCACGCGCGCGCGGAGGGAGTTCGGCGGCCCCCGGACCTCTGTCCTGTCTTCGCTGGCGCGCGCGCTGTTGGCGCTGCTGGTCATCACCTGGGGGACGCGCGCGTTCGCCGACAGCGCCGACGACGTGGTCGCCCGGATGACGCAGTTGAACCGCGACGCGGTGAGCGCCTACCAGGCCAAGAAGTTCGACGACGCCCGCAAGATCTTGAAGCAGGCGCTGGACTTGGCCGAATCCAACGGCCTGGAACAGCACCCCATCACGGCCCGGACCCACATCCACATGGGCATCGTGATCATCGGTGGTTTCAAGCAGCGGGAGCTGGGCATCAAGCAGTTCAAGAAGGCGCTGGAGATCGAGCCCACCATCAACCTGACCAAGTCGCTGGTGACGCCCGAGCTGACGGACGCCTTCAACGAGGCCAAAGCGGGCGGGGGACCGGCCGCGGCAGCGGCGACGGCGCCGCCTTCCGAAGCGGCCCCGGCCGCGCCCGAGGCGCCCAGCGAGCCGGCGGCGCCCGCCAGCCCGCCAGCCGCCGAGGCGCCCGCGCCCGAGGCTGCGCCGGCCGGATTGACCCACGAGCAGGTGACCGAGGCCAAGCAGGGGAGCGCCATCTCCATCACCGTCGGCGTTTCGCCGGACCTGAAGTTCGACAAGCTGGTGCTGGCCTATCGGCCCGAGGGGGCTGCCGAGTTCCTGGGGCGCGAGATGAAAGAGGTCGCCGAGGGGCGCTACGGCGCCGAGATTCCGACCACCGCCACCGGGGGTAACTTCGTCGCCTATTACATCGAGGCCGACGACGCGCAGGGCAACGCCGTCGCGACCAAAGGCACCGTCGACGCGCCGATGACCATCGCCCTGTCCAAGGGAGCGGCGGCCATCGCCAAGAAGAAGCCGCCCGAGGAGGCGGGAAACGGCGAGGAAGAAGAGGCGCCCGACTACCGCTACTACGCCGCGCTGTCGCTGGGGACCGGCTTCGGCTGGGCGACCGGCGTGGGAGATTTGAACCACGACGTGTCGATCAACCCGCCCGGCATGGCCTGGGCCAAGCTGGGTCACATCGCGCCCGAGTTCGGGTACTGGCTGAGCTCGTCGCTGATGCTGTCGCTGCAGCTCCGGTATCAGTTCATCACCGGGACCACGGACGTGTACCACGCGGGCACGCAGTTCCACGCGGCCAACTACGCGTTCGCCGCGTTCGCCAAGGCGACCTGGCGGTGGGGCGAGGACAGCTGGCACCCCTTCTTTTCGCTGGCGGCGGGCGGCGGGCAGATCCGCCATGTCGTCACTTTCGGCACGAAGTCGATCCCGCGGCCCGACTGCGGTCCGATGATGAACCAGACCTGCGTCGACACCATCGCCGCCGGGCCGATTCTGCTCGGGCCGGGCGGGGGCATCAGCTACGACCTCACCGATCGGTTCTCGCTGGTCGGGCAGGCCAACTCGGTCCTGGGTTTCCCGAACTTCACCTTCAACCTCGACCTCGACGTCGGGGTCGCGGTGGGCTTCTAGCGGAGTTCTAGGGCACCGCCGTCGAAAATAGCGTCACGTTCGGCCGACGATCCGCGCCGGACGCTTCGTTGCTTCTCCTCACGATACCTACGGGTATTCCTCGTCGTCGCGCCTCGCGTCCAGCGCGGCTTGTCGGCCTCGGCGTTGACACTATCTCGACGGCGGTGCCCTAGCGGCTCGGGCGACGCTCCCGACGAGCTGCTAGGAGGCGAGGGCGCTGCCGGCCTGGCCGTCGTGCACGCGGCGGCGGACGGCCGCCACGTGGTCGCGCAGCACGTAGAGCTGGTCGCCGAAGGACGCGGGCGTCCGCAGGTCGCGCACGGCCTGCGCGATCTCGTCGACGCGCGCGATCAGCTCGGCCCGCTGTTCGGGTTCCGGGTGAAGCTGGATGTCGCGTTCGATCTTCATGAGGGCGCCGTACCACCGGTAGATGCGCGAGCGGATGCGCCAGCGGTAAAACGCCGGCAGCAAGCGCGTGATCGGCACGACCGCGACGACGAGCGGGACCAGGACCACCAGCAGGCGGTCTAGCAGGCTGGCCAGCCAGAAGGGCAGCCACTTGTAGAGGAACTGCTCGCCGGACTTGTAGTACCGCTCGGCGTCGCGGCTGATCGGGAAGTCGCGCTCCAGCGGGGCCGGGTACTCGCCGGCATTTCGGAACAGGCCGGGCGTCCCATGCACCTCGCGCGCGGCCGCGATCAGCAGGTCCGACAGCGCGGGATGCAGCGTGCGGCGCGCGACCAACTCCACCGTCGGGCCGACCAGCTGCACCGGCGCTGCCGGGTAGTCGCGGTCGAGATCCAGCGCTCCTTCCGGCAGCGTCAGCTTGGACAGGAACTGGAACTTGCGCGCGTAGGCGTCGGCCTGGCGGAAGCTCATCAGGTGGACGCCGGGCGTGGCGCGCAGCTTCTGCATCAGCCCGGGCGCGGCGTCGCCCAGAATGAAATCGGCGTCGATGTCGCCCGCGATCAGGGCCTGGGCGGCCTGGTCGCCCGACAGCTCGACCAGCGTGGTGGGTGCGCGGGTCATGTTGCTGGCGGCCAGCAGCTTGACCGCCAGGGCATGCGCGCCGGTGCCCGACCCGCCAATCGCCAGGCGCTTGCCGCGAAGCTGGGACAAGAGCTCCACCGGCTGGTCGCCGCGGTAGTAAACCAGCAGCGGCTGTTCGGCGACGCTGCCGAGGGACATGAGGCCGCTGACGTCGATGTTGTCCTTGACGCCGCCCTGCACGAACCCGACGTCGACCTTGACGGACGGATCGGCCAGGCGCCGCAGGTTCTCGATGGCCCCGGCGGACGGCAGCACCTCCACCTTCACGCCGTACCGCTCGATGATGGCCTTGTACTTGTCGGCGTAACGCCGGTAGCTGCTGCCCTCGAGGCCGCTCGTGATGTGGATGACGGCGGGGGGCGCCAGGCGGCTGGATTTCGCCGTCAGCCAGCCCGCCAGCGCGATCAACAGCGCGACGGGGATCAAAATGAGGAGCAGATCGCGCGCGGTGAACGAGCGCAATCTGGAACGCCGGCCGGCGATTGAGTGGCGCGTGCTCATCCGGCAATCTTAAGCCCGCCCATGAAATCCCCACAGGACAGGCCGCCGCGCCCCTGGCGCCGCCGGTTCGCGCGCGCCGCGATCGCGATCGGCGCGCTGGCGGCGCTGGTGGCGATCGCCGTGGTGGTGATCCTGGCCAATCTGGACCGGCCCTGGATGAAGGCGCGGATCCGCCGGCTGGTCCGCGAGAGCGCCGGCATCGAGCTGGACTACCGCGCGCTCAAGCTGCGGCCGTTTTCGGGCCTGTGGCTGGACGGGCTGGTGATCGCGACGCCGGAGCCGCTGCGGGCCCTGGCCCCCGACCTGGCCCGCGTCGACCACCTGGAGGCGGTCTGGTCGCTGTCGTCGCTGCTGGGGCGAGGGCCGAAGATCCGGGCGGCGGCCGTCGGTGGAGTGTCGGTCGTCATCGCACAGGACGCGGCCGGCCGCACGTCGCTGGACCTGCTGGGGGGCCCGCCGGCCAAGCCCGAAAAACCCAAGCCGCCGGCGCCGCTTTCGCACCTGGCGGCGCAGATCTTTTCGGGTGCCGCGCCGGTCGGGCACCTGGACGTGACCGGCGTCAGCGCGTCGTTCGTGCGCGCTCAGGCGGATGGCGCCGTCCAGCGCGACGCGATCGGCGGGTTGCGGCTCGAGCTGTCGACGCACGCGGCGCCCGGCGGATGGGCGGCCGTCGTGCGCGCCGGCGCGCCGGACGCGCCGCTGGCCGTCGACGTCAGCCGGCAAGGGCCGGCGCGCGGGGCCGCCCGGCTCTGGCTGGCCATCGGGTTGAACGGCGACGCGCAGGGTTTCAGCCTGGCCACCGACCTCCGCGTCGGCGCGCAGGACCTGGTGCCGGTGCGGGTCGCCGAGCTGTTGCACCTGGACGCGGCGGTGAAGCCCGATCCGGTCCGGGGCCGCACGACCCTCCAGGTCGACCGCCTGGCCGCCGCCGACGGGGCGGTGGTGCTCTCGTTGCGCGCGGAGGTCGCCGACGGCGCGGCGCGGCTGTCCCTGGCGTCGGCCGACGGACAGGTGGACCTGGCGCGCCTGCTGGGCGTCCTGCCTCCGGGGACGCTGCCCGTCGCGCTGCAGGGCGGGCGGGTGCAGCTCCACCTCGCTGGGATCGAGCTCGCCGGCGGAGCGCCCCGGCTTGGGGCGGGGAGCCTGGCCCGCCTGGACATCGACGTTCCGCGGGCGCGCGCGTCGGCGTCACAACCGGCGGTGGCGCTGGCTGGATTGCACCTGGCCGTCGCGGCCGATGGCGCCGCCGACGGGCGCTGGAACGGGCAGGTCGCCCTGCGCGTTGCCAGCGTCGAACTGGCCGGGCCGACGCGTCTCTCCGTTCGTGGTGTTCGCCTCGAGACCCGCGCGCGCGACGTGCGGATCGACGCGCCCTCGCCGGCGGCCAGCACCGGCACGTTCAGCCTCGCCGGCGACGTCGCGGCGCTGGACGCCCGCACGCCCGGGTTGCGCGCGCTGGCCGAGCAGCTTCGCGTTCGGCTGGCGACCAGTCTCTCTGGCCGGCCGCCTTACACGCTGGAGCTGCAGGTCCCGGTCGACGGGCTGCGGCTGTTCGACGGCCGCGGGCATCGCCTGTTCGACGCGCCGGCGCGGATCGACGTCTCGCTGGCGCACGTCCACCCGGACGCCCGGCATCCGACGGCCAGCCGGGGCGATGCGCGGGCCGAGCTGGCGCTCGGCGACCTGCAGGCGATCGTCGACGCGCACAAGCGGGCGGACGACGTCGATCTCGACCTGACGCTGAAGGCGCCCAGCCTGGCGGCGGCCCGCCCGTTCCTGCCGCCGGGGCTGGCCGGCAAGCTGGACTGGGGGCGCCTGTCCGTCGAGCTGGAGACGAAGGCGCGGCTGGCCCGGTTGAACGGCGCCGCTCCGACGCTGCGCCAGGAGACCAGCCTGCGCGTCCAGGGGCTGCGCGCCGGGCGGAGCGGCGTCCGCCAGCTGGTGCTGAGCATTCGCTCGAACGGGGACGCGCGCCGCCACGACGCGGACGTGTCGCTGGCCGCCCAGGGAGTCTCCGTCGAGGGACACGCCGCCCCCGACGCGCAGCTGCACCTGACCGCCCAGGTGGATCGCGGCCAGCCCTCGGCGAAGCTGCACGTCGAGGGGCAGGGCGCCGCGCGACTGGCGCTGGACGCCGCGGTCGGGTTCGCCGCCGGCCCGCGGCGGCTGGAGGGCGATCTGGACCTCAAGGCCGACCGCTTGCTCCTGGCGGGGGTGTTGCGCCCATTCGTGCCGGCGCTGGACGGGGTGGATCTGCGGCGGGCGGCGGTCGGCCTACACGCGCACGCCGCGCTGACCGGCCTCGTCGAGCACGTCGGCCGCGGCGGCGAGGTCCGGATGGCGCGCGACCCGCTGCGGACCGCCGCCGGCAGCGTCGACCTGAGCGTCCACGTCGCCGATCTGGGCGTGACCCGCGGGGCCACGCAGGTGACCCTGGGGGCCGTCGACTGGCGCGCCGGGCTGCGGGCGGCCGGCGCCCGGCGCGACCTGTCGTCGGAGCTTCGCCTGGACCAGGTTCGGCTGGCGTCGGGCGAGCAGCGGATCGATGTGGCCCGGCTCGAGGACACCGCCGCGGCCGCGCTGATCGGCGACCCGGTCACCGGGCGCGCCGAGCTCACCAACCGGCTGCTGCTGGCGGGGCTGGGGCAAGATCTGGTCCCGTTCGGCCCCACCGACGAGATCGCGCTGCAGCTGGCGGCGCACCGCCAGCCCGACGGGATGATCGACATCTCCGAGCTGCGGCTCACCGACGCGCAGGCCGGAACGGCGCTGTCGCTCAGCGGCGCGGTGGCGCTGGGGGCCGATCGCCGGCTCTCCCTGCGCGGGCGCTTCGATCAGGACCTGGCCAAGTTGAAGCGGCTCCCGTCGCGCATGACGGCCAGCGGCCACCTGGGGTTGGCGTTCGGGGTCGAATCGGCGGACCTCGAGATGTTCCGCACCCGCGCCGGGCTGGAGCTGGACGACGTGAACCTGCGCGTGCCCGACGCCGGCCTGGCCGTCGAGACCGCCGACGCCAAGATTCCGATCGACGTCCGGGTGGCGCTGGGACCGGACGGGATCACCATCCCGCGCGACGTGCACCCCAATCCGTACGCCTCGCTGCGTTTCGCCGATCAGGCGCCGCTGCAGGCGCACAGCAGCTTCCTGTCGATCGCGCGGCTGACCACGCCGGTGGTGACGGTGGCGCCGCTGGCAGGGAACCTGTCGATCGACCAGAACGTCCTGTCGCTGGGGCAGCTGGAAATGGGCGTCCGCGGCGGGCGCGTGACCGGCCGGTGCGTCCTCGATTGGCAAGACGACGACATCAAGGTCGAGACTCACGTCCGGGCCAGCGGCGTGCTGTCGTCCCACGGCGAGCCGTTCGACGGCGACGCGGCGCTGGTGGTCTCGACGGGCGAGCGCACCATCGAGGGGCGGGCTCAGATCCTGCGCATTGGCCGGCGCCACCTGCTGGACCTGCTGGACATGCAGGACCCGCACCGGGTCGATCCGGCCATGAATCGGATTCGCCACGCGCTGCTCTTGGGGTATCCAGACCAGGTGCGGATCGCCTTCAATCACGGGTTCGCCAGCGCGCGCGTCACGCTGGGCGGGCTGGCGCGCCTGATCCGGATCGACGAGATTCGCGGCATCCCGACCGGATCGTTGCTGGACAAGGTGCTGAGTTCGCCCGCCAAATCGGAGACCGAGTGATGCGCAACCGTCGATGGGGCGTGGGGCTGGTTTTGCTGGCGGCCGGGTGCATCCACCCGCCCGAGATCGTGGTGGTGGACCGGGCGACCGCGCTGGAAGAGCAGGCGGCCGGGTCCTTCGACGACCTCGAGCGGGATCTGAGCCGCGCCGCGATCACGCCCCACCCGGTGGCCATGACGCCGGCCGAGCTGGAGGCGCTGGGGATCAAGGCGCGACCGCTGGCCGAGCCGGCGGACCCGACGGACGCCGACCGCGTCGACGAGCTGCTGCGGCAGCACTGCGTGGGCGAGCAGCGGGACGGCCTGCTGATCGAGACCCCGTCGGCCTGTCGGGCCACCATCGACGCGGCGCTGACCGCCACCTTGGTCGAACGGGCGAACCACGCGCGCATGCAGCTCTGGCGCTGGATGCAGGAAGAGCGGCCGGCCGCCAAACCCGACCAGCTGCGCCGAAACTGGACCAAGGTCCACGCGCAAGGGGTCGTCTGCGGGGGCTGGATCCAGCGCGACGACGGCGGCTGGGAGGCCAAGCGGTGTTGAAGCGCCGGCCGCTGGCAGCCGCGCTGGGCGCGTTGCTGGCCCTGGCGGGCGGCGCGTTCGCGCAGGACGACGAGGTGGACGACGGGCTCCGCCGCCCGCAGCGGCTGACCGTCGGGTCCGCGGACCAGCTGCTCGGGCAGCTCGCCCCGGACGGCCGGAGGCTGTATTACGTCTCGAACCGGAACACCACGACCGAGATCGACGTGCAGGACCTGACCGACGGTCGCAGCCACCTGCTGTTCGACGAGGGGACCGACGTAAGCTGGCCGCGGGTCAGCCCGGACGGGCGCGCTCTCTTGTACGTCTCGTTTCGCGAGCGGGCCACCGGCCAGCTCTGCGTGCGCGATCTGCCCGGAGCCGGCAGCCGCCGCTGCCTCGACGACCAGGGCAGCGCGTTGCAGGCCGAGTGGATCGACGCGCGCCGGATCGCGCTGGTGAGCCGTCCGGCCGTCCAGGGCGATCTGGCGCTGCTGGAGGTGACCGTGGGGCACGGGCTGAGCGCCCGCCCGCTCTTGCAGCGGAACCTGACCAGCCCCGCCATCTCGCCCGACGGCCGCTGGGTGGTGTACGTGCCGGTCGAGCGCCAGGCGCCGCGGGTCGGCGCGGCGTTCGCGAGCCGGGCGTCCGGGCGCCTGGAGGCGGCGCGGCTGGACCGCCCCGGCACGCCGCCGATCCAGCTGGCGCTGCATTTGCCGGGCGAGTCCAGCCAGCCGGCCTTCGCGCGCGACGGCCAGCACCTCTACGTGGCCCAGTTCTTCAGCGATTCGAACCACGACGAGACCATCGACAACGACGACCACGGCGTGCTGTTTCGGGTGCCGTTTCCGTCGCGGCGCGACGACGCCCCGGCGGTCGCGGCGGCGGCCTTCGCCGAGCAGCTCACCGACGAAAGCTGGAATTGCCAGTACCCGGCCCCGGCCGCCGACCAGTTGATCGCGACCTGCTCGCGCGGGCATGGGCTGGATCTGTACGAGCTGCCGCTGGACGGCGAGGTCCCCTCGGCCTGGACGGCCGAACGCGTGGGCGAGGAGATCGATCTGGGCGGCAGCGGCGCCGACCGATTGCTGCTCTATCGGCATCGGCTGGCGCGCGCCACCAGCCGGGTCGGGCGCAGGTTGAACATGGTGCGGCTGGTGCGGCTGCACCTGGACGCGGACGAGTTCGCGCCGGCCGAGTTCTACGCCCGCCACGTGGCGGCGCTGGAAGACGCCGAAGCGGCGGGGCTGTCGTCTCCGTTGCTGGCGCTGATCGAGCAGCGCCGGGCCCGCCGCGATCGCGAGCGCGGTCGGATGGGCGCCGACTTCGCCGAGGAGGCGCGCCGGCGGCTGGCGGCTCTGTCGCAACAAAAGCCGGTCAGCCCGGCGGCGGGCATCCTGACCGCGGTCGTCAAGAGCGAGATCCAGGACGACCTCGGCGACAAGGGGGCGGCCCGTCGAGAGCTGGAGACGGTCACCATCCCCGACCACACGCCGCGATCGATCCTCGAGCTTTATCACGGGCGGGCCGACGCGCTTTATCGCGAGCTGGACGATCAGGCGGCGCTGGCTCAGACCTGCCGCCGCCTGGCCACGCTGCCGTCGCTGGCCGCGCCGGACCAGCTGGTCTACGCGCGCGCGGCGGTGCGGGCGTGGAGCCGCGGCTTGTCGTTCGACGAGGCGAGCGCCCGGCTGGCGCGCGAGCGGGCGCAGGCCCCGGACGACTCGGAGCTGGCGTTCGCGCTGGACCTGGGGCGGGTGGTCCTGGCCGTGCGCGGCCCGACGCCGCCGCCCGAGGTGGAAGCGCGGTTGCTGGACCTCTACGCGCGGCAGGCCCGCCCCGATCGGCGGCGCGCCGTCATCGACGAGGCGGTCAAACGGGCCGGCGATCAGGGCGCCGGCCGGCTGATTGAAGGTCTGGCCGAACGGTATCTGGCCGACGTGAAGCCCGGCACCGGCGAGCGCCGCCAGGCCCAGCGGCTTTACCGGCGCGTGCTGACCGCGCGCGCCTACCAGCGCATCGCCGACGGGAACCGGGCCGAAGCCCGCGCCGATTTCGAGGCTGTCGCCGAGCGCACCGACTCGCTGGAGAGCCTGATCGGCGCGCTGGACCTGCGCATCCGGGCGGGCGAAAAGCCCGAGGCGCTGATCGGCCAGTTCCGGGGGGTGGCCGGCGCCAAGGCGACCCAGGCGGCCCTGGCGCGCGCGTACCTCTCCGCCCGCGCCATCCCGCATCTGCCCGAGGCCGAGCAAGCGGGGGCGGCGGCGGCGGCCATGGCCGACCTGCGCGCGAACTGGGGCGCGCTGCGGAACAACCGCGCCGCGCAGGACATCTACGGCGCGCTCTTGCACCAGGAGTACCTGCGCACCGGCAACCCCGCGCTGGCCGAGCGCGCGGACGCCCACTATCTGGTCGCGCTGGAGATGGTGCAGGGAAACGTCCGCTACCGGGCGACCGTGCTGGGACAGCTCGCCTTGTTGCAGATGGCGGTCGCCAACCACCGCATCGCGCTCACCTACCTGGAACAGCGGCAGCGCCTGCCCTTCCCGGACAACACCGCCGCGCTGGCCATGCGGCTCGCGACCGCCCGCGTGCTCTTGCACGTGGGGCGCGACAAGGACGCCGTGCAGGCGGCCGAGGCGGCCCTGGCGATGATCCCCCACGCGCCGCGGCTGCAGAAGTTCCGCGCGCTGGCGCTGGACCGGGCGGCGCTGTGCAACCTGGCCGCCGGCCGCTTCGGGCGCGCGCTGGAGCTGTACGACCTGGCCGTGCCGGTCGCCGACGCCGACAGCGGGCCGGGCGGGGTGCGCAACCGGCTGGTCAGTCGCCTGGCCCGGGCCGCCGCCGCGCTGGGCGCGAACCAGCCGCGGCGCGCGATCGACGACCTCGACATCGTCGATCGACAGCTCGCCGAGCCTCGGGTCACCGCCAGGTTGCGCTGGCCCCACGCCGCGCCGGCCGACGTGCTGGACACCTACCGCCTGATCGCGGGCGGGCTGCGGGCCAACGCCAACCGGTCGCTGGGCGATCTGGCCGGCGTGACCCGCGCCCTGGAAGAGCGGCGCGCCACCTTCGCCGACCGGCTGAAACGTTCCGACCGGGACGAGGATCTGCGCGCGCTGGTCCTGGCCGAGCTCCGGCTGGCGCACACCGCCGCCGACCGCCGCGCTCCGAGCGACGCCGCGCGCTGGGTGGGGCAAGCGGCCGATCACGCGGGGGAGCTCGCCAAGCGGACCCACGCGCCGGTCGACGCCGCCGAGTTGGACGCGCTCTGGATGGCGGCGGAGCTGGGGGCCGCCGGCGGCGCGCCGCTGCCGTTCGACCTGGCGAAGCGCCTGCAGGACGCTTACGGGCGCCTGGTCCAGCAGCATGACCCGGCCTGGCGGACGTACCAGGCCTGGTTCGAGGCCTACCTGGCCCTGGCGCTCACAGCCCCGCCAGCTCGGTGAGCGCGGTCAGCGGGATGATGACCGTCTCCGCGCATCGTTCCAGCTCGTCCGCCAGCTCGAAGAACGCTCGGCGAATCAGGTGCGTGTCGAGAATCAGCGGCCGATCCTCGGGCGTGGCCATGAAGGGCGCGTCGTCGACCGACTGCAGGTAGGCGCGCAGGAACTCGGCCGAGACCCAGCGGTACCAGACGTCGGCCCAGGGCTGCGCGATGGTCCGGTCCTCGGCCCGGACCACGGTGCTCTCCAGCCAGGCCGTGAACGCCGCGTAGTGGAACGAGCGGATCATCCCGGCCACGTCGCGCAGGCACTCGTGCTTGCGCCGCCGTTCCGCCAGCGTCTCGACCGGCGGCCCCTCGAAGTCGATGATGACGAAGTCCTTGCCGGTGTAGAGCACCTGTTCCAGGTGGAAGTCGCCGTGCGTGCGGATCCGCATCCCGCTCCAGCGGCGGTGCAGGAACGGCTCGAACATCTTCAGCAACGTGTCCTGTCCGTCCGCCAGGCGCTTGCCGCGATCGAACGCCGCCGGCGGCACGCGGCCCAGCGATCCGCGGAGCTGGCGCAGGGTCTTGCCGACGATGTTCCGCATCGACTGGTACTTCGATCGGCGATCGAGCGCGGTGTACGGCTCGGGGGCGAAGCTCGGGTCGTCGGTGGCCGAGGCCAGCGCCAGGTGCATGGCGGCGGTCCGCCGGCCGAGCAGCGCGGCCAGGTCCAGATACGGGCCGATGGCCTCGCGCGCCGCCGCCGGCGTCTCCATCCTGGCCAGATCCAGGAAGCTGCCGCTCGGCCGGTCGGGCGGCGGGTCCTGGCGGTGGCGGGTCAGCGTGCGCTCGAAGTAGCGCCGCAGCTCCTCGCGCGCGTGCCCCCAGGCGGTCCCCTCGTTGGCGACGAACGCTTGCAGGACGGCCAGCGTGCTCGGCTCGCCCCGCGGCCGCTGGTACTCGATCGCGCCGACGATGGCCGGCGCCAGCCCCGGGACGCGCTTGTCGAGAAAGCGCGGCAGCTCCAGCTCGGGGCTGACGCCCTCCTCCAGGCGGCGCACCATCTTCAATAGATATTTGTCGCCGTAGCGGATCGCCGCCGCCGCGTGCGCGGCGCTGATGTCGACCGGGTCTCCCGGCGGCGGTTCGACAGCCGTGTAAGCGCTCGCCTGCAGGACGCCGGTGCCGGCGGGGACCCGCGCGTTCCGCGCGATGGCCTCCAGCACGCCGCGGGCGGTGACCGGGTGCTCGAGGGCGTCGACCAGCACCGCCTCGCTGTCCGGCAGCCGCAGCGTCGCCACCAGCGCCTGGGGCGTGATCGATTGCCCGGCCGGCGGAAGAGGCACGACCGCCAGCGGCAGCACGTAACGATCCGGGTCGCGATCGGCGTACTCGACCCGCACGACGACCAGGAAGGCGTCGCCCAGCGCCGCTGAGTCCTCGACCCGCACGCCGCTGACCCGGAAGGCGCGCCCGGCGAACCAGTGCCGCGTGTTGAGGAAGGCCGGCAAAGCGTCCTCCAGCACCACCCGGTCCTGGCCCCGAACCAGGCTCTGGGTGCTGCTGGCCGCGAGCGCCGGCGCGGTGTAGCTGGCCACCAGGTCCGCCGCGTGATCGGACGGGGGCGCCTCGATGGAGAACCAGTGAAAGGCATGCCCGCCCAGCGTCAGGAGATACGGCAGGTCGCCGATGGCGGGAAAGTCGGTGTGGCCGAAGAGCTCGATGGGCCGCGAGCCTTTCCACTTGGCCAGATCCAGTTCGACGTATTGTGGGAAGCGCGACAGGTTCGCCACCACCAGGATCGTCTCGTCGCCGTATTGCCTGACGAAGGCCAGCACCCGATAGTTGGCGGCGTTCAGGACCTCCATCGTCCCGCGGCCGAAGGCCTGGAACTGCTTGCGCAAGGCGATCAGCCGCTTGGACCACCAGAGCAGCGAGTTCGGGTTGTTCTGCTGCGCCTCGACGTTGATCGATTCGTAGTGGTATTCGGGGTCGATGTTGATCGGCAGGATCAGCCGCTGCGGGTTGGCGCGCGAGAAGCCCGCGTTGCGGTCGGCGCTCCATTGCATGGGCGTGCGGACGCCGTTGCGGTCGCCCAGGTAGACGTTGTCGCCCATGCCGATCTCGTCGCCGTAGTAGAGGACCGGCGTCCCGGGCAGCGAGAAGAGCAGGCCGTGCAACAGCTCCATCTTGCGGCGGTCGTTGCCGACCAGCGGCGCCAGCCGGCGGCGGATGCCCAGGTTGATGCGCATCTCCGTCGCGTGGGCGTAGGCGCGGTACATGTAGTCCCGCTCCTCGTCGGTGACCATCTCCAGCGTCAGCTCGTCGTGGTTGCGCAGAAACAGCGCCCACTGGCAGTTGGCGGGGATCTGCGGGGTCTGCGCCAGGATGTCGAGGATCGGGAAGCGATCCTCCATGTGAATCGACATGAACATCCGCGGCATGATCGGAAAGTGGAAGTTCATGTGGCACTCGTCGCCGGTGCCGAAATAGGCGGCCGCGTCCTCCGGCCACTGGTTGGCCTCGGCCAGCAGCATCCGGTCGGCGAAGCGGGCGTCGATGTGCGCGCGCAGCTTCTTGATGAACTCGTGCGTGGGCGCCAGGTTCTCGCAGTTGGTTCCGTCGGCCTCGTAAAGGTAGGGGACGGCGTCCAGGCGCAGTCCGTCGATGCCCTTGCCGAACCAGAAGTCGACCACGCCCAGCAGCGCCTCGTGCACCGCCGGGTTCTCGAAGTTCAGGTCGGGTTGGTGCGCGTAGAAGCGATGCCAGAAGTAGGCGTTTGCCGCGTGGTCGAACGCCCAGTTCGACGGCTCGAAGTCCTTGAAGATGATGCGCGCCTCACGGTACCGCTCGGGCGTGTCGCTCCAGACGTAGAAGTCGCGCTCGACCGACCCTTTGGGCGCGCGGCGCGCCCGCTGGAACCACGGGTGCTGGTCCGAGGTGTGGTTGAGGACCAGCTCGGTGATGACGCGCAGTCCTCGCCGGTGCGCCTCGTTCAGCAGGTTGTCGAAGTCGGCCAGCGTGCCGCAGTCCGGGTGGACGTCGGTGTAGTCGGCGATGTCGTAGCCGTCGTCCCGCAGGGGCGACGGGTAAAAGGGCAGGAGCCAGACGGCCGTGACACCCAGATCCTGCAGGTAGTCCAGCTTGCTGGCCAGGCCCGCGAAGTCACCGATGCCGTCGCCGTTGCTGTCGTAAAACGAACGGACGCGCGCCTCGTAGATGATCGCGTCCTTGAACCACAACGGGTTGCCTTCCAGCCGGACGTTGCGATGGGGCGGGGTGATGAGGTGTCGTTTCACGCGGTCGGTCTCCGTCTGCCGTAGGTCTCGGCGAGGTCGCGCATCCGGGCGGCAATGGGCGGCGCCAGCGCGCCCGGCTGCAGGCGAAAGGCCCAGTTCCCGTCGCCCGTCCCGGGCAAGTTCATGCGGAACTCCGAGCCCAGGCCCAGCAGGTCCTGCACGGGGACGATCGCGACGTTGGCCACGGACGCCATGATGGCCCGGATCATCGTCCAATGGATCTCCCGACCGTCGTCGTCGGGCGGCGCGCCCAAATAGTGCAGGGCATTGCGCCGCTCGCCCGCCGTCTGCTCGGCGCTGCGGGTCCCGCTGCCCGGATCGTGGAACCAGCCGAACGTGGTGTCGTTGTCGTGGGTGCCGGTGTACGCGACGGCCTCGCGCGGGTAGTTGTGCGGCAGGAAGGTCTGGGCCTGGGGATCGGTGCCAAAGGCGAACTGCAGCACCTTCAGGCCGGGGAATCCGAGCTTCGCGCGCAGCTTTTCGACCTCGGGCGTGACGGCGCCCAGGTCTTCGGCGACCAGCGGCAGGCTGCCCAGCGCCGAGGCCGCCGCCTGGAACAGCGGCGCCCCCGGACCCTTGCGCCATTTGCCGGTCGCCGCCGTCGGCGCGCCGCCCGGCACCTCCCAGTAGCGGGAAAAGCCGATGAAGTGATCCAGCCGAACGGCGTCGAACACCGTCAGGGCCATTCGAAAGCGCGCCACCCACCAGGCGAAACCGGCCGCCCGCATCCGATCCCAGCGGTAAAGCGGGTTCCCCCACCGCTGGCCGTCCTGGCTGAAATAGTCGGGTGGCACGCCGGAGACCACGGTCGGCAGGCCGCGGTCGTCCAGATAGAAGAGGTCGCGGTGCTGCCAGACGTCGGCGCTGTCGTGCGCCAGGAAGATGGGCAGGTCGCCCATCAGGCCGATCCCCTGCCGGTGCGCCTTGTCGCGCAGCGCCCGCCAGTCGCCAAAGAAACGCCACTGCAAGAAGCGCTCGAACGCGATCTGGTCGGCCAGCTCTTCGCGCGCCCGAGCGAGCGCGGCCGGCTCACGCCCGCGCACATCGGCCGGCCAATCGGTCCAGACCGCTCCGCCGTGCCGCTGCTTGAGCGCCCGGTAGAGCGCGTAATCCTCCAACCAGTCGGTCGCGCCTTCCGTGAATTGCGCGAAGTCCGGGTGACCCCCCGCGAACGCCCGAAACGCCCGGCGCAGCCGCTGGTCGGGGGCCAGAACCCGCTCGCGCGCCTCCAGCAAGCCCTCCTCGACCAGGCGGTCGTGGCTGATCAGGGCGGGGCTGCCCGCGAAGGCCGACTGGGCGCTGTAGGGCGAATTCCCCAAGCCTGGCGGGTTGATGGGCAGCATCTGCCACCAGCTCTGGCCGCCCGCGGCGAGGAAGTCGACCATGTCGTGCGCGGTCGCGCCGAGGTCGGCCCCGGGCAAGCTGGTCGGGTGCAGCAACACACCCGCGGTTCGGTCGGAGAGGGTCGGAACCCGGGGTGCGCTCATGGGGGATCGCGACCTTAAGTAAGGTGCGATCCCGTGATTTCAAAGGGGCGACCTGCGGCTGTCCTGCACCGGACGATGGATTTTGTCCTGCTATAGTCAGAGGCATGGGTCGCGTCATTCTCGGCCTCCTCAAGGGTGGTCTCATCGGGGCGGCGATCGGCGCTGGGGCGTTCAAGGTGGGCATCACCGGGGGGTTCCTCGCGCTGGTCGTCTATGCCGTCATCGGCGGCGTGGTCGGGATGTTGTGTGGCCGGCCGCCCTGGCGGCAGGACACCTTTTGGACCACGGCCCTCAAAGGGATCTTCGGCGCCGTCGTGGGCGGGGTGCTCTACTGGGGCGCGGGCAAGCTGTTCGGTGGCGCACACCTGGCCTTCGTCGCCAAGCTGGGCGCGCCGGCCGGTCGTCCCCTCATCGACATCCCGCTGCTGCTGGGGCCGGCCATCGGCGCCGTCTGGGGCCTGTTCGTCGAGGTCGACGACGGCGGCTCGACCGACAAGGCGGCCGCCAAGTCGGGCCAGCCCTCCGCCAAGAAGAAGTGAGCCTCAGGGGTCGAACGCGCCCAGCTCTCGCAGGACGTCGTCGTCGCCCAGGTCGTCGGGCGGCTGGTTCTTCTCGCGGCGCTTCTCCATGAACTGGCGGCGCATGATGAGCAGCGTCTCGGCCAGGCCCAGCAGAATGTAGGCGGTGATCAGCACCAGGAAGATCAGTGCCTTGTCGACGCCGTTCAGCGCGACCAGCACCCAGCAGACGACGATCAGGATCGCCATCTCGACGGTGCGGCGGTTCAGCCGCAGATCCTTGAAGGACCGGAACTTGATCCGCGACACCATCAAGTAAGACAGGACGACCACCACCGCCGCCAGCACGCTGTCGCTGACCATCCGGTAGCGGCCCAGGTTGTGCGCGGCGATGACCATCAAGACCAGCACGCTGGCCGCCGGCGGGATCGACAGCCCGACGGTGTACTTTCCGGGCGCCTTGTGTCCGGTCGCCGACTCGCGGCGCGACAGCACGTTGAAGCGCGCCAGGCGCATCACGCCGGCGCAAACGAACAGCCCCGCCACGAAGATGCCCAGCCGTCCGAAGCTGGTCAGACCCCACTTGTAGACCATCAGCGCCGGGGCGACGCCGAAGGTGATGGCGTCGGCCAGCGAGTCCAGGTCCCGGCCGAGGTCGGTCTGCGTCTTGGTCAGCCGCGCCACCCGCCCGTCGGCGGTGTCGAAGAAAAAACCGAGGCAGATGGCCAGCGCGGCCTGGTAGAGACCACTGCCCGACTGGCCTGCCGACGCCGACAGCGCAATCGACACGAAGCCGCACATGACGCTGGAGAGCGTGAACAGGTTCGGAAGAATGTAGTAGGTCTTCCGGAAGTCCACGCCGCAAAGATAGCATGGGTCCCCGCCTCTCATGATCCGCGCCCTCATCTCGCTGATTTCGTTCGTGCTGGCCACCTTCCTGCTCGCCACGCTGGGCGCGCTCAGCGGTCTCGTCGACCGCAGCGGCGACACAGTTCTCAAGCTGGCGCGCCTGTGGTCGCGCGTGCTGCTGGGCGTTCCCGGCGTGAAGCTGGAGGTGATCCAGCGGGCGCCGCTCGATCCCAAGCGGCCTTACATCGTGATGGCGAATCACGCCTCGATGATCGACATCTGGGCCGTGTTCCTGGCGGTTCCGGTTCCCTTGCGCTTCATCGCCAAAAAGCAGCTGGGCGCGATTCCGCTGCTCGGCTGGGCCATGCGCGCCGGCCGCTTCATCTTCATCGATCGCCAGAACGCGGCCTCGGCGCGGCGAAGCATCGGAGAGGCGGCCAGGCGGATCAAGTCCGGGCAGTCGGTGGTGATCTTTCCCGAGGGGACCCGCACGCGCGACGGCCGCCTGAATCCCTTCAAGAAGGGCGGCTTTCACCTGGCTCTCGATTCGGGCGCGGAGATCGTCCCGGTGGCCATCCAGGGATCGCGCGCGCTGATGCCGCGGGGCTCCGCGCTCATCCGCTCGGGCACGGTCCGACTCGAGATCGGCGAGCCGATCTCGACCACCGGGATGCATCCGGCCGACCGCGAGGCCCTGGCGGCCTGTGTCCGCGAGAAGATCGCCGCGATGCTGGGCGAACCGGTCCCGGCTCAGCGCGCGTTGTAAAGGGCGCTGACGTCGGCGGCAGTCAACGCGGCCGCATAGATGCGCAGCTCGTCGACCTCGCCCTTGAACAGCGGGTCGGCCGAGAACTGCGATCGGCCCAGCCAGTCGTTGGCCGCCGCGCCCAGGTCGGAGGGGCGCAAGGTCAAGGCCGCGTTGGTGGCCACCGACGCGCCGTTGATGTACAGCGTCCCGCCCCCCGGACCCAGGACGATCGCGACGTGCGTCCAGGTGCCGACCGGCAACACGGCCGGCGCGTCCAGGCGCTGCTCGTTGGTGTTGCCGGCGGTCGTGATCGCGAAGCGGGCCGCGTTGGGTGAGGTGCCGGCGTGCGGCGTCAGGAACATGTAGACGTTCGTGCTGTTGCCGAAGTCGAACACGCGCTGCCAGACCTGGTCGGCGCCCACTTTCACCCAAAGGGCGATGGTGACGCTGGTCGTGTCCTGCAGGAGCGCGCTCGGCAGGGCCACGTAGTCGCCGGTGCTGCCAGGTAGGTTCAGGTCGTTTCCAACCACGCCGGCCGGGAACGTGGCGGTCCCCATCAGCGTGCCGTCGCGGTTGTTACCCGAGCTGTCCGCGATGGTGGGCCCCGCGGTCTGGTTGAACTCGTAGAACGCGAACAGCGGCGTCGAGCCGGCCGCGCCGCCGTGTCCACCGCCGACCCCGGCGCTTCCGCCGGCGCCCGCGCCGCCCGAGCCCATCCGACCCGCCGAGCCGGCCGCGCCGCCGGTGCCCGCGCCGCCGGTGCCGCTGCCCCCGGTGGCGCTG
>JAICYS010000385.1 GCA_025934105.1 Myxococcota bacterium | reverse complement strand
GTCACGTTCGGCCGACGATCCGCGCCGGACGCTTCGTTGCTTCTCCTCACAATACCTACGGGTATTCCTCGTCGTCGCGCCTCGCGTCCAGCGCGGCTTGTCGGCCTCGGCGTTGACGCTATTTCGACGGCGGTGCACTAGGAGGGCGTTGCCGTAAGGCAACGGTGAGCGGGAGCGAACCAAGCCCGACGACGTGCCGCCCGGAGGCGGCCTAGTGACTGCCCAGCAGCTTCTGGGCGTCGCTGACGATCTGGGCGCCGGTCTGGATCTTCATCCAGCCGGCCGAGTGTTCGGTCCGCAGGTAGACGTCGCTGCTGGCGGGCTCCTCGGACACCGCCGAGGAGGACTGGGCCCGCGCGAACTCGTCGAAGCCGATGGACTTGCGGCCGTCGAAGTACTCGACCCGCAGCACCGGGGTGGGCTTACCGCCCGCCGGCTCCTCGCCGTGTCCCAGGAGCTCCGACGCGAAAGCCCGCCAGAGGCTGTCGTGCCAGTTCTTCGCCATCTGGTCCGGCTTGTCCGGCGACTTGGCCGGGGCGAAGCCCGCCTTGGCTCGCACCTGCCGGTCGGTCTGGACGTACTCCTTGGTCTTGTCGCCGGCCGAGATGACGATCCGGTCGAAGTCCGCCAGCTCGAACGCGTGCATCCGGCGGTCGACCAGGTGCGCGGGGTTCTGCAGGTCGGCCAGCAGCCCGCGCGGCATCAGGTAGACCCGCCCGTCACGCGTGTCGCGCAAGAACGACTCGCCCCCGGCCGCCCTTTCGGGCTGGCCGATCTCGTAGTGCCGGACGTCCCCCTTGACCGTGACGTCCAGCTTGCAGGTGGGCGACTGCAACCCCAGCTCTTTCAGCTTGGCCGCGTCCAGCACGCCGAACGCGCGCGGCGAGACCAGCGGGGCGAAGTTGTCGACCAGCCGCACGGCCATGTCCGAGCCGCGCAGGTCACGCGGCGTGTCCGGCTGTTCGGCGACCTCGTCCTTCTTGCTCTGGTCCTTGCTCTGCTCCTTCTTGCCGTCGTCCTTTTTGGCGAGGTTCCTCTTCTCGGGGTTGTGGCGAAGGGCGCCGTCCCCCTTGACGATGTGGATCCAGAGCGGCACGTCGCCGCCGTCGGCCCGCCGGAAATCGACGATCGTGTTTTTGTCCGCGTAGTGGACCACCGACACGTCGCTCTTCGAGGCGTCGATCACCGTGGCCGCGCCGGGCGCCCGCTCGGGCTCGCGCTGCCAGGTGAGGTACGCCGCCACCAGGCCGGCGATCGCCAGGCCCCCCTGAACGGCCACCGAACGCCCGGTCACGACGCCGCTCCTTCGGTGCGGGCGCCGCCCGCATCGGCCGTCCGCCGCCGCCGGCGCCCGCCGCGGGTCACGCCCAGGCCGGCCAGGATCACCAGCGCCGGCGCCAGAAAGATCGTTCCGTAGAACCAGACCACGTCCTGCTTGCGCGTGTGCGAGATCGGCACGTCGGCCTCCGTCGAGGTCTGGCCGGTATAGGCCTCGTCGCCGAACAGCCAGTGCGCCACGTCCAGCGCCAATAGCTGGTTGGCTCCGGCCGGCAGCGCCTCGTCGTCGAACAGGTCCGAGTCGGCCAGCACGAACACGCGCGCGTCCTTCTTGACGGCGGTGGCCGCCAGCTCCCAGGCGCGCTTCTCCTCGCCGGGATCCTGCCGGTAGTTGCCGTTCTTGTCGGGGAAGGTCGCGTGGTGCGCCTTGATCGGCGCGTCGACCGTCACGTCGGCCTTGCGGTTCGGGTCGGTGTTGATCCAGCCGGCTCCCGGCAGGATCAGGAACGCGCGCGACCCCAGCCGCTGCAGCGTCGTCACCGACGGGCTGGAGTTGTAGGTGTTCGCGATCAGGTTGATGCGATCGGTGTCCTGGTGCGTCCGGCGCGCGAACACTTGCTCGTTGGCGAGGGTGACGTCCTTGTACTCGAGGTAAAGCGGCTTGAGCACCTCGTGAAAGTCGACGTGGTTCTCAGGATCCAGCGCGATGAGCAGCCGCCCGCCGCGGTCGATGAACCGGTTCAACGCCGCGTACTCCTCGGGCAAGTACGGGTGCTGCGGGCCGATGACCATCACCACCGAGATGTCCTTGGGCACGTCCTGCGCCAGGCCGTCCGCCGCGCTGAGGTAGCGCACGTCGTAGGTCTGATCGACGAGCAGGTCGCGGAACAACTTGATCTGGGGCCGTTTGTCGGTGTCGCTGGTCGGCCGGTCCCAGGTCCGCTCGCCGTGCCCCTGCACGATCCCGGCGACCTTGGGCGGCTTGACCATCATGAGCAGGCGCTGCTGGACTTCCTTGTCCAGGTTCTTGAGCGCGTTCTTCGCGCTCTCGATCTCTTTGGGGAGTCCCAGCTGCTCGTGGCGCGTCCCGCGTGAGAACACCAGCACGCTGTTGGTCGAGACGCCGTACTCCTTGGCCTTGATCGGATCGATGTCGAAGTCGTAATGCACGATCTTGAACTGCCCGGATTCGCGCCCCAGGTCTTGCAAGTAGTTGTAGGCCTCCTCGGCCACCTCGCTGCCCGACGGAAAGAAGCCGGCGACCTCGATCGGCTGATCCAGGTTGCGGACGATGCGGCGGGTGACCTCGCCCGGCCGGGTGGTGCGGAAGTAGGCCAGGTCGACCTTCTTGTCGCGCTCGGAGGCGACGTAGGCGATCGAGAAGGCGAACACCAGCGCCGCCGCCAGCCCCAGGCCCGTGAACATCGCGTCGCGGACGCGGCCGACCTCGATGCGCGGCGCGCGCGCCACCTGGGCGTACGCCAGCTCGATGAGCGCGATCGGCGAGGCCGCGGCCAGCCAGACCGGCGGCCAGAGCGCGCTCAACATCGTGGCCAGGCGCGGCCACGAGTGCTCGAGCGGCTTTCCGCTCCACAGGGCGACCGGCAGGTCCGACTGGATGAAGTAGAGGACCACCGCCAGCATGCCCAGTCCGTAAAATCCGAGCAGCGTCCGCTCGGCCACCGCCCGGTCGGGGGCGGCGGCCCGCGCGCGCACCGCGCGGACGGCGATGGCCGCCAACACCATCAGCAGGCCGGCGATGGTGGCGACCCCGCGGCCGGTGCCCGAGCCGATCATCCGCTCGCCGAAGAAGACGGCCAGCATGCCGACGCCCCACAGCGCCGACCAGCGGCCACTCGGTTTGCGCGCGGTTACTTCCATCGACGGCTCTCCATCACGCGGGTCGAGGCGAACAGGGCCACGTAGGTCACGGCCAGGTAATAGACGACGTCGCGCAGGTGGACGGTGCCCGCTTGAAAGGGCGGGAAGTGCTTGCCGTGCAGGGCCAGCGCGACGAATACGTCGTTGAGCGGCCGCTCGGTCACCTTGGACAGCAGCCAGCAGACGATCAGCGCCACCACGATGCAGCCCGAGAAGATGGCGGCCAGGACCTGCGTGCGCGCGATGGCCGAACCGAACGTTCCGAGCGCGACGGTGGCGCTGCCCAGCAGCAGCAGCCCCAGGTAGCCGGCGGCCATGTGGCCGAACGAGATCTTCCCGTTCACGAAGATCATCGCCGGCATGTAAACGGAAGCCAGCGTGATGATGGCCAGGAACGTGAACGCCGACAGGAACTTGCCGAGGACGATCTCCCAGTCGTGCACCGGCGACGACGTGAGCAGGACCAGCGTG
>JAICYS010000031.1 GCA_025934105.1 Myxococcota bacterium | reverse complement strand
GGCCGCCCCGCCGCCCGCGCCGGTCCAGGAGGTGGGCCTGTCGCTGGAGTCGACCTCCGAGACGGGCCAGGGTCCCGCGTTCGCGGCCGGGGACACGCTGGCCGGAACCACCGCCGCCACCGCGGCCCGCCCGGCGCCAGCCCCGCCGGACGTTCCGCCGTCCGGCCCCAACCGGATCGCGCGCGGCGCCGCCCGGCCGGGCAGCGTCCTCGAGCCGCCCCGCCGCCTGCAGGAGGTCAAGCCCCACTATCCCGACGCGCGCCGGGCGGCGGGCGTCGAGGCCGACGTCCTGCTGATCGTGTCGCTCGACGCCGCCGGCCGCGTGCTGTCGGTGGCGGTCGGGCGCAGCAGCGGCGACGGCGCGTTCGACGAATCCGCCCGGCAGGCCGCCCGGCAAGAACGCTTCAGCCCGGCCCGCCGCGACGGCGTCCCGGTTCCCACCACGTTCACGTTCACCGCCCACTTCCGCCTGGACACCCCATGAGCCTGGACCGTCATTTCCTCTGCCGGGCCGCCCGAATCGTGCTGGTGCGGGGCGCCCGGATGATCAGACACGCGATCGCGACGCTGCTGGTGCTGGGCCTGCTGTCCGCCGCCCTGGCTGGCTGCGGCGCCAGCTTCGATTCGCCGACGTTGCTGACGAAGCTGCGCCTGCTGGCGCTGCAGTCGTCGCCGGTCAACCCGGCCCCGGGCGAGACCGCGACGATCGCGCCGCTGGTCTACAGCCCCTCCGACCAGCCGCTGGCGTTCCGCTGGTCCTGGTGCCCGCTGCTCGGCGACGCCAACCAGGGCGACGTCTGCCCGATTTCGTACGACGACGCCACCGCGATGCTCGCGTCGTCGGGGGTGACGGCGCCGCTGCCCCCCTACGATCTGGGCGCGGCCACGACCGCGGCGTTCACCAACCCGTTCCCCCCCGACGCGCTGGCCGGGCTCTGCGCCGCCGGGTTCGACGGGCAGACGCTGGACTGCCGGAACGGGTTTCCGATCCGCGTGTCGGTCCGGGTGACGCAGGCAGCGGCGCAGCAGGTCGGAACCACGGTGGTCCGGTTGCCGCTGGCCGCCGGCGCGGTCTCGAACGCCAATCCCGTCCCCGGCGCGCTGAGCGTCGGTTCGACGTCGCAGGACGCGCAGGTGCTGGACGACGCGGGAAGCGTGTCCGTGCCGCGGCTGCGGGACAGCCCGCTCCACGTCGCGATCGACGAGAGCCAGGCCGAGACGTACCTCGGCGCGGGCCTCGACGGCGGCATCGCCACGCTGCGCGAGACGCTGCTCTTCAGCTGGTTCGCGGAGGTGGGTGACTTCGACAACACCCGAACGCTGTTCATCGACGGCAGCAACGACCTGGGCGGCCAGAGCACCGACAAGTGGAAGCCGCCCGCCACCCGCGTGGACCCGCGGCCGACCTCGCGCCTGATCGTCGTCGTGCGCGACGACCGGGGCGGCGTGGGCTGGACGACGGCCGCCGCCTCGCTGGCGGCCACGCCATGAAGCGCGTGCTGGCCGCTTGTCTGCTGGTGTTGGCGGCGCCGGCGCTGGCCCGCGCCGCGCCCGCGACCGGCACGCTGACGAAGCTGCCCAAGCAGGTGGTCTTCGTCGACGCCACGTACCCGCCCGACGCGGCCGCCGCCGGCCTCGAGGCCGACGTGGTCCTGGCCCTGACCATCGACGCGGCCGGCCACGTCAGCCGGGCCAGCGTGGCGGCGCCGGCGGCGACGGGACACGAGGCTTTCGATCGCGCCTTCGACGCGGCGGCCGTTGCCGCGGCCGCCGGGTACCTGTTCGAGCCGGCCGAGAGCCAGGCCCAGCCGGTCTCGGTCGAGCTGTCCTACAAGGTCAAATTTCGCCTGCACGTTCAGGCCCCCGCCGTCGCGGCACAAAGCCCGTCCACCGGATCGCCGGCGGGCGCGCGTCCGGCTCCGCCGCGCGAGAGCCTGGCCGGCCAGCTTCGCGAGCGGGGAACGCGCGACCCGCTGGCCGGCGTGGTCGTGACCGTCGTCCGGGAGGGCGCCGCGCCGCCGCAGGCCTACGAAGCGACCACCGGCGGCGACGGCCGGTTCGCGTTCTTCGATCTCGCCCCGGGCGTCTGGCGCGTCGACGTCGAGGCGCCCGCTTACTTTCCGTTCCGCACGAGCGAGGAGGTCCGCTCCGGCGAGAAGACCGTGGTGACCTACTACGTCGAGCGCGGCCAGGCGAGCCCGCTCGACGAGACGGTGACCGCCGCCCGCCCGAAGAAAGACGTCACGCACGTCGTGCTGACCGCCGACGTCATCGACAAGGTCCCGGGGACGCTCGGCGACCCGCTGGCGGTGGTCCAGAACCTGGCCGGCGTGGCCCGCGCGCCCGCCGGCAGCGGGCTGCTGATCGTGCGCGGCTCGGCCCCCGAGGACACGCAGATCTTCGTCGACGGCATGGACGTGCCGCTGGTCTATCACTTCGGCGGGCTGCGCAGCGTTCTGCCCGAAGGAGTGATCGACAACATCGAGTTCGTGCCCGGCAACTTCTCGCCCGAGTACGGCCGCGTCACCGGCGGCATCGTCGACGTCCACCTGAAAGAGCTGAGGCCCAAGCGCTTCGGCGGCTACGTCGACGTCAGCGTCCTCGACGCCGGACTTTACCTGGAAGCGCCGCTGGGCACGCGCGGGGGCATTGCCGTCGCCGCGCGCCGCAGCTACCTGGACGCGGTCATCAAGGCGGCCGCCTCCGGCAGCGACCAGCCGGTGAACTGGCTGACCGCGCCCGTCTACTACGACGCGCAGCTGCTGGCGAACTACAAGCTGAGCCCCGCGCACGACCTCCGCGCCATCCTGTTCGCCGCCGACGATCGGCTGGCGTTGCTGTTCAAGAACCCGGCCGACTTCTCGCAGGAGGCCACCGGCAATCAGCTGGACACGCACACCGGCTTCTGGCGGGCGCTGGTCGCCGACCACTACACGCCGCGCGACGGGATCGAGAACATGCTGCGCCTGTCGGCCGGCCAGGACGGCGAGACGATCAGCCTCGGCGACCTGGTGCTGGACCTGCACCGGCGGACCGTTCAAGCGCGCGACACGTTCCGGCTGCGCCTGGCGCCCTGGGCGACGCTGGCCGCCGGCGCCGACGCGGTCGCCGAGCACTACAGCGGGCACGTTCGCTTGCCGCCGCCCCCCGAAGAGGGGCAACCGATGAGCAACCAGGACCTGAGCGAGACCAGGGAGACGCACATTCAGGTGCCGTGGTGGCAGTCGCCCGCCCTGTTCGCGGAGGTCGAATTGCGCCCGGTCAAGCCGCTCCTGATCTCGGCCGGGCTGCGCGCCGACTACTTCCAGCGCATTCACCAGAGCACGCTGGCGCCCCGGCTGTCGGTTCGCGACCAGCTGTCGCCGCGCTGGGCGCTGAAGGGCGCGCTGGGCCTCTACCATCAGGTGCCCGACATCGAGAAGACCGACCCGGCGTTCGGCAACCCCGCGCTCGAGGCCGAGCGGGCCGTCCACGCCGCGCTGGGCGCCGAGTGGCGGCCGCGGCCCGGCACCAGCTTCGACGCCACCGGGTTCTACAAGCGCCTGTCGAACATGGTCAGCCCGACCGGCGCCACGCGCGTCGACAACGGCGCGGACGTTCCGCTCAACTACGACAACGGCGGCCGCGGGCGCGTGATCGGGCTCGAGCTGGTGGCGCGCCGCGAGCTGGTCAACGGATTTTTCGGCTGGATCGCCTACACCCTCTCCCGTTCCGAGCGCCTCGACTCGGGCCACACCGACTGGCGCCTGTTCGACTTCGACCAGACGCACATCTTGACCGTGGTCGCCTCCTACGATCTGCCGCGCCACTGGCGGATCGCCTCCCGCTTCCGCTACGTCAGCGGGGACCCCGCGACGCCGGTCGTCGGCAGCGTGTTCAACAGCATCACCGACGAATACGACCCGACGTACGGCAAGGTGAACAGCGCGCGCCAGCCCGCCTTCGTCCAGCTGGACGTTCGCCTGGACAAGCAGTGGGTGTTCGACCGCTGGCTGCTGGACGCCTATTTGGATCTGCAGAACGCCACCAACCACGTCAACCCCGAGGGGATCGCCTACAACGACGACTACACGCAGTCGAAGGTGAATCAGGGCCTGCCCATCCTGCCGTTCCTCGGGCTGCGGGCGGAGTTCTAGTGCACCGCCGTCGAAATCGCGTCAACGCCGAGGGCGACAAGCCGCGCTGGACGCGAGGCGCGACGACGAGGAATACCCGTAGGTATTGTGAGGAGAAGCAACGAAGCGTCCGGCGCGGATCGTCGGCCGAACGTGACGCTATTTCGACGGCGGTGCGCTAGATGCGGTTTCGACCGACTGCGCTGGTGATCGTCGGACTGGCCCTGGCGGCCGGACGCGACGTCCGGGCCCAAACGCTTCGGGCGCCCGAGGCCCGGCAGGGCTTCTACGTCTCGGCCGGCGCCGGCGCCATCGCGGTGGCCGCCTGGGACAAGGGGAAGCCCGACCCGACGGCGGCCGGCCCGACGTTCACGATCGCGCTGGGCGAGATGCTGACCGACCGCTGGGGCCTGGGCCTGGCCATCGACGACGGCAGCGCGTCGCGGCGCGGCGTCACGACCGGCCTCGGCGGCCTGACGCTGGAGGCGCAGGCGCGGCTCTGGCGTCACCTGGCGGCCCACGCCGGCATCGGCGTGGGCGGCGCAACGGCCAAGGACCCGGCGCGCGTGGGCGACGAGACCCACGGCACCTACGGAATGCTGGTGACCGCCGGCCTCCGCGACGACCTGTTCTTCACCCGCCGCGCGAGCGGCGGCTGGGCCCTGACGCCCGGGTGCGGGCTCCGCGCCGTGCCCGGCGGCGACGTCGGCTCGATCGCGGCGGTCTGCACGGTGAGCCTCTCCTGGTGGTCCGGCCTGCCCGCCCGCGAGCTGCGCTGAACGCCCGCTGAACGATCCCGCACCGCGCCGGCCGGGAGGAGAGGCGCCGGCGCCGCGGACCCGACGCGCCCCGAGCCCGCCAGGCCAGCCGGCCCGGTGCTCGGGCGTCGAAGCGGCGTCACGTCCGGCCGCCGCCAGGTCGATGGCGGTCACGGGACGTCGCCATCGGCCCTCAAGGGAGGTCGGGGGTTCGTTCCAGGTGAAAGTGCGCGACGCGCGCGGCGGGCGGGCGGTGGCGGCGCATGCTCTCGAGGCGCAGCAGGCCGACCGACGAGAGGGCGCCGCCGATCGGCCCGACGACGTAAATCCAAAGCACGCGCGCCTGGCCGGCCAAGAGGTTGGGCCCGAGGCTGCGAGCCGGATTCGCGCTGGTCCCGGACAAGGGCGCTTCCAGCCACACCATGACGGCGAACAGGAACGGAATCGACCAGGGCGTGAGCGGCTGCGTCCGGCGGTGCGCGGACAGCATGAAGATCACCGTCACCATCGCGAAGGTCACGCCGGCCTCTCCGAGGACCGCCCAAAGGGCGCTCTGCGCCGGCGCCGGCAGCGTCGCGCCGAAGGCGACGCTGGACCCGACCGTGCCCCAGGCCGCCAGCGCCGGAACGGCCAGCAGCGCGCCCGCGAGCTGCGCGGCCACGTACCCCGCCGCGTCGCGCGCGGCGAGCTTCCCCTCGGCCCAAAACGCGATGGTGAGCGCCGGGTTGATGTGCGCGCCGCTGATCTTGCCGATCCGCGAGACGGTGACCAGCGCGCCGACCAGCCCGAAGAGAAAGCCGGTGATGAGGCGGCGCCAGCCGGCGTCCGGGAACAGCGCGGGCAGCGGACTGCCACGCCCGAACATCGCGATGACGACGGAGACGCCGGCCCCGACCAGCGCCGCCGTTCCGGCGAGCTCGGCGGCATAGAGCCGGGGGTGCCACTTGCCCGGGTGCGGCCTGCCGACGAGCGGTCGGTCCGGAGCCGTCATCGGCGGCGCTCGGGATGGTTCATCGACTGGCGCCGCCGGCGCGTGCCGGCGCCGCGTGTTCCGGGTGGACCGAGCGCCGGAGCCTGAAACAGTCGGGCAAGGTGGATCGACGTTCCATGTGGGGCCGCCGGCCGTGACACTAATCCACGAGCGATTGCGCGGCGACATTCAAGAGAGCTGTTCTCGGTGCGCGCTCCCGCTGCGCCGGCAGCCCCGGCGAGCCGCGCCCCTCGTCAGCCGGACGTCCCCTCCGCGATCCGGTGGAACGCCCGTTCCAGGGCCGCACGCCACGCCACCGTGGGATCCGAATCGTCGACGACCCAAGCGGGATGGTCGACGCCCAGGCGCCCATCGCAGGTCGTGACGAAGAAGCTGGGCGCGGCGGCGTGCGCCCGCTCCATCCGCAGGCCGCGCGCCGAGGCGCGAAAGTCGTTCACCCGCACGCCCGGCGGGAACCGCAGCGTCGGGATCCGGCCCCAGTTCGTCACCATCAGGGCATTGGCCACCTCGGAGCGCCGGACCTCCTGCGTCCGCAGAAACGCCCGGTGAACGTTTCGATTGGCCAGGTTCGCGCTCAATGAATCCAGCACGGCGCGCGCCAGTCGGAGCGGGTCGTCGTCCGGCGCGACGAGCACGACCGCCGTGTCGAAGCCCTGGATCACCGTTCCCGCCTCGGCCGCGATCGGCGTTCCGGCGCGCGCGCGCAGATCCACGGACGAGACGACGCCGAACGCCCGGGGTTCGGTCGAGCGCGAGACCTCGGAAGCGGCGAGCAGGATCGCGCCGCACGCGATGCCGTGAACGGTCACTCCGTGGCGGCGGGCGCGCGCAAACAGCGCGTCCGTCTGGCTGCGCGTCAGTCGCGTCCGCCCGTGCCGAACGCGCGGAACGTTCGCGGGTTCGCCGGCCGCCGCCACGCGCGTCCGGGGCGGCGGCGAGGTCGCCGCCACGTCGAAGCCGCGCGCCGCCAGAAACTGCTCCAGGGACGAGGGCAGCGGGTGAGCGGCCACGGAAGCGGGCGCGCCCCTCTCGACCGTGTCGGTGTAGAGCTGGCACAGCCTCTCCAGGTATCGCAACGAAGCGGCGGCGTCCGCGACGCCGTGGTGGGTCAGCAGGGTCAACCGGAAGTCGCCGTCCCCCTGGCCCAGATCGACCGCGCACACGGCGTCGGCTCCGACCACCTCGAACCCTGCCGGCGGCAGGCCGGTGTCGGCCCCGAGCCGCAATTCGGGCGGCCGGGGCGCGGGCTCGATCGTCCATTCCGGCCCGCTGGGGACGATCCTGGCCGCCAGCACCGGGTAGGCGCGGCGCAAGCTCTCGAACGCAGTCGCCAGGCAATTCCGATCGACGCGGCCGCTGCCGAACACCGAATACGCCACCGTGCTGCGATTGCCCGCGAACATGGCCTCCGACGGGTCCAGCCGGCGCCGGTCGGGCAGGCTCACGGCGCGCGGCCCGCGGCCGGCAGCGGCCAGCCGGCGGCGCGGGCCAGCGTCGCCAGGTCCGCCAGCTCGGCCTCTCCCGACGGTGGCGGCGCCGGTGCCAGGCAGGGCGCGCCGAAGGGGCCGGGCGCGACCGGCAAGAGCGGGGGTAGGTCTCGGCCATGATGGGCGCGAAGTAGCGATCGAGCACCGTCCATTGCGGCACCGCCCGGCCGAAGAAGCCCAGATCGGCCGCGCGATAATAACCGATGGCGAAGTCGTCATTGGCGCCGGCGCGCAGCCAACCGTCGCAGGCGCCCGATCGCGCGGTCCGGCGACGGGCCGCCGCCTTCGGCGCCGCACGACATCACGCCCGTCCCCAAGACGACCAGCATCCCCCACCCGCGCAGCCGATTCATGGACCGAAGGTAGGTCGCGCCCAGGCCCGCACCAGGTTTGGCCGCCCGTCCGAGGGCGCCGGCCGCCGGGTGTCCGACGCGCCCTGGCTGGCGTGGACGTCCGGCATGGTCCGACGCTAATTGCCTGCGGAGGTCGCCCGGGGCTCGACCCGAAAGCTCACGCCGCCCGCCGGGGCGTTCCGCGCCGTCAGCTCCAGCCCCAGGACGTTCGAGATGGACCTGGCCAGCGAGAGGCCGATTCCGGCGTGGGTCTGCTCGCCCGTGCGAGAGGGGTCGGCGCGAAAGAAGCGGTCGAAGATTCGCGGCATGACGTCGGCCGGGATCTCCGGACCGCTGTCCCAAACTTCGATGCCCGCGGAACCGGGGCTGCCGCGAACGGCGATCCGCCCGGCCGCGGAGGTGTATTCGACGGCGTTGGCCAGCAGGTTCGACACCACGATCCGCAGCTTGTCGGGGTCGCTGTGAACCGACGCCTCCGGGTCCACGTCGTTCGAGAAGGACAGCCCGCGCTGCCGGCCGCGCGCGGCGAGCGGCGCCCAGCAATCGTCGACGATCTGTCTCAGCACCACCGGCCGCGGTCGGATCGGAACCTGCCGGTTGTCCAGCCGGCACATGAGCAGCAGGTCGTCCACCAGGAGAGCCATGTTGCCGGTGACCTGCTCGGCTTCCGCGATGGCGGCCCGATACGCCTCGGCGGACCGCTCTCGAGATTGGGCCACCTCGACGATGGCGCGGAGCGCGGCCAGCGGCGTGCGCAGCTCGTGCGCGACGTCGGCGGTGAAGCGGCGCTCGCGCGCGAAGGACTCCGCCAGCCGCGCCAGGAGCTCCTCGAGCTTTTCACGGATCGGATCCAGCTCCGACGGCAGCGCCGACGCGGACGCGATCGCCGTCAGGCGCTGGTCGTCGAGGCCGGAGAGGGCGTCCGCGTACGTCCTCACCGGACGCAGGCCGCGCGACAGGGCCAGAAACATCGCGCTGGCTCCCGTCGCCAGCGTGGCCAGCGCCAGCGCCCAGAGCCAGGAGCGCACGCTCCGCAGCGTGGCCAGCATCGGCGCGGTCGATTGCGCGACCACGACGGTCACGGTCGGCCCGGGTCCGGTCGGCGCCGCATCCGGGGCTGTCGCGTCCTCGACGCGGGGGGCGGTCCGCACCTGGATCGATCGCCCGGGGCGGCCGTCCGGCAGCGTGACGTCCCGATAGCGCGCGACCACGCCGCCGGGCGATTCACGGCTCAGGTCGCGCGCACCGAGGGAAGGCGACCGGCTGAGGACGCGGCCGTCGTTCAACCAGATCTCGTAATATCCGGGCGCCGCCCCCGGTTCGAAATCGCGCAGGGACTCGTACTCCAGCTGGGGACCGCCGCCGTTTTCTCCGCGCTCGACCATCCCGGCCACCGCGGAGGCGTCGCCGGCCAGCCGTTCGTCGAGGTCGCGCAGGAGGGCGCGCGCGGTGACCGCGTGAATCGCCAGCGCAAAGCCCGCCACGACAGCCGCCAGGACCACGCCCAGCGCGATCCCGAGTTGAAGGCGCAGCGACCGAACCACGCGCGTCACGCCAGCGAATATCCGAGGCCGCGGTGGGTGTGGATCATCTTCTGCGCAAACCCTTGATCGACCTTCTTGCGCAGGTACCCGATGTACACGTCGACCACGTTGCTCGATGGCTCCGTGGCGAAGTCGTAGACGTGCTCCCAGATGTCGCCGCGGGTCACGATCTGTCCACGCCGGCAGGCCAGGTATTCCAGGACGGCGTACTCTCGCGCCGACAGCGCGATCGGCTGGGCCCGCCGGGTGACGCTTCGGGCCGCGGTGTCGATGGCCAGCTCGCCGACCCGGATCACGTTGTTGCGCTGTCCGTAGCGCCGCCGCACCAGCGCCCGCAGGCGCGCCACCAGCTCGGCGAACGCAAACGGCTTGACCAGGTAGTCGTCCGCCCCCGCGTCGAGGCCGGTGAGCTTGTCCTCCAGCTGATCGCGGGCGGTCAGAAGCAGGACCGGAACGTCGCTCCCCTTTTGGCGGAGGCGCCGGAGAACCGTGAGCCCGTCGAGCTTGGGGAGCATGACGTCCAGCACGACGGCGTCGTACGGCACCGTCTGGACCGAGTCCAGCGCCTGCGCCCCGTCGACCGCCAGATCCACCGCGAACCCCGTCTCCTGCAGTCCCTGCCCCACCGAGCGGGCCAGCGGCGGAAAATCCTCGACCAGCAGGACGCGCATCTCCGCCTATTATGCGCGCCCGGCCGCGCTCTCATCGTCTTCTCATGCAGAAACGGTATCTGTGGGGGTCGATGCGGTCCCGGATCATCGCGCTTGTCGCGGCGAGCGCCGTCTGGGCGGCCGGGAACCCGGCGTCCGGCCAGACCGGCCGGCCCATCACGTTCGACGAGGCGCGGTCGGCGGCCGCCCAGCGCGGCCCGGCCGTCCTGCTCGCCACCCGCCGGACCGGCGTGGCCGAAGCCGAGGTCGACGTCGCCGGCTCGCTGGCCAACCCGACCCTGACCATCACCAGCGCGCGCGAGACCGCCCGGATCGGCGCGTCGGTCGGCGTGCCGGTTCCGCTGTTCGGCCAGCGCGCGCGCGCCGTGGACGCGGCCCAGGCCGAAGCCCGCAGCGCGCGCCTGGACGTCGCCGCCGCCGAGGTCGAGGCACGCTTCCAGGCCACCGTCGCCTGGATCGACCTGTGGGAAGCTCAGGAGCGCGGCCGGTTGTCACGCCAGGCGGCGGCCGAGGCCACGCGGGTGGCGAGCATCGCCGACCAGAAGTTCCAGGCGGGCGCCGGGCCGCAGGTCGACGTCCTCCGCACGCGGGCCGACCGGGTTCGGGCCGAGGCCGAGGCCGCGGGAGCCGAAGCCGCCGTCCGCGCGGCGGGCATCCGCTTGACCGCCAGCATGGGCCTGCCCGACGCCCCGGAGGTCACGGCGGCGGGCCCGCCCGGCTTCGACGGGGCGGGCGGCGCGAGCTTCGGTGCCGTCGGCGGCCGCATCGACCAGGCGCCGCTCTTGCGCCGCGACGCCGCCGACGTCGCGGCGGCGGCGTCGCGGGTGCGCCTCCAGCAGCGCCTCCGCTGGCCGATGGTGAATCTCTTGCTGACCGTGAATCAGGGCGACCCCACGTTGCCCGGCGTCGACGTCATCGGCGGCGTGTCGCTGGACGCGCCGATCCTGAACCTCAGGGGCGGCGCGATCAGGCGCGCGCGAGCCGAGCAGGCGGTGGCGCAAACCGTCTGGGAGCTGGACGCCGCCCGCGTCCGCACCCAGGCCGCCGACGCGGCCGCCCGGGCCCAGGCGGCGGGGGCCCGGGCGCGGGCGCTGGCCGCGGAGGTCCTGCCGGCGCTGGAGACGGCGCGACAGATGACCGAGGAGGGATATCGCGACGGGCGCGTCGACCTGCTGCGGTTGATCGAGGCCCAGCGGGCCGTCCTCGACGCCAGGTTCGCGAACGCGGAGGCCCAGGCCTCCTGGCAGCGCGCCATCGCCGATCTGGAACGCGCCGCGGGCGTGGCGCGGGGAACGCTCGATGCGCGGTGATTCGAGGGTTCTGATCCTGCTGGCGCTGGCCGCCGGCTGCCGGCACGCCGAGCCGGAAGCGCCGCCGGCGCCCAGGACCGTGCGGTGCGCCCCGGCGCAGGCGCGGCAGGTGCGCGACTCAGTCGAGCTGCGCGGGACCGTCGCGCCGCTTCCCGACCGCGACGCGCAGATCGCGGCGCAGGTGGCGGGACGAATCCTGCGGGTGCTGGTCCGCGAGGGAGACGCCGTGACGGCCGGGCAGGCGGTGGCGCGGATCGACGCCGCGCCCCTCACCGACGAGGCGGAGCAGGCCGAGGCCGCCCGCGCCAAGGTCGCGGCCGAGCGCCGGAACGCCGACGCGACCAAGGCCCGCACCGAACGCGTGTTCGAGCACGGGATCGCCGCCCGACAGGAGGTCGACGACGCGGTCACCCGCGCCGAGGCGGCCCGGGCCGCGGAGGGCGAGGCGACGGCCGCCGCGCGGCGCGCGCGCCGCCAGGTCGACCGGGCGGTCCTGCGGAGCCCGCTGGCCGGCGTGGTGGTCCGCGTGATGCGCCGGCCCGGCGAGCTGGTGGACGGGACCCCGGCCACGCCGGTGCTGGAGGTCGCCGATCCGACCCGCCTCGAGATCGTCGCCGACGCGACCGCCGGAGATCTGGTGCGGGTGGCCAAAGGCCAGCCGGCCGCCGTGACGGTCGCGGTTCTGCCCGGGACCACCTGGGACGCGGTGGTCGCCGCCGTGTCGCCGGCCGTCGATCCGGCGACCGGCCTGGGCCTGGTCCGGGCCGCGATCGCCCCCGGGGCCGGACGGCGCCCGCCCATCGGCGTGCTGGCAACGGTGCAGATCGCCGTCGGCCCGACCCGGCGCGCGGTGCTGGTCCCCGGCGCGGCGATCCGGCTCGGTCCCCAGGGAGACAGCCAGGTGGTGATCTGCGGGGCCGACGGCGCTGCGCACGTCCGGGCCGTCGAACGCGGGACCCGCCAGGGCGAGGAGGAGGAGATCACCGGCGTCAGCGCCGGCGAAAAGGTCGCCGTCGATCCCGTCATCGGCATCGGCGACGGCGAGCCCATTCAGGTCCGCCCGTGATCGACGCGCTCTTGCGCCGGCGGGCGCTGGTGTGGATCGCCGCCCTGGCGCTGGCCGCCGGCGGCGCGCTGCTGGCGACGACCATGCCGAGCGGCGTCTATCCCGAGGTCGACTTTCCCCGCATCGTGGTCGTCGCACGAGCCGGCGACGCGCCTCCCGACGTGGCGCAGGTCGCCCTGGCGCGGCCGCTGGAGACGGCGCTGGCGACGGTGCTCGGCGTCCAACGGATCCGGTCCCGCACGATCCGCGGCGCGGTGGAGCTATCCCTGGTGTTCGTGCCCGGCACCGACATGTGGCGCGGGTTGCAGCTGGTCGAGTCACGGCTTGGCGAAGCCCGAACGTCCTTGCCGCCCGACACGGAGATCACCGTCGAGCGGCTCACGACGACCTCGTTTCCGGTGGTGACCTTCAACGTCGACGGCACCGTCGATCCCCGCACGTTGCGCGACCTGTCCGAGCTGGTCCTCAAGCCGGCGATCTCCCGAGTGGCCGGCGTGGGCCGGGTGGAAGTGCTGGGCGGGGACGTGCGCGAGATGGAGGTGATCGTCGACCCGCTCAAGGCCGCCGCGCTTCGCCTGACGCCCGCCGCCGTCGCCGACCGGATCCGCGCCGCCACCGTCCTGCAGGCGGTGGGCCGCTTCGACGACGCGCACGCGCTGGTGACGGTCATGGCCTCCGGCGAAGCGCGCGGCGCCTCCGATCTGGCCGCGCTGCCGGTGGCGACCGGCGCCGCCGGCGCGCCCATCCCGCTGTCGAACATCGCCCGGGTCACCGAAGGGGCGCAGGATCGGCTGCTGCGCGTCGCCGGCCCCCGCGGCGACACGGTGCTCGTCAGCGTGAGCCGCCTTCCCGGTGCCAGCACCCCCGACGTGGTGGCGCGCGTTCTGTCCGCCGTCCGCGAGACGGCCGCCAGCTTTCCGTCGGGCGTGAGGGTCACGACGGTCTACGACCAGGCGGCGCTGGTCGGCGAGTCGATGCGGTCGGTGCGCGACGCGATCCTGATCGGCATCGGGCTCTGCCTGGCGGTCATCGCGCTGTTCCTGGGAGACCTGCGGGCCGGCCTGGCGTCGGCGGTGGCGGTCCCCTTGACGCTGGCGATGACGTTCGTGCCGGTCCGCCTGCTGGGCCAGAGCCTGAACCTGATGTCGATGGGCGGCCTGGCGGTGGCCATCGGCCTGGTCATCGACGACGCCATCGTCGTCGTCGAGGCCATTCGCCGCCGCCTGGAACAGGGAGCGGAGCTCGGCGTCGCGGTGAGGGCGGGGACGCGCGATCTGCTGGCCGCGCTGGTCGGCACCACGGTGACGACGGTCGTGGTCTTCATCCCGCTGGCGGCCCTGGAGGGGCTGGTCGGTCGGTTTTTCGCGGCGCTGGCGGTCACGCTGACGTCCGCCGTGCTGCTGTCGCTGGCCGTGGCGCTCACCGTCGTGCCGCTGGCCGCCGCGGGTCTGATGCGCCCGCGCCGGCCCGCGACGGGAGCCGGCGCGTGGTACGTCCGCGGCTATCGGAGGGCGGTTGGCCCGATGCTGCGGCGGCCCTGGCTGGGCGTGGCCGGCGCCGCCGTCCTGCTGGCCGCCGGGTGGGGGGCGGCGCGGGTGGTCGAGACCGGATTTCTGCCGTCGATGGACGAGGGGGCGTTCGTCCTCGACTATTTCTTGCCGGCCGGCACGTCGCTGACCGACACCGACGCGACCGCCAGGAAGATCGAGGCGGTGTTGAAGGACCTGCCCGAAGTCGAGACCTACTCCCGCCGAACCGGTGCCGAGCTGGGGCCGGCCGCCGCCACGCTGGTGAGCCGGGGCGACATCATGGTTCGGTTGAAGCCGCGCCGGGACCGGCGTCGCGGCGTCGAGGAGGTGATCGAGGCGGCGCGGGCCGGCATCGCCCAGCGCGTTCCCGAGGCGCGGGTCGAGTTCGTCCAGGTGTTGCAAGACGTGCTGAACGATCTGTCGGGGACGCCGCGGCCGATCGAGATCAAGCTGTTCGGATCGGACTACGCCCGCCTCCGACAACTGGCGGCGGAGGTCGCCGGGCGCATCCGGGACGTGCCCGGCTTGGTGGACCTGTTTCCGGGGTTTGAGGGCGACACCGCCGAGCTGAAGCTTCGGATCGACCCGGCGCGCGCCGCCCGCCTGGGAACGACCGGCGCGGCTCTGTCGCGCGATCTCGACGCGGCCCTTCATGGCGTGGTGGCCTCGATCCTGAGGCGGCCCGATCGCCCGATCGGCGTCCGCGTCCGGTACCCGGACCAGATCCGCTTCGATCCGGCCCAGATCCGGAACCTTCCCATCCTGGCCGGACCAGCCGGGCTGACGTCGCTGGCCGCGCTGGCCACCTTCGAGCGGCAGGCGGTGCCGAGCTCACTGCTGCGCGAGAACCTGCGGCCGCTGGTCGTCGTCACCGCGGATTGTGAAGGCCGCGACCTGGGCAGCGTCGCCGGCGACGTCGCCGCGCGCTTGCGAGGCCTCCGGCTGCCGGAGGGCTACACGATGGAGATCGGGGGCCAGGTTCGCGCGCAGCAACAGACCTTCGCGGAGCTGGCCAAGGTGATCGTGTTCGGCTTGCTGGCCGTGGCGGTCGTCCTGCTGGCGCAGTTTCGGCACGCCCGGCTGGCGGCCGCGGTGCTGGCGTCGGTGCCGCTGGCCGTGGTGGGGGCGCTGCTGACGCTGGCGGCGCTGCACGTCCCGCTGAACGCCTCGTCGGCGATGGGCTGCGTCTTGCTGGTCGGCCTGGTCGTCAAGAACGGGATCCTGCTGGTGGAACAGGCCGAAGCCCTGTGGCAGCCCGGCACCACGCTGGCCGACGCGCTGGCCGAGGCGGGCTCCATTCGCGTCCGGCCGATCTTGATGACGACGCTGGCCACCGTCGCCGGCCTGCTGCCCCTCGCGCTGGGCATCGGCGCCGGCGCAGAGCTTCAGCAGCCGCTGGCGATCGCGGTCATCGGGGGACTGCTGGCGTCGACGGTGGTCAGCCTGTTCTTGGTTCCGGCTTTCGTTCGACTCCTGGATCGCCGGGCCTGAACCCGAGCGGCTGCCTGGCGACGCGCACGACGCGCGTCGCCAGATGGGCCGGCGACGACGATCGCTTTTCGGCCGCGGCGCCGCGCGCCTCCAGCCGGCGACGGGCAGCGGCCCCCGACGGAGCTCAGACGAATTTGCGCCGCTGAACCGCCCATCCGCAGACTCTGCGCAAAACTCCGGGCGTCAGGCCGCTGGCGCCCGGCGGCCCACCGATTCCCGGGTGCCGGCCTGGGCGTCGCTGCCGTGCGGTTGATTCGAGCCGATAGGGCCGACCAGCCGGCCGGCGATCCAACAGAGCGCGAGGTGAACGCGCCTTGGCCTTGGCGTTGCAGTTGTCGGCCGTATGCACAGCAGCAGGATGACCGCGCTCGACGCGGCGCTGGCGATTGGAATCGGACTGGTAGTGGTCGCGCGGCCGGCGCCGGCCGTGGAACCACTCATTTCGGCGGCGGGCTGCACGGTGGAGATCGACGGCGACTCGACCCTCCACAAGTACTCGGCGACCAGCCGCGACTGCCGCTGCACCTTCGGCTTGCCCGAATCGGCGTCCGGCCCGGCTCGGCCCGCCACGCTGGAGGCGCTCATGCGCGGCCACCTCATCGGCGCGTTCAGCATCGCGATCCCGGTCAGCTCGCTGAAGTCCGACGACAAGCACCTCGACGAACACCTGTGGAAAGCGCTCAAGCAGAGCCAGTTCCCGCGCATCCGGTTCGAGATGACCAGCTACCGGGTGGTGGCGGCCGCGGCGCCGGGCGCCACGTTCGCGCTGGAGATGCGCGGCCGGCTCGAAGTGGCGGGCGCGACCCGCGAGATTCAGCTCACCGCGAACGCGCGGCCGACCGCGCGCGGGCTGCAGGTCTGGGGCGCCAGAAACCTGCTCATGAGCGACTACGGCGTCACGCCGCCGACGCTGATGTTGGGCGCCATCAAGACCGCCGACGCCATCACCATCAAGTTCAACGTGGAGCTGCGCGACGGCGCGTAGCCCGCCCAAGGAGACCAACAAATGAACGCGCGCACGATAGGGATTGGTGTATCTGGACTGGCCCTGGTTTGGGGATCGCTGGCCTTCGCCGAGATCCCGATGGCCCGGTCGGACGCGGCCGAACTGGACGCCGGAGGAATGATCCAGGCGCTGGGGTTCGCGCAGCACCTCGACGACCCCTACAAGGGCGACGACCGCCTGTATCTGTTCCTCAACCGCGCCCGCCTGCGTCTGTCGGGCCGCTATGACCGCATCTCGTTCTACACCGAGATGGGCGTCGGGGGAGAGGACACCATCGTGTCCCAGACCGGCGTCTCGCTGAGCCTGCTCGACTTCGCGTTCGGCATCCCGTTGTCGCCGGCGGGAACGACCTACTTGAAGGTCGGCCAATTCAAAGTTCCCTACGGGCGCGAACAGCTCGCCTACTCGGCAAACCTTCAATTCGCCGACCGGTCCATCGACAATCTGGGCTTCAAGGTCGGGCGGGACGTGGGCGCCGCGGTGGTCTCGAAGCCGGGACGCTTCACCTTGGTGGCGGGCATCTTCACTGGCGGGGGGCGCGACGTGCCGCCCGATCACTACCTGCCCGAAAAGCTGGGCGTCCCCTTGCTGGCCGCTCGGGCCGGGATCGGGAACGTCGACGACGAGCCGTTCGTGCTGGCGCAGAGCGATCTCGCCCCGCCGGTTCGGAAGCTGAGAGGCGCGTTCTTCGTCAACGGCCTTTACACGCGGGACTCGCTGATCGGGCACTCGACGGTGCTGAACGTGAAGCTGGCGGACAAGTCGCTGCTCCTCGACGGCAATTGGAACCCGTACATCGGCCAGACGCCGTTCAGTCGGGGAACGTGGTGGCAGGCGGGCGCCGACGCGGCGGCGCGCATCCCGGCCGGCGCCGTCGATCTGGCCGGCGAAGCGCAGTTCGACTTCGGCCGATACGACAACGACCACGGCTCCGTGCAGATCTGGGGCCTGCGGGCGCAGGGCGGCGTGCTTTACGGCCGATTCGAGGTTGCGGTGCGCTACGCCGTCCTTGGGCCGGACAGCAAGTTCGCCTACATGACCGTGCCCTTGACCGGCTCGCAGCCCATCCAGGAGATCACGCCCAGCCTCGCCTGGTACATCCGGGGGCGGAACCTGAAGCTGCTCGCCGACGCGCCGGTCATCATCCACGACGTGGTCTTCACCGAGACCGGCGTGGGCAACTACGCCGCCAGCGACCTGCCGGATCAGGCGACCGTGCTCGCCAGCATGGGGACCCCGACCACGAGCACGGTGGCCCGCCAGAATGTGGTCGAAGGCCGCCTGATGCTGCAAGCGCAGTTCTGAGCCACGGCCGGGCGGCGCCGCGTCCGGCGGGTGACCCACCATGGCGGCCGACCGGAGGCCCGGCGGCGGCGCGCGAGGCGGGGCGTTCGGCGACACCACCGGTCGTCGAGGCGGCCACCGCGGCCACCGGCGCGGGGAGACCCCAACCATCCGATCGCCCCCCCGGGTCGCGCAGCCCCGGGTTCGTCCCCAAATTGGGCAGTGGAGGAGGTCTGGCGATGTCAAACGGTGGATGGGCACGAGCGCTCCTGGTGATCTTCTCCGGCCTGGCCGTCGCCGGCCCCGCGCGCGCGGCGGCTCCCCCGCCCAACGGCGGCCCGCTCCTCATCTCGACGCCCAACCAGCCGCTGAGCTTCGTCGTCGGAAGCAAGGCCGAGATCGCCGACGTCACGCCGGAGGGAATGAACGACGGTGACCTCAGCCTCCGCGTGTTCCCGGGAGAGGTGCGCGGGCACCTCGGCCCTGAGCCGCTGGACTTGCGGCTGGAACCTCGCCGGCTGGCGGGGACGCTGGGAAGCGAGCCGGTCGGGTTGGACGTGATTCGCGTCGGGCAGATGCTCGACGTGGCCGGCAGGTTCGGGGAACAGTCGGTGGCCATGCAGATCGGCCGGGCGGGAATCGCGGCCCGGCTTGGCCCGTGCGACTACCATCTCAAGTTTTCGCTCGGGCACTATCGCGGGTTCGTGACCTGCGGGGGCGCGGCGACTCCGGTCGACCTGACGGTGCCGGTGGCGCTGGTGGCGCACGACGATCGCGAGCTGGCGGCCATGTTGACGGCGCTCCTCGCGCGCTGACGGCCTCCAGCCTGACCCGGCGGCGGCGGCCGTCCGCGGTCAGGTGCGGGCCGACGGGCCCGGGTGGCGGAGGTATCCGAGCGCTTCGCGGGCCAGCGCCGCCGGATGGCGCACCAGCGATGAGATCTCGACGTAGCAGCGCTCGCCGCACCGGCGGCAATCGGCCGGCGGCGCGCCCCACCGCCGAGCGCCTTCGCGCATGGCCGCGCGCAGCGACCCAGCCGCCAACAAGTCGACCAGGACGTGGTCGGGCAATTCCCGGCACGGGTAGGCCAGCCGGCCCATCCAATCGACGTGCGGAGCCGCCGTCGGCGTACAGCCATTGGTCGCGCTCGCTCCAGGCCGGGAGAGGTAAAGGTCGCTGCCGGAGACGCCCTTGCCGGCGCGCTTGTCGGCCAGCAGCTCGCGCATGAACTGCCCATATTCGGGATCGGCGGTCAGGGCGGGCGAAGGAAGCCGTCCGACCGAGAGATGCTGAGCGGAGAACTGCGCGCCGAGGTCGTACACGAACCCGCGCACGCGGCGGGCGGCGGCGACCCGCCCGGGCATCACGACGCACGTGACCGTCAGCGTGAAACGGCGCCGGCGTTGTTCACCGGCGGCCCAGCCGACGTTCTCGAGCAGGCTGCGAACGCGCTCTGGTTGGGCGGCCAGGCTCGAATCCCACCGGCCCGCGTCCAGGTCGTCCAGCGAGATCACCAGGTTGTCGACCAGGTCGAGCACCTCCTCGTGCTCGCGGAGGCGGACGGCGTTGGTATTCATGGCAAGGTAGCGCAGGCCGCGCGATCGCGCGTGCCCCAGGATCTCGGGCAGATCCGGTCGCATGGTGGGCTCCCCGCCGGTGACGTAAAGCAGGTCGCACTCGTCGGCGAGGATGTCGATCAATCGCTTCATCTTGTCGGCCGAGAGGGTCTGCCCGCGGTAGTCGGCGTTGCGATGCGCGCCGAAGTCCTCGCAGTAGGTACAGCGAAGGTTGCAGAGCGCGGTCACGTACAGCGTGGGCAGCATCGGGTCGAACCAAGGGGACCCGGTGAACCACGCCCGCGCCGTGTTTTTCAGGTAGGCCTTGAGCAGTTTGCGCACGTTGCCGACCCAGGGTGGCCACGGGCGCGACGCGACGATATGGGCAGGCCCCCGGAGACTGGCGGCATTTGCGGGGCCTCATCCACCGTCAGCGCGCGGCTCGAACCTGAAGCTGGTCGTCGACGCGCCTCACGCCGGCCATCTGCCAAGCGATGCTCACCGCGCGACGCTTCGCCGCCTCCGAGCCGACCGTTCCCGACAGCGCCACCACGCCGCGGCTGGCCTCGACGCTGATACCGCCGGCGCCGGGAACTCGGTCGGCCAGGCTGGCCCTGAGATCCGTGGCGAGCGAGGCGTCGTCCGCCGCCTGTCCGCTCCGCTCGGCCGTCTGCTCGCCGGCCGGAGCGCTGTTTTGCGCGCTGTTCTGGTCCGTCGGCGGCGCCGCCCACAGCGTGGAAGACGCCGACAGAACAAGTCCCGAGACCAACGTCCACGTCAACGACCTGGTGCTCATGATTCCACCTCCCCTGTCTGACAACGTTGGCCGTCATTCGCGAACGCCAAGCCGATCGGTCGGCGGCTCGGCGAAGGGACCAGAGCTGGGGCCATCCGGGGCCCATCGAGCCCGGCCGGCGGGTGGTTCGCGACCGGACGGAAGGGCGCCGCCAACCCGAAGCGAGCCGTCTCCGGTTGACGTTCCGAGGCGCAGCCTCAATCTCAGCCTGCTGGTAAATTCCGCCGTGGCCGAAACACGCCCTGCCCCGGCAGAGGCCGCCGCAAGGAATGTCGGCTGCACATGACGTCGTCCCTCGAAGTCTTCGCCCGCGATGCGCTGTGGCTGCGGGACTACCCCGTCCGCCTGGGCGGCGCCCGGTTCAACGCGCGGATGACGGTGATCAGGCTCGCCAGCGGCCAGGTTCTGGTCCACTCCCCGTGTGCCTTCGACGACCGCCTGGCCGGGCAAGTCGCAGCGCTCGGTCCGGTGGCGGCCATCATCGCCCCGGGCAACCTTCACTGGCTGCACGTCCGATCGTGCCAGCAGGCGTTCCCGGAGGCACAAACCTACGTCTGTCCTGGGGTCGACGAGCGGGCCAAGCGCCTCCGGTTCGACTTCGTCCTCGGCGACGAGGCCCCGCGCCTGTGGGCCGACGAACTGGCGCAGGTCGCGCTCTGCGGGACGCGCGTCATGCGCGAGGTCGCCTTCTTTCACCGGCCGAGCCGCACGCTGATCCTCGCCGACCTCGTCGAGAACTTCACGCCGGCCACGCCCGGCACCAACCTCTTGCTGCGGGTGGTTTTCCGCGGGCTGGGGATGTGGAACCGACCCGGCCCGGCCCCCGAGTACCGATTCGCGTGGGGCGACAGGGCGCGCGTCCGCGAGGCGATGGAACGGATTCTCGAGTGGGACTTCGACCGTGTGATTCTCTCGCACGGCGACCTCATCACCGGCGACGCCAGGCGACGCGTCGCTCGAGCCTGGCGAAACATCCTGCGTTGACCGGGGCGGGCGCCGGCCGGCTCCGGCAGCTGCATCGCCCCCGATCGACGCCCGAGGTGGCGCGCTCCCGGATGGTGCGCCGGCCACGGCGGCCCCACGATCGACGGGGATGGCGGGCGCGCACGACGGTTCTGGCGGCCCGGCGGCCAAGCTCTTGATCGCGGGACTGGCGCTGGCAGCGGCTTGCCACGCTGGCGAGCCGGCCCTGCCGGACGCCGGTCCGGCCGGCGCCCACGGACAGTGGCAGCTCGGGGCGCGCGCCCGGCCGCCGGCCGGGCGAGGGCTCGGCACGCCCGAGGTTGGCGCGGTGGGGCCGGTCGGAAACGGGGCGCTGGCGTCCTCGGCCCTGGCGGGCGTCGGCCCCAACCGCAACGCGAGCGCCGGAACCGTTCAGGGCGTCGTGCAGGCGGTCGAGGTCGGCTCCGGCCGCTTGCTCGTTCACACCGCGCACGGCGACGTCGCCCTGCGCGGCCTGCCGCAACAGCTGTCGCGTCTCGAGGTCGGCCAGCGCTTCCGGGGGCGGTATCAGGAGTTCGGGATCGGCGCCAGGTGGCTGGTCACCGGCTCGGTCGGCTCCTCGGACCTCGGCCGCCCGGAGCGGGCCACCGGCACGATCGTCGCCGTCGACGAGGTCAACGGCCTCGTCACCTTGGACGAGCGGCTGGCGAAGCCGCGCGCGCGGGCGACCTTTCACGCACCCGGCGCAACTCCGGACGTTGATGCCCGGCCAGGTGGTGACGATCTGGTCGCGCGAGGTGGACGGCAACCGCTGGATCCAGCGGGACGCGGCGGCCGATACGGTCAATCACCGTCGGTGAACGAGCGGCCGAACGGGACTGACCTCCCGCGCCACCTCCGGCGAACGCCGGCCGCCCGCCGGCCCGAGCGTACCCACTTCGTCCGATGGCCCGGCGGCGGATCATGGCCAGCATGCCGGCAGGAGGCAGCCATGGCGACACGTCGAAAGGGTGAACCGCCGGATACTGCGCAGCTGGTCGAACAGATCGGGACGGGCGCCGCGAAGGTCCTGAGCCAGGAGCTCGAACCCGTCACCGACGAGCTGAAACGCCAGGCCAAGGTGGAGGCCAGAGACCTCGCCGTCCTGGCGGGCGCCGCGACCGCCGGGTTCCTGGCCGTCCAGTTGACGCTGGGGGCCGCCGTCGACGGGCTCGGCCGCCGGATCGGGCGCGCCAACGTGGCCTTCGTTCTCGCCAGCGGGCTGACAGCGGCGGCATGGGCGGCCGTCCGGTCCGTGCAGAGACATCGCCCGAGGGGTTCGCTCCGGCTGATTCTCGAACGGCTCGCCGCCGAGCTGGCGTCGAAGGCCCGCCAACCGCGTCCGACTTGAGGCGCCGGACGGGGCGACCCGGCTGGCCCGGTCCACCGCGGCCGGGACGCGCCGGTGTCGCTGGTCTCTCTCGTCAGCGAACCGCACTAAGTCTCGCGCGCGGCTCGAGGACGCGAACAGCGTGAGGACGCAGCCGCCACGTCCCGAACACGCTGTCCCTCCAGGCCGTCGAGTGTCAGCCCCGCCCCGGGCGGCGGCGCGGCCCTCACCCGCCCGCCTCGTCGCATTCCTTCTCAGCTGCAGGACGGAATCTGGAGCTCGGTCGATTCGGCGAAGGGGGCGTCGATCTGCGCCAGCTCGGTCTCGGCCTGGTCGGCGTCGGCGCCCAGCACCCGGTCGCTCTCCTCGATGCGGCGCAGGTCGAGATCGGCCAGCTTGGCCGGCATGCTTTCGAGGACCGCCACGAGGTGCTCCAGAGTGGCGAGCAACGTGGTCCGCCGCGACTCGAGCCGCCGGACCACGTCGCGCCGCTCGGTCACCCAGGTGGCGGCTTGCCCGTAGGCGCCGCCCGCTTCGGGGGAGGGGGCTTCGACCTCGGCGGACCGCAAGCGGGCCACCTCGGAGTCCAGCCGCGACGCGGGCTCGGACAGGTCGGCCAGGAACAGGCTGACGTACTCGGCGCGGGCGGCGACGACGATGGCGCGCCGCTCGAGCGCAGCCAGCGCCGACTGACCGTGCGACAGCGCGTGGAACCTGCCGTACGGACTCCGCGCCGCCGTCCGGCTGCGGGCCTGGCGCGCGCGACCGAGCCGGTTCAAGAGCCCCACGACGGAGGCGTCGCGGAACTCCATCGGGTTCGGCAGGACCGGAGCCGCCTGCCGACGGATGGCGCACCGCCTGGTTCGGAAACCGGGACTGGCGGCTTGCACCGACACCGCGACGCCCAGAGCGGCGCCGACCAGGGCGAGCATGGCGAGAGCGCTGGCGCTGGGATGCGACACCAGGCAGGTCACCGCGACCACCAGGGCAAAGCCCAGCATGACGGTGACGAACAGCCCGAGCTTGCTCGCCGCCATCACGAAGCTCGTCATCCAGGATGGATTCCGTTTGGACGTGTCACCCAGAAGCTCGGAATGCTCTGTTCCGTTCGAGTACATGGGCTCCTCCTTTGGCCAGTTCGCGCAACGGCGTCTTCCGACGGCCCCCGGATCGAACCTGCTTCCCGTCCGACGCGCTCCAATCCGGCCTACGCCGCACCCTGCCCGCTTCGCCGCTTCTGGTTGGCGCGGCGGCGATCGCGCGCCCGTTGGGCCTCGGGCGCCGCGGCCGCGGCCGAAGGATCGTCGATGGCCAAGCTTGATGTCCCGGAAGCTCGCACCAGGATCGGATCGAGAGGGCCGGTCACGATCACAAGGAGGTATCTGATGGCAACCACAATGGATCGAACTGGAGGATTGGATACGGAGGCCACTGAAAGAGTCGCCGCGGGCAGCTCGCTGGCGGAGGTCATCGCCGGCGCGGCCGGGATCGTTCTGCCGATCCTGGGACTGGTCGGGGTCCTGCCGCTCACGCTGGCGTCGGTCGCCTTCATCGCGATTGGCGCCGGCATGCTGCTTCAGGGCGGCGCGCTGAGCGCTCAGTCGAAATCGCTGATGGGCCTGGCGGGCCAGAGCCGCAGCGACAGCGCCGAGCTGATCGGCGGCATGAGCGCCGAAGTGCTGGGCGGCGCCGCCGTCAGCGCGTTGGGCGTGCTGGCGTTGCTTCGCGTGGCGCCGGAGACGTTGCTGCCGATCGCGGCCATCGTCGCGGGCGGGGCGATGGTGCTGGCCGCCGGCACGACCGCGCGCCTCGCCAGCGCGCGCTTTGGCACCGCGAGCATGGACGCGACCAAACACCACGTGTTGCAAGAGTCCGTCCGGGCGGCGGCCGGAGCGGAAGTTCTGGCCGGGCTGGCGGCCATCGTGCTGGGGATCTTGGTCCTGGCGAACGTCGGCACCGCGCACGACCAGCTGACCCTGGCCTTGGTGTCCGCGCTGGCGCTGGGGGGAACGTTGTTCCTGAATGGAACGACGGTTGGCGCGCGAATGACCGCCCTGCTCTCTTCGTGAGAGCGGCGCGGAGGGCCACGCTCGGCGACCGCGGCGCGCCACCGGCGGCGCGTGCGCGGAGCGGGCGGGCCGTCCGTTGCGTGAAAGCGATTCCTCTCCACCGGAACCCGCCGAGGCCGACGGCCCTGCCGGCGGTGGGCGGGTCGATGGAACGGCGAGGGACCGGGCGCGGCGGCCGCCGGGATGGCGCATGCGGCCCGCGCGTCGCCAGGACTGGAACACGATGGGAGGAGGAGACATGGTCGAGCACCCGGGAGGGTTCCGCGCCGCCGCCGTCGTCGTGCTGGCCGGCGGCCTGGCGATGTCGTGCGAACGCGCCGCGACCACGGTGCCACCTTGGCCCAGCCCCGGCGTGCGCCACACGGAGATGGGCTCCGGGCGGTTCGCCGGCACGCCGGAGGCGCACTGGCCCGACCAAGCCGTCGCGCGCGGAGTCCGGGCCGCCATCGCCGACCAGTTGGGGTCAGCCGCCGCCGGGACCCTGTCCGTGCAGGTGAAGCACGGAGTGGCGGTGCTCAAAGGGGCGACGGACACGTTGCTGGCGAAACAGGGGGCCGGCGAAGCGGCCAAGGCCGTGCGCGGCGTACGCGCGGTGGTCAACCAGGTCGACGTTCATCCCCCGACGGTGCCGGACCAGACCATCGCGGCCGGCATCCGGCGCGCCTGGAGCGTCCTGCCGTGCGGCGAGCAGAGCCGCCTGAAGGTCGACGCGCGCGACGGCGTCGTCACGCTGCGCGGGGTTCTCGCCTCGCAGCAACAAAAGCGCTGGGCGGCCCAGGCGGCGGCCGGCGTGCGCGGCGTGGTCGGCGTTCATGACGAGATCCTCGTCAGCCCGCCGCCGGCGCGTCCTGCCGACCAGATCGCCGAGGACGTCCGCAACCGCCTTCGCTGGGCGCTGCCCCTCGACGGCAAGGACATCGCCGTCCAGGTGAACCATGGCGTGGTGACCCTGACCGGGAAGGTGGCCACGCCGGCGGACTTCGACCGCGCCGAGATGCTGGCCACGCAGGTGACCGGCGTGTACGCCGCCGACGTTGCCAGCTTGGCCGTGGATCCGGCGGCGTTTCCCGCCGAACCCCACGCCCCGGCGGCCGCGTTCGCCTCGGACGACGCCGTCGCCCAGGCGGTGCGCGACGCGATGTTTTACGATCCGCGGCTCGATTCCTACGACGTCGCGGTCAGCGTGCACCGCGGGGTCGCCACCTTGACCGGGCAGGTGCCGACGCTCCGGGCGGCGCGGGCGGCGGTCAAGGACGCACTGGGAACGGTCGGGGTCTCCCGAACGATCGACCGGATCGGCGTCGCCCCGGCCCCAGCCAGCGACGCGCTCTTGGCGCGCGGCATCCGCGAGTCCCTGGCGCGCGATCCGATGGCCGACCTCGCCAAGCTGCGCGTGCAGGTCAGGCGAGGCCGCGCCCGACTGTTCGGGACCGTCGGGGGACAGCTGGCGCACACGCGCGCCCTCGAGGTCGCGGCCTCCGTTCGCGGCGTCCAGTCGTTGCAGGACGACATCCGCGTGGCCGACCAGCGAGCCCCCGCGCCGAGCGGGCCCCACCGGCAGAGCCGTGCCGCGCCCGTCATCAGATGATCGGCGCCAAGAGGCGCCCGTCGCGACGCATGGACCCGCCGCGGCCCGGCCCGCGGCGGCGCGCTTCCGCGCGGCACGGGATCGGGACCAGAGCGGCCTCGCCCCGTTCACCCCCGGTGGGGGATCCAGCTCTCCAGCATGTCGCGGTAGGTCTGTTCAAAGGAACTCCCCAACCGTCCGCGACGTTTCGCGCTGCGAAGCTAAGGCTCGGGTGGGGGCCGCGCCATCCACGCGCAGCCCGACAGTTCGGTTGGAACATGAAGGGACGACGGCGGACGACGGCGCCGCCACCCGGCGCGGCCCGCCGTCCCGGTGGCGAACCCGATGCTGACTGGCCGGCGGTCATCCGCACCCTGAATAGATGGGCGAAGATCCAACCCGGCGAACGGGACGCTGGTCGGCACGGGTGCTGCTGGCCGCGGCGCTCGCCTTCGCCGGCGCCGTCGTCGCCGGCTATCTCGCCGCCGACCAACTGGGGATGCTGCGCGTGTGGGATCCCCTCTTCGGCGGGGCGTCCACCGAGGCCGTGCTTCATTCGCGGCTCAGCCGCGCCCTCCCCGTGCCGGATGCGTTGCTGGGCGCGGCCGCGTACCTCTTCGAATGTGCGCTGGCGATCTGGCTGGCGGTCGCCGAGCGCCGCGGCCAGGGGCGGCCCTGGTCGCGGACCGTCTACGGCGCGATCGTGGTGGGGATGGCCGTCGCTGGCGCGGGGTTGGTCGCCATCCAGGCGTTCTACGTACGCGCGTTCTGCTCGTTCTGCCTGGTGTCGGCGCTCGTCTCGTGGGCCATCCTTCCACTCGCGTATTCGACCTTCGCTCCCGGCTTTCGCGCGACGTTGGTCCGCATCGTGGAGGCGTCGTCTCGAACCACCAGGCGGCGCCGGACCGTCTGATCGACGGCCGGCGCGCGCTCGCCGAGGCGACCACAATCCGGTCGCCGCGCTCGACGGCCGACGCATTTTCTTACGGGCGCCGCCAGCCGACCCGCGCGCTCGACGGGGGCCGCGTGGAACGGCGTTTGCTGAGGTCGCTGCGCGCGGTGTTCTTGAAAGGTGGCCGACCGATGATCTGGCGCGCGATCGAATGGACCGCCGTGATGGGCGTGCTGTCCTGGCTTCTCATCCAGGCGTGGTCGGACAAACCATTCGATCGTCCGTTGCGGCGCACGCGTCGGCCGGCACCTGACAGGGAGAATCCCGACAAGGAGGTGCCGGATGGGCGGGTGGCGACCCTTCAACCAAAGGAGAGACCCGATGCGAGCGATGATGTGTTTGGGGGCGGTCCTGTTCCTGGCGAGCTGTGACGGCTCGAAGCAGGAATTGGCGAACACGCAATCGACGTTGAACAGCGTGACCAAGGAGCGCGACGACCTCAAGGCGAAGGTCCTCACGCTGCAGGAGCAGCTCAACACCACGAAGACCCAGCTGGCCGCGGCCAAGAGCGCGCCCGCCACCGGCGCCCTCGCCGCCAAGACCGCGGAGCCGAAATCCACGCCCAATCCGGCCAACGCGAAGAGCGCGAAGTCGAAGCACGCCCACAAGTCCTGACCAGCGCCAAAGCCCCCCGCCACCCGGCGCGCGCGTTCAGTCCGCGGCCGGGTGCTTCGCGGCCGTCGGCTCGGCCGTTTCCGGGGACGCGGACGGCGTTGCCGGGGGGACGTCATGCTCTTTGCGCACTCTCGGCGGCCGCTCTCCAGCCGCGCCGGCCACGTCGGCGACGGCGACGGCGGGCCGCTGGTTGCAGACGCAAGCCGGGCACGCGGGCGGCGGCCGACTGGCGAGGCCGTCCACCGTGTGCTGCAACGCCTGGACGCCGGCCGCCAGCTCCGTCACCTGGCCCTCCAGCGCCGTCCCGCGCTGCTCCGCCTTTTGCAGCGTGTCGGCCAGCGCTTTCACGCCGGGCGGAACGTCTTTCAGCGCGCCCAGCGCGGTCTGCACGCCCGACAGGCTTTTTTCGATTGAAAGCGTCCCGTCGCGGATGGCGTCGGCCGTGTCTTGCGACCGTTCCAGCCCCTCGGTGATGAGGCGCCGCTCGCGGCCGACGGCGTCGTCCATGTGCCCGATGATCTCGTGCGCCTTCACCTGCTCGGCCGGCGGCAGCTTGTCGATGATCTGCCGGATCTGACCGGCCGTTTCGTGGATCGACGCCAAGTTCTGCCGCTGTTCGTCGAGCGCCGTCGTCTCTTCGCTGGTGCGCAACGCCAGGTGGCAAAACTGCAGCGACGCCAGCGTCCTTTCGTTCGCGCGCTTGTCGGCGTCCACCCAGATGTACAGGATTCCGGCGGTCACCAGCAGCGCGACAGAGCCGCCGACCATGGCGAAGTAGCGGGCGCGGTGCGTGCGATAGCGCTCGGCCGCCGCCCGCAGCTGCTCGCCCACTCCCTTGCTGTCCCGGCTGGCCGACAACAACACCACCAGCTTCTCGACGTATCCGATCCCGGCCAGCATCACGACCACCACCGTGATCACGATCAACCAGGGTTGGCGGACGGCGATCCGGTGCTGGACCAGCGCCTCGCGCTCTTCGACCTGCGTGAGCGTGGCCGGGCGGCCGTCGACGTAACACCGGTCGCGGTCGAACTGGACGGTGCCCGGGCCGCCACAGCCGATCGCGGCGATCGCCTGCAAGACCAGCGCGAGCAACGCCCGCTTCCAGCTCACGGATCTGTCTGGCATCGAGAGCCTCCTCTGCCGGGCTCTGGAACTCCGAGCAAGAACCGCGCCTGCTCGACGGAGCCACGCCGGCAGGACGGGATCGTTCTTGGTGGCGCCTCGGCCTCTGTCGTCCACGGCTCGGTCGGCGTGGATCGTGTGTCCGAACCGCTGAGCGGCGCCATCCGCTCGAGCCCGGATGATGCGCCGAACGACCGCCCGTCGCCCGCGACCCCGCTCGTGACCGGATAGCCGCTGATGACGCCGGCCGCAGTTTGGACCATCGGAGGATAAGAACGATGACGATGACGAACGCGCGGCGGGGAATCACGATCGGCATCGCGGCGGCGGCCGTGCTGGGGCTGGGTGGCGTCCGGGGCAGCTCGGCAGTGGCCGCGGGCGGGCCGCCGGCCTTCACGCCCGCGCAGCTGGTCGGCACGTTGCACCGAGTGAACCAGATGGAGCTCGAGGCGGGCAAGATGGCGCAGCGCCGCGGCAGGACCGAGGCGATGAGGCGATACGGCGCGACCTTGCAGCACGACCACGCGGCGGCCGACCAGCACTTGAAGCAGTACGCGAGCGCGCACGGCATCGACCTGAACGCGGCGCCGCCGATCGGGATCGGCAGCCAGCTGGACCAGGCCCGCCACGAGCTGGACAACCTGCAGAACCTGGGCGGCGCCTCGTTCGACCGCGAATTCGCCGAGCTCATGGTGCAGGACCACCAGAAGGCCATCGAAATTGTCGGCCACGCCCGCACCGAGGTCACCGACCCCGGCCTCGAAGCCATCCTGGGCGAAGTCGAACCACACCTTCGCGAGCACCAGCGCATCGCCCAAAACCTTCTGGTCGAGGACGACGCCCTCAGCTCGGCGCCCGCGCCGTCCCCGCACAAGACCAGCCGCTGACGTCGCGGCCGAAGCGACGGGCGGGCCTCGCCGGCGCACGCGGAACAATTCCCCGACCACCGTCGCCCCGGCGTCAGCCGCCGAGCCGCGGAACGCCGGGGCCCCAGGTGTCCGGCGGACTGAGGTCGGTGCGGATGGCGACCTCGTCCTGGGATCGCTCGGCGCCGCGCCGAAAAATCGCGGCCGCCTGGTCGATCAGGTAATCGGCCGGGCGCGCGGCCAGCGACTGGATCGTCAGGCCGGGATTCGCCGAGCCCTGCGTGGGGAAAAGGCTGCCGTCGCAGATGAACAGGTTGTCGATGTCGTGAGTGCGGCCGAACTTGTCGGTCACCGACGTGCGCGGGTCGGCGCCCATCCGCGCGCCGCCCACCAGGTGGGCGAACCGCGACTCCTGCGCCACCTCCTCGGCGCCCGCCGCCCACATCACGTCCTCGACCTTCTTCTTTGCGAACGCGATGAGCTTCTTGTCGTTGTCGTAAAGGCCGAAGGTCACCTTCGCGACCGGGATGCCCCGGTGATCGGTCTCGTCCGCCAGGGTCACGCGGTTGTCGGGATTCGGCAGCAGCTCGCCGAGAACGGCGATGGTTCCCCAGTGGTTGTAGTCCATCATCTCCCGGCGCAGCGCCCATCCCCAGCTCCCCTTGGCGGCGACGAGCTGCTTGGCGAACGCGATGGGCAGCGGGGCGACGGACTGGATGGCGAACCCGCGCGCGAAGTCACGGCGCGGATCGGTCTCGTAGAACTCTTCCGTCATGCAGTGGGCCGGGGGCGCCTTGTACATCCGTACCAGGTCCGAGAACCGCCCGAGGACCACGTTCCCCGCCTGCGCCATGAGGCATCGCCCGACCATGCCGCTGGAATTGGCCAGCCCGCTCGGATAGGCCGGGCAGGCCGAGTTCAACAGCAAGCGCGGGGTCTCGATGGCGTAGCCGCTGACGATCACCGCCCGGGCGCGCTGAAACCGTTCGGCCCCTTGGTGGTCGAAGTAGCGGACGCCCGTCACGCGGTTCTCGGCGTCGATCTCGATGCGCGACGCCATCGCGTGCGCGCGCACCTCGGCGCCGTGCGCGACGGCGTCCGGCACGTGCGAGATCAGGGTCGACTGCTTCGCGCCGACCTTGCAGCCCTGGATGCAGAAGCCGCGGTAGATGCAGTGGGGGCGGTCGCCGCGCGAGCCGGCCAGGATGGCCACCGGCCCGCCGATGCTGACGCGGATCCCGAGCTTCGTGCACCCGCGGATCAGGAGGTCGCCGACGCCGCCCATCGGGTGGGGACCGAACGTGTAGCCGTGGGGATCGCCCCACGGGAAATGCGGCGGGCCGGAGACCGGCATCTCGCGTTCGAGAAGCTCGTAGTAGGGCTTGAGGTGCCGGTAGGCGATCGGCCAGTCGACGCCGACGCCGTCCTGCGACTGCGTCCGGAAGTCCGACGGGTGCAAGCGCGGCGTGAAGGCCGCCCAGTGGACCGAGCCGCCCCCGACGCCGCGACCCGAGTTGTTCTCGCCGAGCGACAGCGGGTGAGAGCCGCCGGTCACCCGCGGTTCGGTCCAGTAGAGCTGGTGCGAGCCCTTTTCGTCGGAGACCCAGTCGCGCTCGGTGTCCCAGAACGGACCGGCCTCCAGCCCGACGGCGCGGAACCCGGCGCGCGCGAGCCGTTGCAAGAGCACGCCACCGGCGGCGCCGACGCCGATCACGCAGTAATCGATCTCCTCGCCGGGGTCGAACTGGCGCATCGGCGCGTCCAGGATCTGCATCGATCCCAGGCGGTGCACCCCGGGAGGCGGCGCTTCGAACGCGCCGCCGATCGGCGACTTCGGGGTCGTCAATGGGTGCCCCCCTGGCTGGTCCCGTAGAGATCCTCCTGGCCGGCGACCCGCTCGCTCTCGGCCGAACCGGCCCCGGGCGGCGGCCGCCAGGCGTACCGGCGCTCGTCGACTTCCCACGGTTCGCGCTGGCCCCGTTCGAGCCGCATGTAGCCGCGCGGGTAGGCCGGCCCGCCGAAACCGATCTCGTCCCAGGCCCAGGGGTGCGCGTAATAGACCTTGCAGGCGTCGTGCAACATCAGCAGGAAGAACTTGTGCGCGGGCATGCGCCGCCAGGCTTCGTGCTCCGACGGCGCCTGGCCGTGGTGCAGCTGTTTGAGGATGTCGTCCTGGTCGGCCGCCGCGAGCTGCTCGAAGGGCTGCTGGTGACGCGCGTGCGCTGCGGCGGCGACGCCCGCCAGGCCCAGGCGGTAGGCCTCGCGATCGGGGGGCATGTCCTCGAACCGGAAGCCGTCCCCCTTTCCTTCGAACAGCCGCTCGTCGATCCACGGCACGATCGGGACGCGACGTGCCTCGGCCCGATCGTCCTGCGGAAGAAGGCGGGCGGTCACCGCTTCGAACAGCGTGACCTCGTCACCCTGGAAAAATCGGATTGCGGGGAGAGTCTCGACCCGGCGCACGACCTGCCGCCGGGTGGCCTCGTCCCAGAACTCCTGCTGGGACAGCGTCGAGTACCCGGGGTAGTAGCCCGGCTGGATCTTGGGCGGCAGGGGACGCCCTTCCGGATCGACGGGCCACAGAGCGCGGGGGTCAGCCGGCGCGCCGGGGGCTTTGCCGCTCATGCGCGCTTCTCCCGCCGCATGACGCTGGCCAAGAGGCCCAGGAACCCGGCGGCCGAGAACAGCAGCGGCGCGAAGATGGGAGGGCCGTAAAGGATGTTGTATCCCAGCCGGCCGAGGCCGCCGGGCCGGCGCTTCACGCCGCGCGCGTGATACAGGAAGCCGATCGCGCCGTTGGCGGCGGCCAGCAGGGCCGTGGCGGGGAGCGCCGTCCGCGCGGCGCGCCGGCTCTTCACCGCCCACAGCGCGCTGGCGGCCAGCAAGGGCGCCGTCACGATGGGCGTCCACTGGACCTTGTAACGGAAGTTGTTCTTGTAGTGCGAATAGAGCGCCTCGAATCCGCTCAGCAAGGCCGCGAACGACGTGGCGCCGGCCATGTGCTTCTGGAACTTCCCCTCGCGGACGTCGTTGGACCAGCGCCAGCGCGGTCGAAATCGCCGTGGAAACGACCGGTCGCCGGGATCGTCGGCGCGCCGCATGAAGGCCGCGATGATTCCCAGATACCCGCCGATGCCCAGCAGCAACGGGGCGAACAACGGCGGCCCCGTCGTCACGTTGACGGCGGGAATGCGCCAGCCGCCGGGTTTGCGGGCCACGCCGCGCACGTGAAAGACGAAGCCGACCACGCCGTCGGCGATCAGCAGCGCCGACATCGCGGGCATCAAGGTCCGGGCGACGGTCCGGTCGCGCACGCCCCACCAGGACGCGCCGCAGGCCAGGGCCGACAGCGCGATCGGCGTGTACATGATCCGCTGCCCATAGCTGCCCCGGTAATGCTCGTAGGCGACCTCGGCGCCGCCCAGCAGACTGGACATTCCCGCGATGAGGGCCAGGCTGCGCTGGGCTCGCCCCTCGCGCACGTGTTGCGGGAACAGCAGTCCCGCCTCGAAGACCGCCAGCGGCCAGTGTTCGCGGCCCCGCGGCTCCCGGCGGCGCGCCAGCCAGACGATCGAGCTGCGGTCCAGCAGCCGGAGGATTCCATCGACCGTCGGGCGTCTCACGCGCTGATCAGTAAGGCGGCGAGCCCCCTGGCGCCACGGGGGGGCACCCTCGATGCAGAAGCTGCGATTGCCGCCCGGCCTGCCCATTCCCGACCCTCACCGCGCGGCGGTCGGTCGGGCGGCCGGC
>JAICYS010000469.1 GCA_025934105.1 Myxococcota bacterium | reverse complement strand
GCGGGCGCTCGCCCGGATCGGCGGCCAGCAGCCGGTCCAGCAGCCGATCCCAGGCCGGCCCCAACCCGGGACGGACCGCCGACAGCGCCGGCGGAGGGCCGCCCAGCGTCCGCTGCGCCGCGGCCAGGCCGCGCCCGAAGGGAGGCGCGCCGCACCAGGCCTCGTAGAGCGTGGCGCCCAGGCCGAACAGATCGGTCGCCGGCGTCCGCGCCCCGGTCAGCGCTTCGGGCGCGGCGTACCCGAGCGTGCCGCGCGCAGCGCCACCACCCGCCAGCGGTGGCCCGGCCAGGCCGAAGTCCAGCAGCACCGCGCCCGGCGGGCCGCCGTCCGACCGATCGGCCAGCCGCACGTTCGCCGGCGTGACGTCGCCGTGGGCGATGCCCCGGGCGTGCAGGAGGGCCAGCGCCGTCGCCAGGTCGGTCGCGACGCGCGCCAGCGCCCGCCGCCGCGCCTCGTCGTCGGCGATCGCGGTCAGCCGTTCCAGCGGCGGGCCGGAGATCTTGTCGGTGACCAGGAACGGGCGGCCGTCGCGCGTCCGCCCGAGGTCGCGCAAGCGAACGATGCTGGGGTGAACCAGGGTCTCGAGGCTGCGAAACTCGCCCAGCGCGCCGCCCTGCTCGACCCCGCGGAACAGTTTGAGGACGCGCTCGGCGCCGTCGTGGCCGTCGACGACCGTGAAGGTTTCGGCCTGCCCGCCCGAGCCCAGGCGGCCCTGGATGCGGTACCGCTCGGGAAGCGCAGGCGCCTCTTCGATCGGCCCGCTGTCAACTCGGTTGGCTACCTCCACACCTAGAGCATACGATAATTCTTGCAGAATTTGAAGCTGGCGCCGGCGGTTGGCGACGGGTCAAGGACCGGGGCTCCCCCCTGCCCCCTCGCGTCGCAGCAGGCGCTGGCGGGCGGCGGCGGCGGCGGCCCGGATGTCGTCGTCGTCGTGCGTGGCGGCGATGAAGCTCAGGTAATCGTCGGCCTCCTGACCACCCAGGATCGAGACGGCTTCGATGATCTTGTGCATCTCACGCCGGTCGCGCAGCGACCGCGAACGGGTCAAGACGCTCACGGCTCGGCGATCGCCGAGCGCGATGAGGGCACCGAGCGCGGCGTCGCGCGTCCGCTCGTCGGGATCGTCCAGCAGCTTGAGCAGCAGCGGCGCCTCGCCCCGCAGCTGCCGCTCGCCGGCGACGCGGATGGCCTCCTCGCGCAGGTCGCCGCCGTCCGCGGCCAGCGCGGCGTGCACGGCGGCGGGCGAGCTCGCGTGAAGCCGGCGCCGCGCGGCGAACCCGTCGATCAACTCGCCGGCGATCCGCGCGGCCAGCGAGGTCTCGGCGGCCTGGCTCGCGCCGCGCCCGGCCCGCGCGGCGTACCGCTGGGTGCCCGCCCCGTCGAGGGTGGTCGACAGGGCGCCCGGCGCGTCGGTGGGGTGCGAAGCGATCGACAGGCCGACGCGCGCGCGGGCTTCGCCCGTCGCCCCGACCTCCACGGTCTCGCCCAGGATCCGCACGTCCACGTCGGCGCGCGGCGCCGCGCCGGCGTCGGGGCCCGACGGGGCGAACAGCCCGGTGCCGAGCAGGCGATCGCGGACCGCG
>JAICYS010000460.1 GCA_025934105.1 Myxococcota bacterium | reverse complement strand
GCCGGCGCGGGGCATGCCGGCGGCTCGACCGCCGGCAGCGGGGGCGCGGCCGGCCAGGCCGGCGTGGCTGGACGCGCGGGCGCGACCGGCACCGGTGGCGCGATCGCCACCGGCGGCGCTTCCGGGCTGGGGGGCAGCCGCGGGGGCGCGCCGGGGGGCGCCGCAGCCGTGTTCCCGCCGCCGAACGCCACCAACGTCTGTCCCGACCCGCCCTTGCGCATCACGTTCGGCGGACCGCCCACGCTGGGCACCGCCGGCAAGATCTCGGTCTTCACCGCCGCCGGCTCGCTGGTCAGCTCCGTCGACGCGGCGGCCAGCACCACCACCTCGGTGAACGGCGGAACCAGCTTCACCATCCAGCGGCCCATGTTCGTGGACGGCAACACGGTGGTCGTGATGCTGCCGTCCAAGCCGCTCGGCTACGGCCAGACCTACTCTGTGACCGTCGACAAGGGCGCGATCGTGCCGCCCGGCGGGGGAAGCTTTTCGGTCACCGGCACGGCGGCCTGGCGGTTCACGACGGCCCCGGCGCCGCCGTCGAACAAGGCCGCCATCGGCGTGGCGCTGGACGGCTCGGCGCCGTTCTGCTCGCTGCAGGGGGCGCTGGACTTCGTGCCCGCCAACAACGGCGCCGCCGTCACCGTCTCGCTGGCCGCCGGCATCTATCACGAGATCGTCTACTTCAAGTCCAAGAGCAACGTCACCATCCAGGGCGCCAGCCGCGACGGCACCGTCGTCCAGGGGGTAAACAACAACGACCTCAACGGCGGCACCAAGACGCGCGCGCTGGTGGGCGGCGACGGCACGTCGGGCTTGACGATCACCAACCTCACCATCCGCAACCTCACGCCGCAGGGGGGCTCGCAGGCCGAGGCCCTGCGCCTCGAGAGCTGCGACAAGTGCGTGATCACCAACGCCACCATCGTCAGCCTGCAGGACACGCTGCTCTGGAGCGGGCGGCTCTACGCCAAGAATTGCCTGATCGAAGGGAACGTCGACTACGTCTGGGGGACCGGCGCCGCCTACTTCGACGGTTGCGAGCTCCGCACCATCGGGCGGAGCGGCGTGCTGGTCCAGGCGCGCAACCCGGCCGCCAGCTATGGGTACGTGTTCGTCGACAGCAAGATCACGTCGGACCCCGGGCTGACCGGCATCGCGCTGGGACGCATCGACGTCAGCGTCTACCCGGCCAGTCAGGTCGCGTACATCAACTGCCAGCTCTCGAGCGGCATCGCCCCGACCGCCTGGACCATCACGGGCGGCACCGCCACCTCGATGCTGCGGTTCTGGGAGTACCAGAGCGTCGACGCCAGCGGCCAGCCGGTCGACGTCAGCAAGCGGGTGGCCGGCTCGAAGCAGCTCTCCGCCTCGCAAGCCGCGATGATGCGCGACCCGTCGGTGGTCCTGGCCGGCTGGCAACCGCCCGGCACCTGACGGTCAGGGCGCGACCTGCGCCGTGTAGATCTGCAGGACGCCGGACCGATCGGACGTGAAATACAGCGTGCGCCCGTCGGGCGACAGCCAGGGATCGCGCTCGCTGGCGGCGGTGTTGAGGTCGTCGAGCGGCTGCGTGACCGAAAACGGCTCGCTGGCCGACCGCCGCCAGGCGGCGTAGAGATCGGCCGGCGGGTCGCCGCCGCCGTCGGCCGCCGCGGGCGAGGACGAAAACAACAGGATCAGCCCGTCGCCGCTCAGACAGCCGTCGACGGTGCTGCGGTCGGCGTAATCGAGCTCGGGGATGGGCGCCGGGGCCTCGAACGGCGCGCCGGTGGTGGCGCGCGCCGCCAGGTAGGTCTGGTAGACACCGGCCGGGTTGCCCGGCGCGGGGCGAGCCGAGGCCATCGGCATCGTCAGGCCGTGCCCTCCCGGCGGGCGCG
>JAICYS010000029.1 GCA_025934105.1 Myxococcota bacterium | reverse complement strand
GGCAACGGTGAGCGGGAGCGAACCATGCCCGACGACGTGCCGCCCGGAGGCGGGCTAGGAGGGCGCTGCCGTCCGGCAACGGTGAGCGGGAGCGAACCATGCCCGACGACGTGCCGCCCGGAGGCGGGCTAGGAGGGCGTTGGCGTCCGGCAACGGTGAGGGGGAGCGAACCATGCCCGACGACGTGCCGCCCGGAGGCGGCCTACTGGCGGCTGACCTCCTGGGCCCACTCCCGGTAGCGCGCGTAAAATGCCCGCTTCTCCTCGGGATAGATGGGGATCCAGGCGGTGACGGCGTAGCCGAACATCCAGAGGAACAGGACGTCGAAGACGTAGCGCGGGGCCAGCACGACCGCAATCACGGGCGTCACGAAGAACCCCAGCACCAGAAGCTGGACATAGGTCTGCATCCGCCGGCGGCCGCGGTGGGTCATGTACGGGATGGGCAACAGGTTCAGCAGCGCGAAGGCGCTGATGACCACCGCTCCCGCCGCGAAGCGAACTGGGTTCAGGTCGAACCAGAAGTGCGACAGGACGTAGCAGGCCGCCCCGTAGCCGCTGACCGTGCGGGGCAGCCCGCAGTACATGAGCGGGTTGCCCAGCTTGGCGACCGAGAACAGCGCCTGCCGGATGGTCGCGCAGGCCGCGATGACGGACATGAGCGCGATGCCGCCGGCGCGGTGGCCGCCGTGGCTGTAGACGGCGTAGACCAGGATCGCGGGCGCGATCGCCTGGGTGAAGTGATCGGTCGCGGTGTCGAGCTCGCTGCCGAAGGCGTTCGACGTCTTCGTCATCCGGGCGACCGGTCCGTCCAGGGTGTCGCCCAGGATGTAGCCCAGCATCAGCGCGGTGCCGGCGGCGACGAAACGGCCCTCGGCGGTTAGCACGATGGCGAAGACGCCGCCCATCAGGTTGATCAGCGTGAACAGGTCCTTGAGGCCGAACGGGCCGAATCTCCAACGCATTTTCGCCGCGAGAGTAGCAGCTTCCTCACCCTTTGCGCGACCCGAGGCCGGCCATCTCGACGTGCCGAGGGACGGCACACTGCTCATGGTCTGTTGCTAGACTGGCATGTCAGTTCAACTGGTTCGGCCGACCCCATGGGAGACCAGATGACGGCGACCTGACGCTCACGCCCGGCACGGCATTTGGCGACGCGCCCGCCGTTGTTATGCTTCGGGCAAATAGGTGACCGCGCGACCTTGGGAGGGCTCGCCCAGATGACCCACAAGAACACGATCTGCCTCTGGTTCGACAAGGACGCGGAACAGGCCGCCCGGTTCTACGCGGCGACGTTCCCGGACAGCAAAGTGACGGCCGTGCGCAAGGCGCCCGGCGACTTCCCGGGCGGCAAAGCGGGCGACGTGTTGGTGGTGGAGTTCACCGTCCTCGGCATTCCGTGCCTGGGCCTCAACGGCGGGCCCGTGTTCAAGCACAGCGAGGCGTTCTCGTTCCAGGTCGCCACCGACAGTCAGGAAGAGACGGACCGGTACTGGAACGCCATCGTCGGCAACGGGGGGCAGGAGAGCGACTGTGGCTGGTGCAAGGATCGATGGGGTCTGTCGTGGCAGATCACGCCGCGGACGCTCACCGAGGCGCTGGCCGCCGGCGGCGCCGAGGCGAAGCGCGCGTTCGCGGCCATGATGACGATGAAGAAGATCGACGTCGCGGCCATCGACGCGGCTCGCCGCGGATGACGCCACTGCGATCCACCCGGCCGCGGCACACTACAATCGAGGTCCTCTCGTGGGCGGAGCCGGCACAGCCAAATTGAAGCTGCTGATCGTCGAGGACAACCCCGACGATCGCGAGTTTCTGGTGCGGGCCTTGCGTGGTTCCGGGCTCGACTTCGACTGGCGCGGCGTCGCGGCCGTCGCGGAGTTCCAGTCCGCGCTGGAAACGCCCTGGGACGCGGTGCTGTGTGACTACGAGCTGCTCGACTTCGACGCGCTGGAGGCGCTGGCCATCGTCAAGCAGCGCGGGGTGGACGTGCCGTTCATTCTCGTCTCCGGCGTCCTCGGCGAAGAGGCGGCGGTCGCGGCCATGCGGGCCGGCGCCCACGATTTCTTTCCGAAGGGGAGGCTGACGCGCCTGCGCGCGGTCATCGAGCGGGAGCTGGCCGAGGCGCGCGTCCGCGCGGAAAAGCGCCAGATCGAGGCCGATCGGGCCAAGCTTCTCGACGAGCTCCGGCACGCCCTGGCGGCGCGCGACGAATTCCTGGTGCTGGCGTCGCACGAGCTGCGCACGCCGCTCACCATCCTGGGCCTGCAGGTCGATTCGCTGATTCGCGCGCAGGGCCGCGCCGGCACGCCGCTGCCCGCCGCAATGACGGGCATCCGCCGCCAGCTGGACTGGTTCGGCGCGCTCGTCGATCGCTGCCTGGACGTGACCAAGCTGTCGTCGGAGCCGCTGGTGCTGGCGCGGCGGCCGACCGACTTGCGGGCGCTGGTGCTCGACACCGTCGAACGGTCGCGCGATTTGATCGACCAGGCCGGGTGCACGCTGGTGCTGGAGCCGCTGGAGGCCGTGGGCGGCGACTGGGACCCCGTGCGGCTGGACAGCGTGGTCACCAACCTGCTGGCCAACGCGCTCAAGTACGGGCCAGGCCAGCCGGTCGCGATCTCGACCGAGCGAAGCGGCGATTGGGCGGTCCTGAGCGTCCGCGATCACGGCATCGGAATCTCCGCGGAAGAGCAGGCGGCGCTGTTCGCCAAGTTCGGGCGCGCGGTTCCCTACAAGAACTACGGCGGCCTGGGATTGGGCCTCTGGGTGGTCGATCAGATCACGCGCGCGCACGGCGGCACGGTCCACCTCGACAGCAGCAAGGGACAGGGCGCGACCTTCACGGTCCGCCTTCCGCTGGCAGCGGCGTGACCGCGCCTGGCCGGTACTGCCGGCGGCGCTTCAGCGCTTGTCGCCGGAGCCCCAGCGGCTGTCCGGCGAATCGGGCTTTTCGCTCTCGGAGGGGCGGCCGCCCCCGGGCTGCTCGCCGGCGCGCTTGGCCGGCTCGCGGCTGGGGCGTCTGTCCTTTTCGAGCTCCGGCCGCGAACCGTCGACGGGGGGATGTCGCGTCTTCTCGATCTGGTCGGGCATGGTGGCCTCCCCCCTCAACCGTAAGTCCGGTTTGGCCGCTCGTCACGCACGGCACGGCCGGTCGTCGTCAGACGCGATCCAGAAGGCGCGCGGTGGCTTCGGCGGCGACGCCGTACGCCAGATGCGCCGCCGCGCCCCGGGCGTGGACCTTCCAGCCGAAGGCGCTCGGCCCGGGCGTCAGCCGAGCCACTGGAACCAGCAGCTCGTCGACGACCAGGAAGAAGGCCGCGCCGAACGCCAGGCCGCAACCCCAGCGCACCGACGGCCAGCGCCGGCGCAGGGCCAGGTAGGCCGGTCCGGCCGCCACGCCGAAGACTTTGTGAAAGCGCCACCCCCATCGGCCGATCTGCCGGTCGGAAAGGCGGCGCCCGAACCGTTGGGCCATCATCTCGACGGCGCGCTCGTAGGCATGCCGGTTTCCGCGCGCGCCGTTCTCGCGCGCGCGGGTCTTCCGGCTCTCGGCGCGATAAAGCGCGATGCTGAGCCAGTCGAGCGCCTGGGTGGCGCACAGACCGACGACCAGCCCCCTCAAAAGCCCCTTCGCTCCCTTCGTCGTGTTCATGCTCTCCGCACCTCTCTGCCATCCGTGCGGCCCGGGCGGAAAAGCGCAAGGGGTCCACGCAGCGGCCGGAAAAACCGGGGGCGGGCCCCGTGTCCCGCGCGCCCGACGGTGCTAACCTCGGCAGCCTGCACACCGTCACAGGCAACATCGTCGGGCTCAAGCCGAGCCAGAAGCAGGCGCTCGAGCGCGTCTACCGGCGGCGGGTCTCGCCCCACGAGGTCGCGTCCGCCGAGCTGGCCACCTATCTCTGCGCGCTCTCGCGCGAGATCGAGCGGCAGGTCGGGATCCTGGTCGGGCGGCGCGGCGAGATCGAACACGTGTTCGTGGGGGACGCCTCGCGCATCAACCTGCCGGAGATCGGCCGGATCCGCGCCGGCCGGGGACGCTTCCGCGGCCTGCGCCTGGTCCACACCCACCTGCGCAACGAGCCGCTGACCCGGGACGACCTGGTCGACCTGGCGTTGCTGCGCCTGGACCTGGTGGCGGCCATCGGGCTGCTCTCCGACGGGCGCCCGGCCGACCTGCACGCGGCGCACCTGCTGCCGCCCGCCGAGGGGCAGGCCACCGAGCCCTGGCGCATCCTGCCCACGCAGCCGTTCCACCGGAGCACGCTGGACCCGGACGCGCTGATTCGCGCCCTGGAAGAAGAGTTCGACCGCGTCGCGCCGTCGGCGGTGGTGACGGACACGCGCGACCGCGCGCTGCTGGTGGTGGTCGACCTCAAGCGCAAGCGGCCGAAGGGGATGCCGGGCGGCGAAAGCTCGGACGGCACCGGCCGCGTCGCCGAGCTGCGCGAGCTCTGTCGCACGGCGGGCGTCCGCGTGATGGGCGTCGTCGAGCAGCAGCGCCCCGAGCCCGACCCCAAGTACCTGGTCGGCCGCGGCAAGCTGGAACAGGTGCTGATCCGCGCCATGCAGCTGGACGCCAACGCCCTGATCTTCGACCCCGATCTGACGCCGGTGCAGGCGCACGCCATCGCCGACTTCACCGACCTCAAGGTCATCGATCGGACGATGCTGATCCTGGACATCTTCGCGCAGCGGGCGAAGAGTCGGGACGGCAAGCTGCAGGTCGAGCTGGCGCAGCTTCGCTATCGGCTGCCCCGGCTGCACGAGAAGAACACGATGATGAGCCGCCTGACCGGCGGCATCGGCGGCCGCGGTCCCGGCGAGACGAAGCTGGAAGAGAACCGGCGGCGCGCGCGCGAGCGGATTCACCGCCTGGAAAAGGAAATCGATCGCTTCGGCGAGCAGCGGGCCGGCCGGCGCGCCGAGCGGGTGCGCCGGGGACTGCCGGTGGTGGCCATCGTCGGCTACACCAACGCCGGCAAGTCGACGTTGCTGAACACGCTGACCGGCAGCGAGGTGCTGGCCGAGAACAAGCTGTTCGCGACGCTGGATCCCACCACGCGGCGTTTGCGCTTCCCGCGCGAGCGCGAGATCATCTTGGCCGACACGGTGGGCTTCATCCGCGATCTGCCCCAGGACCTGGCGCGCGCCTTCCGCGCCACGCTGGAAGAGCTGGACCAGGCCGACCTGCTGGTGCACGTCGTCGACGCGTCGGATCCGGCGCGCGAACAGCAGATGGCGGCCGTCGACAAGATCTTGGGCGAGCTGGGCCTGGCCGAGACGCCGCGCCTGCTGGTCTGGAACAAGGTCGACCTGCTCGGGCCCGACGAGCAGGCGCAGCTTCCGCGCGGCGATCGCCAGCACCCGGCGGTGCTGATCTCGGCGCAGGCCCGCGACTCGACGGCGCCGCTGCTGGACGCCATCGAAGCCGCGCTCTGGCGCGAGGGGCGCCTGGTCGACGGCGCGGGGCGCACGCCGCCCGCGGAGGCCCGCCTCGGATGACCATGCTGATGTGGGCCGGCGCGGTGCTGGTCCTCCTGGGCGTGCTGATCCTGGTCCATGAGCTGGGGCACTTCCTGTTCGCGCGCCTCTTCGACGTCAAGGTGCTGCGGTTTTCTCTGGGGTTCGGTCCGCGCCTCTTCGGGTTCACGCACCGCGAGACGGAGTACCGGCTGTCGCTGGTGCCGCTCGGCGGGTACGTCCGCCTGCTGGGCGAGGATCCGTCCGAGCCGATTCCCCCCGTCGATCGCCCGCGCGCGCTGGCCGCCAAGCCGCTCTGGCAGCGGTACACGGTGGTCATCGCCGGCCCGATGTTCAATTTGCTGCTGCCGCTCCTCATTTACTTCGTGCACTACGCCGGGCAGCGCACGCTGCTGCCGCCGACCATCGGCACGGTGCTGCCGGGGCTGCCGGCCGACGCGGCCGGGTTGCTGCCGGGCGACAAGGTGGAATCCGTCGACGGCCGGCGCGTCCGCTACTGGGAGGAGCTGGAGCAGATCATCTCCAGCTCGGCGGGCAAGACGCTGCGGTTCGCGATCCGCCGCGGTCCCGACGCGCAAGAGCGGGACGTCACCCCCAGGGAGCTGGAGCGGCTGGGCCCGCTGCACCGGCGCGAGCACGTGGGCTGGATCGGCGTGTCGCCGCGCTTCCATCTGCCCGAGGTCGGCGTCATCGACCCGACCTCGCCGGCGGCGCAGGCGGGCCTGAAGACGTTCGACTTCGTGACGGCCGTCGGCGGGGTGCCGGTGGGGACCTGGACCGAGTTCGCCAACGCGCTCGAACACGTGGGCGCGGCGCCGCTGCGCCTCAATTACCTGCGCGGCGGCTACTCGTCGGTTCCGTTCGCCGACATCGAGATTCAAGAGCCCGGCTCGGCCACGGTGATCCCGACGTCCGTCGCCGATCCGACCGGGCGGCGCCACTACGAGACCGGCATTCTGTCCGCCGAGCTGTTCGTGTTCTCCGTCGAACCGGGCAGCCCGGCCGACCAGATCGGCTTGCGGCGGGGCGATCAGATCGAGACCCTGGACGGCGCGCCGCTGCCCCACTGGGACGTGCTGCGCGAGCGGCTGGCCGACCACCCCGAGCGGACGTTTCGCCTGGGCTGGCGTTCGCCCGGCGGCGAGCACCACGAGGCCAGCTTCCGGCAAGAGGTCCGCTCCGAGCTGGACGCCTACCGGCAAGACGAGCAGCACCTGGTGTTCGGCGCGTTGAGCCGGCTGGCCTGGAAGACCGACCCGCCGGTCCCGATCACGAATCGCTTCGGATACGCGCTCAGCCACGCCTTCGAGCGCACCGGCCAGATCATCTTCGCCATGACCTACGGGTTCGGGCAGATCGTGCGCGGGCGCGTGCCGCTGACCACCCTGGGCGGGCCGATCATGATCGGCTACGCGGCCGGCGTGGCGGCCGAGCAGGGGTTCGACCAGTACCTGTGGCTGATGGCGCTGATCAGCATCAACCTGGCGCTGCTGAACTTCCTGCCGGTGCCGATCCTGGACGGCGGGTTGCTGGTCTTCTTCACGCTGGAGCTGTTCAAGCGGCGCCCCCCGTCGCCGCGCGCCCGGGAGATCGCCACCTACGTCGGGCTGGTGGTGGTGGTGACCTTGATGTTGTTTGCGATGCGCAACGACGTTGTCCGATATCTTCTCCCGCGATGACCGCGCCCCTGTTCCTGTGCCTGGACACGTCGACCCCCACGGCCCGCGTCGCCGTCCTGGACGCTGACGCCCGCGTGGCCTTCCACGCCGAGGTGACGGCCGACCGCCACTCGGGGCACCTGATGCCGCTGTGCGCGAAGGCGCTGGCCGACGCCGGAGTCGCCGCGCGCGAGCTGGCGGGCATCGCCTGCGGCGGCGGGCCGGGCAGCTTCACGGGGCTGCGGGTCGGCCTGGCGCTGGCCAAAGGGCTGGCCCTGCCGGCGGGCCTGCCGCTTTACGTGGTCTCGTCGCTGGAGGCGCTGGCGCTCGACATGCTGCAGGCCCGCGGCGATTTGACCGCGGTGCCCTGCCTCGACGCCGGCAAGGGCGAGGTCTACGTGGGCGCGTACGCCGCCGACCCGGCGGCGCTGGTGCGCGAGCTGCTTGCGCCGGCGCGCCTCCAGCCGGAACAGCTGGCCGGCTGGGCGGCCGCCCTGAGCGCGCCGGCGATCGCCGGGAACGGGGCCGTCCGTCACCGCGAGCGCCTCGCCGGCTGGCCCGTCGTCGAGGCGGCCGGTCCCAGCGCCGTCTCGGTCGGCCGGCTGGCGCTCCTGCAGCGCGCCCGCGGCCAGGCCGCCGACCTGGCGTCCAGCGTGCCGTTTTACGGCCGCCCGCCCGACATCACGACCAAGAAGCGCTGACGTCAGGACGGCGGCGGCGCGCACAGGCCCTTCTGGCAGGTGTACCCCTCGTTGGTCCGGCAGAGCGCGTTCGAGGCGCACCCCAGCTGGCACCAGGTCTTGCTGATCGTCCCGCCCGGATCGAAGCTGGGGGCGGCTGCGACGCACACCTCGGGGCCCGCCTCGGAGCAGTCGAACGCGTCGCCGCAAGGGGCCGTGCAATAGCCGCCGGGACGCGAGACGTCGCACTTGAAACGGGGGTCGTATTTCTCGCAATCGAAGTCGGTCTGGCACGGGCCGCCGGTCACCGGCGGACAGCCCGGGCAGGTGGCGAGGCCGGTGCTGTCGTAGGCCTGACAGCTCATTTGCACGGCCGCGGCCACGCAGGTGGTCTGCGCGGCGATCTGAGGGCAGTACGGCGACGGGCCGATGCCGGGCCCGAAGTTTCCGCCGTAGACGCAAAGCTGCGGGCAGGAGAGCGCCTGGGTGTCGGCGCCCCGGCAGCTGTTCCATTTTTCGCACAGCAGCTCGCAGGGCGACTTGCCGCCCGCGTCGCCGCCGCCGGCGGCGCCGCCGCCACCGCATCCCGCCAGAGCCCCCGCCAAGCAGACGATCGCCAGCAAATTGCGCGTCATCTCCTCAGGGTCGGCGAAATGGCCGGACGCCGCAAATACGCGCACGCCCCGGTGCGGCAATTTGAGACCGGCCGCGCGGCCGGCGATCCGGCGGACGACCGGGCCGAAGCCGCGCTTCAACGGCCCTCGCGAACAAGCGCGGGCATCGCGAGCGCGCCCTTCCGCATCCGGTTCGCCAGCGGCGACCGGTAGGCCGCGCGGTGCCCTCGGCTATGCTAATCTCGCCGGCTTCGCCGGAGCACCTCGATGAACGTGCAGCTTTTCGACACCACCCTGCGTGACGGGACCCAGAGCGAGGGGTTGTCCCTCTCCGTCGACGACAAGCTGAAGATCGCCCGGATTCTGGACGGCTTCGGCATTCATTTCATCGAGGGCGGCTATCCCGGGTCGAATCCGAAGGACGTCGAGTTCTTCCAGCGCGCGAAGTCGCTGGGCCTGCGGCACGCCAAGCTGACGGCGTTCGGGATGACCCGCAAGGCGGGCGGCCGCGCCGAGGGCGACCCGATCCTGAAGGCGCTGGTGGACGCGCAGACACCGGTGGTCTGCCTGGTCGGCAAGTCCTCGACCCTGCACGTGACCGAGGTGCTGGGGACCACGCTGGACGAGAACCTGGCCATGATCGGCGACAGCGTCGCCCACCTCAAGCGGCAGGGGCGCGAGCTGGTCTACGACGCCGAGCATTTCTTCGACGGGTTTCGCGCCGACCGCGCCTACGCGCTGGCCTCGCTGAAAGCGGCGGCCGACGCCGGGGCCGACTGGATCACGCTCTGCGACACCAACGGCGGCACGCTGCCCTCGCAGATCGCCGAGATCATCGCCGCGGTGCGGGCCGCCGTCCCGACCCGCCTCGGCATCCACACGCATAACGACAGCGACCTGGCCGTCGCCAACGCGCTGGCCGCCGTCGAGGCCGGCTGCCTGATGGTGCAGGGCACGATCAACGGCTGGGGCGAGCGCTGCGGCAACGCCAACCTCATCTCGATCATCCCGGCCCTGCAGCTCAAGATGGGACGCCGCTGCGTGCCCGACGAGAGCCTGGCCCGGTTGACCGAGCTGTCGCGCGTAATCAGCGAGATCGCCAACATCCGGCCGCGCGCGCACCAGCCGTACGTCGGCCGTTCCGCCTTCGCGCACAAGGGCGGGATGCACGTGGCCGCCGTCGAGAAGGTCACCTCCAGCTACGAGCACGTGCCCCCGGAACGGGTCGGCAATCGCCGCCACGTCATCGTCTCCGAGCTGGCGGGCCGCGGGAACATCCGGATGCGCGCCGGCGAGATGGGCCTCGACCTGCGCGGCGCCGAGCGCTCGCTGCTCGAGCGGGTCAAGGACCTCGAGAGCCAGGGCTACCAGTTCGAGGCCGCCGAGGGGTCGTTCGAGCTGCTCGGGCGCCGCAGCCAGCCCGACTACGCGCCCCCGTTCGAGGTGCTGGACGTGGTCGTCATCTCCGAGCGCCGGCGCGGCAACTCGATGTTCGCCGAAGCCACCGTGAAGCTGCGCATCGGCGACGAGACCGTGCACACCGTGGCCGAGGGCGAGGGGCCCGTGCACGCGCTGGACGGCGCGTTTCACAAGGCGCTGAACCCGCATTTTGCGCTGGTGCGCGACGTGCACCTGGTCGACTACAAGGTCCGCATTTTGGACCCGGAAGCGGCCACCGGCGCGCGCACCCGCGTGCTGATCGAGGCGGGCCGGGGCGACGAGCGCTGGAGCACCATCGGCGTCTCGCCCAACATCATCGAGGCCAGCGCCACCGCCCTGGCCGACGCGATGGAGCTGCCCCTGGCCCGCGCCGCCGCCGAGGCCGCGCGCCAGTCCGCCGCCGGCTAGTGCACCGCCGTCGAAATACCGTCAACGCCGAGGCCGACAAGCCGCGCTGGACGCGAGGCGCGACGACGAGGAATACCCGCAGGTATTGTGAGAAGAAGCAACGAAGCGTCCGGCGCGGATCGTCGGCCGAACGTGACGCTATTTCGACGGCGGTGCGCTAGCCTGGCTTTTCGCGACCGTCGATCGCAATGTTGCCCGCATGGCGGCGGGGCGCATCGATCTGGTCTTCGACCTGGCGGTCATCCTGCTGGTCGCGGGCCTGGCCACCGCCCTGTTTCAGCGGCTGCGGCAGCCCGCCGTGCTCGGTTACCTGCTGGCCGGGGTGATTGTCGGGCCGCACCTGCCGATTCCGCTGTTCGCCGACGAGACCGTGGCGCACACCCTGTCCGAGCTGGGCGTGGTCCTGCTGATGTTCTCTCTGGGGCTGGAGTTCAGCCTGCGCAAGCTGGTTCAGGTGGCGCCCACGGCCGGTGTCATCGCGCTCATCGAATGTAGCCTGGCGCTGTGGGTCGGGTACGGGCTCGGGCGCGGGCTGGGATGGTCGGGCCGCGAGAGCCTGTTCCTGGGTGCGATGCTCGCCATCTCCAGCACCACCATCATCGTCAAAGCCTTCGCCGAGCAGGGCGTGACCGGCCGGCTGGCCAATCTGGTGTTCGGCGAGCTGATCGTCGAGGACCTGATCGCCATCCTGCTGCTGGCCCTGCTGACCGCCGTCGGCTCGGGCGCTGGGCTGTCGGCCCGCGGGCTGGCCTTCACCGTCGGCAAGTTGGCCGCCTTCCTGGTCGGTACGCTGGGCTTCGGCATGTTGCTGGTGCCGCGCTTCGTGCGGGCGGTGGTCCGCCTGCAACGCGCCGAGATCACCGTCGTGGCGTCGGTGGGGATCTGTTTCGGGTTCGCGCTCCTGGCGCGCAGCTTCGGCTACTCCGTCGCCCTCGGCGCCTTTCTGGGCGGCGCGCTGGTCGGCGAGTCCGGCGCCGAAGTGTCGGTCGGGCGCCTGGTCGAGCCGGTGCGCGACGTGTTCGCGGCCATCTTCTTCGTGTCGGTCGGGATGCTGATCGACCCCCACGTGATCGCGGCCCACGCCGGGCTGGTGCTGCTGCTGGCGCTGGTCCTCACCGTCACCAAGATCGTCGGCGTCACCACCGGCGTCTTTCTGACCGGGAGCGGCATCGTCACCTCGCTGCGCGCCGGCATGAGCTTCGCGCAGATCGGCGAGTTCTCGTTCATCATCGCGTCGGTCGGCCTGTCGCTGGGGGCCATCCGTCCCTTCCTCTACCCCGTGGTGGTCGCGGTGTCGGCCGTGACGACGTTCACCACGCCCTGGTTGATCCGGGCCGCCGGGCCGCTGGCGGCCACGCTCGACCGCCGCCTGCCGCACGCGTTGCAGACCTATGCCTCGCTCTACGGCGCCTGGGTCGAGCGGCTGCGCAACGTGCGCGGCACGCCGACCACCTGGGCGCGCCTGCGGCGGCTGGCGCTGCTGCTGGTGCTGGACACGGGCGCCATCGCCGCGGTGGTCATCGCGGTGTCGATGAACGCGCCGCGGGTCGGGCGCATGATGGGGCGATTCGGCTGGAGCTCGGCGCCCTGGTTGGCGCGGGGGCTGCTCTGGGCGCTGGGGGTGGCGGTGGCCGCTCCGTTCGCGCTGGGCGCCGTGCGGGTGGCGCGCGCCCTGGGGTTGCGGCTGGCGATCGAGGCGCTGCCGTCCACCGGCGCCGTCGATCTGTCCGCGGCCCCGCGGCGCGCGCTGGTGGTGACGCTGCAGATCGCGATCCTGCTGGCGGCCGGCATCCCGCTCATGGCCGTGACCCAGCCGTTTTTGCCCTGGCTCTCCGGGCCGCTGTTTCTGGTGCTGCTGCTGGCCGCGTTGATCGTCCCCTTGTGGCGGAGCGCGACCAATCTCGAGGGGCACGTCCGCGCCGGCGCGCAGATCGTCCTCGAACGGCTGGCCGCCGAGGGCCCGGAGGCCGGTCCCCCCGTCGAAGGCGTGGCGGTCGATCGGGCGCTGGCGGGGATCGGGGCCGCGACCCCCGTCCGCCTGACCGACGGCTCGCCGGCCGTGGGCCGGACGCTGAAGCAACTTCAGGTCCGCGGGCTCACCTCGGCGACGGTGGTCGTCATCGACCGCGGCTCGGCGGGCCTGGTCTACCCGACCGGGGACGAGCCGCTGCAGCCGGGCGACGTGCTGGTCCTGACCGGCAGCGCCGACGCGGTCTCGAACGCGCAAGCCCTGCTTCAGGGCGTCCCGCGCGCCGGCTGACCGCGCCCGGCCGGTCCGGGCCAGCGGCGGGGCGCGCCGTCGGTGTACGCCTGCGCCTCGCCGGCCAGGCCGTCGAGGAACAGCGCGATCGGGCGGGTGCGCTTCAGCGTCGGCCGGCAGGCCAGGCGGACGTCGATGGACGGCGTGTCGGCGGGTTCGACCGAGAGGTGGCGGCGGTCGTCCCGGCGCAAGGCCAGCCCCGGCACCAGTCCGATGCCCAGCCCCTGGCGCACGTAGGAGAGCATCAGCGAGACGCTGGGCAGATCGATGGTCGAGAGCGGGCGCAGGCGCAGGCGGCCGACCACGTCGTCCAGGACCCGCCGCCCCTGGCTCCCCGCGCCCAGCCGCAAGAGCGGCTCGCGCGCCAGACGGGCGCGGATGGGGTCGCCCCGGCGGCCGGCGCGCGGCGCGATCCAGAAGAACTGCTGCGCGCACAGAAGCGTCTCGTCCCGGCCCAGCGGGCGGTCGGTGCTGATCACCGCCGCGTCGACCTGCCCGCCGGCGGCCAGGCGGCCGGCCTCGATCGAGTTGGTGGTCGTGATCTCGAAGCGCAGCGGCGCGCCCTCGGTGAACAGGCGGCGCAGGACCGGCAGCAGCAGCGCCTCGCCCAGGTAGTCGCTGGCGGCGACGCGCAGCGTGGTCACCCGGGCGGCGGTCATCTCGCCCAGCAGCGCCTCCACCGAGGCGGCCTCGTCGAACAGGCGGGTCAGGCTGCCCAGCAAGGCCTCGCCCGCCGCGCTGGGGCGGATGCCGCGCCCCACCTTCTCGAACAGCGCGATCCCGAAGCGGTCCTCGATGCGCCGGAGCTGCTGGGACACGGCCGAGGCCGTCTTGTGGAGCCGCCGGGCCGCCTCGCCCACCGAGCCGGTCTGGGCCACCACCAGGGCGTCGTGAAAGGCCGGGAGCAGGGAGGGGTCCATCGTTAAGTATTACTTAACGTATAGCGCCGGCGTTGTCACTGGACGGCGGACGGCCGGTTGCGCCAAGGTCGTGCTCATGAAGCCGCGCACCATGTTCGAGAAGATCTGGGACGCCCACCTGGTCCGGGCCGCCACGGCCGACACGCCGGCCATCCTCTACGTCGACCTGCACCTGGTCCACGAGGTGACCTCGCCCCAGGCCTTCACCTGGCTGCGCGAGCGCGGGCTCAAGGTGCGCCGTCCCGAGCGCACGGTCGCCACCATGGATCACTCGACGCCGACCACGCCCCGCGGCCGCGACGGCAAGATCCCGGTGCTGGACAACGCGGCCGCGGCGCAGATCGCCACCCTCGAGAAGAACTGCGCCGACTTCGGGATCGAGCTGCACAAGCTGGGCTCAGAGGGGCAGGGGATCGTGCACGTGATCGGGCCGGAGATGGGGCTGACCCAGCCGGGAATGGTCATCGTGTGCGGCGACAGCCACACCAGCACGCACGGGGCGTTCGGCGCGCTGGCGTTCGGCATCGGCACCAGCGAGGTCTCGCACGTGCTGGCCACGCAGACGCTGCTGCAGCAGCCGCCCCGGACGCTGGCGGTCACCGTCGAGGGGCAGCTTCGCCCCGGCGTGACGGCCAAGGACGTCATCCTGGCCGTGATCGCGCGCCTGGGCATCGGCGGCGGCACGGGGCACGTGATCGAGTACCGCGGCTCGGCCATCCGCGCGCTGTCGATGGAAGAGCGGATGACCGTCTGCAACATGTCGATCGAAGCGGGCGCGCGCGCCGGCATGATCGCCCCCGACGAGATCACCTTCGCGTACCTCAAGGGGCGCCCGCGCGCGCCCCAGGGCGCGGCCTGGGACCGGTCGGTGGCGGCCTGGCGGCAGCTCCCCTCCGATCCGGGCGCGGCCTTCGACCGCGAGGAGAAGTTCGACGCCTCCGCCCTCGAGCCGATGATCACCTACGGCACCAACCCCGGCATGGGCATGCCGATCTCGGGCGACATTCCCCAGCCGGCCAACGCCACCGCCGACAAGGCGCTGGCCTACATGGGCCTCAAGGGGGAAAAGCGCCTCCTCGGCCACAAGGTCGACGTGGTCTTCATCGGGAGCTGCACGAACTCGCGCCTGTCCGACCTGCGCGCGGCGGCCACCGTGTTCAGGGGGCGCAAGGTGGCCGACGGCGTCCGCGCGCTGGTGGTCCCCGGCTCGCAGGCCATCAAGAAGGCGGCCGAAGCCGAGGGCCTCGACCGCGTGTTCACCGAGGCGGGCGCCGAGTGGCGCGAGGCCGGCTGTTCGATGTGCATCGCGATGAACGGTGACCAGTTGAAGCCGGGGCAGTACGCGGTCAGCACCAGTAACCGCAACTTCGAAGGGCGGCAGGGCGCCGGGGGGCGCACCTTCCTGGCCAGCCCACTCACCGCCGCGGCCGCCGCCATCACCGGCCGCGTCACCGACGCGCGCGAGCTGATCTGAAGCGAGGAGAACCGACCATGGACAAGATCGACACCATCACCTCGAAGACGGTCGTTCTGCCGGTGGAGAACGTCGACACCGATCAGATCATCCCGGCGCGCTTCCTCAAGGCCACCAGCAAGGTGGGCCTGGGCAGCCACCTGTTCGCCGATTGGCGGTTCGACGCGGCCGGGAAGGCCAAGCCGGAGTTCGTGCTGAACCGCCCCGAGGCGGCCGGCGCGACCATCCTGGTGGCGGGCGACAACTTCGGCTGCGGGTCCTCGCGCGAGCACGCCCCCTGGTCGCTCACCGACTACGGCTTTCGGGCGGTGATCAGCACGTCCATCGCCGACATCTTCCGCAACAATTCGCTCAAGAACGGCCTGGTGCCGGTGGTCGTCGACAAGGCGTCCCACGCCAAGCTGCTGGCCGCACCGGGCGCGACCGTCACCATCTCCGTCGAGGACAAGACCCTGACGCTGCCCGACGGCAGCAAGGTCGCGTTTCCCATGGACCCGTTCGCCCGTTACTGCCTGCTTCAGGGCGTGGACGAGCTGGAGTTCCTGCTGTCGCAAGACAAGGAAATTACGGCCTTCGAAGCTCGGCGGAGCCACTGAGCTCCAGGGTGGTCGAAGAACCCCGGTCGGGGGGCCTGTCTGATTGATCGCCGCCTCGGGGCGGCGCTATCATCGTGGCTGACACGGAGGTCCTGGGGCATGGAAAAAGTCCGCGTGGATCCGGAATCGGCGGCGGTGCAGATGGTGCGGTTGCGAGAACGTCACGGCGAGCTGGAGCGACGGCTGGCAGAGCTGGAACGCCACCTCTCGCTGACCCCCGACGAGCAGGTCGAGCGCGCGGTTTTGAAGAAAGAAAAGCTGCGCACCAAGGACGCTTTGCAGCGCCTGAGCGCGGTCCGGGCCCCATAGTTTCGGGATGAACCAGGCGGACGAGGCCGCCTACATCGAACGCCTCCGGCGGTCGGGCATCCGGATCGACCGCGAGGGGCGCTTCATCCACGAGGGCGGCGAGGTGACCCACGACGGGTTCAAGCGCGCCCTCTACCGGTGGCTGGACCGCCTGCCCGACGGGCGTTACATCCTGCGCCTCGACGACAAACGCTACGCCTATCTGGACGTCGACGACACGCCGCTGGTCGCCCGGGCGGCGCGCGTCGACACGGACGGGACGGTGTGGCTGGCGCTGTCCGACGGCACCGAAGAACGGCTGGATACCGCCACGCTGATCGCCGACGCCGCCGGCACCCTGCGCGCCAAGGTGCGGGGCGGCCGCCTGGAGGCGCGCCTGGCCACCTCGGCGCTCGCGGCGCTGCCCGACGCCCTGCTGGCCGCTCTGCCGGGCGGCCGAGACCGTTAGGACCAAATGCAGTTCGGTCGAGCCGGCGGATCGTCGGCCGGCGCTCACGCGGAACGCAAACTGAAGGGCATCGCGATCAGGACGACGGCGCCGTGGGCAGCGTGACCTCCAGGCGGGCGCCGCCCAGCGGCGACTTCTCCCGGGCCACCTGCACGTCGCCTCCGTGGTCCAGCACGATCTTGCGCACGATGGCCAGGCCCAGGCCGGTTCCGTGCTCCTTGGTGGTCATGTAGGGGTCGAAGATCCGCTCGCGGGCGTCGGCCGGCACGCCGGGCCCGTTGTCGTCGACCGTCAGCACGGCGGCGCCGTTTCGGGTCCGGGCCCCGATGTTCACCTGGGGCTGGCGCGAGGCCTCGGCGGCGGCGTGGACGGCGTTTTCGACCAGGTTCGCCAGCACCCGGCGGATCAGCATCTTGTCGCACATCGACGGCACCGGCCCGTCGTGCTCGACCCGCAGGGCGGCCTGCCACTCGGGATGGGCGCGCGCGAAATCGTCGACGATCTGACCCAGATCGACCGCCACCGGTTCCACCTTGGGCAGCTTGGCGAAGGCCGAAAAATCGTCGACCAGCCGGCGGATGACGCCCACCTCCTCGTTCAGGATCTCCTGGGCGGTGTCGATGAGGCGCCGGTATTGCGGGTCGTCGCCTCGGTACTTCGAGCCCAGCTCCTGGACGGCCAGCTGGATGGGCGTCAGCGGGTTCTTGATCTCGTGCGCCAGCCGCCGCGCCACCTCCTGCCAGGCCGACAGCTTCTGCAGATACCCCAGCCGCGACCGCGCCTCGGACAGCTCGGCGACCATCCGGTCGAAGGCGCGCCCCAGGTCGTCCAGCTCGTCGGAGCCGCGCGGTGCCACCCGCACCGTCAGGTCGCCCTCGCCGACCCGGCGCGCGGCGTCGCTGAGGGTGGCGACGCGCCCCGTGGCGCGCCGGGCGACGAACAGCCCAAGCACGGCGGCCACCAGCAGCACCGCCACCACCGCCACCCCCAGGCCGTTGAAGATTCGCGGAAGCACGACGGGCAGCAGCCGGTCCAGCTCGCGCTCTTGCTCCATCGCCTCGCGCAACGCCAGAAAGTTCGCGTAGATCTCTTTCGGAATGCCGAACGTCAGCTCGAGCAGGCGCGGCTCGCTGCCGGGCCTGGCGGGCAGCGCCACCAGGCTGGGCGGCGCCTCGCGCGCCTGCTCGAGGATGGAGGCCGGCGCCGACCATTCCTCGACCACCCGCGTCCCGGACAGGATGCGGGCCCGCAAGAGGTCCGGCACGTCGGCCAGCTCGCTGGCGTGCTCGATGGGCGAGGCGCCGATCTCGCTGGCGCGCTCGCGGAAGCTGTCTTTCATCTGCTCGAAGTAGGCCTTGTAGACGTCGACCGCGCCCCCCAGCGACTGGCGGATCGACTCCTGGTGCTGTTCGGTGATCGCCTCGATGCGATCGATGGTGACGTTCATCAGGTAGGCGGCCGCGCCCAGCGGCAGCGACGCCACGACGAAGAGCGCGATCAGGATCTTCCACTCGAAACGGCCGGGAAGGCGCAACAGCTTCATCGGCTTCTCCTCGGCGGCGGCGGCGGCGGCGGCGCGGGCGGCGGCGGCGTGAACGGCTGCGACACGAACCGAACCTGGCGCTCGCTGTCCTCGATGCGCGGGTTGACGAAAATGCTGACGAACGACCCGAAGAAGCTGTCGCCGGCGCCCAGTCGGCGCTGCCCGCGCGACGGCTGCACCAGCCAGCGCCGCACCTCGACCAGCAGGTCTTCGGAGATCGGGTTGAGGTCGCCGCGCACGGCCAGCACGTACTGCGCGTTGGGCCGCAACCGGGCCAGGTCGGCCACCGGGAAGTCGACCAGCACCGCCGTCCGCGCGATGGCCTCGTCGGCCGTGGCGGCCGTTCCGCGCTGTTCGGGGGCCGCGTTGGCGGCGGTCCGCAGCGCGAACTTCTCGTCCCAGATGTCGTACAGGATCTCGCCGCGCCAGACGGCCAGCGCCACCGTGTCGCCGGTGGCGGCCTCCTCCAGCGCGGTCCGCACCAGGACCCGCGTCGAAAATCCGGACTTGAGCCGCTGCCGTTCGGCCTCGCCGAACAGGTCCTGCAGGCCGACGCTGACCACCACCTGCCCGCCCCGCACCCCCACCCCGATGCGGCGCAGGGGGAGCGGCTCGTCGGCGCGGGCCAGGCCGGCGAGGCTGGCCAGCAAAGCGAGGGCGACGGCGGCGGCGCGCATCAGAACGAGCTGCGGCTCAGCGCGTTGGCGATCGAGATGGTGAAGACGCCCACGTAGGTGTCGAGGCGCAGCCCCAGGTCGCCGGTCAGGTCCAGGGGCAGGCTGGAAAAGCCGCTGCCCGGCCCCGTGACGTCGTCGTTGCTGGCCATCCCCAGCAGACCAACGGCCAGGAAGGCGTCGCCGCCGTAGACCCAGCCGCGCCGCCGCCACACGGGGATGGCGTATTCGACCAGCAGGCGGCCGGCGTAATTGTCGTACCGGTGGTGGGCGATGGCCGTTCCCAGGAAATTCGGCGGGGCCTGGGTCGAGAAGTTGATGCCCAGCGCCCGGTGCGGCAGCAGCAGGTCCAGATCGCCGACGAAGAATCGGTCGAAATAGGGCGCCTCGCCGCTGATGGCGCCGCCGAACAGGTGCAGCCCCAGCGCGTGGCCGTGCGGCATCTTGAAGTAGACCGAGCCCTCGGCGACCCCCTTGACGAACGTGTAGCTGGAGCCGAGCAGCGAGGTGGCGACCTCGGCGGACAGGTGCGCGCGCGCGCCGGACCGGGGCAGCACCGGGTCCGACCGATTGTCGAAGTCCAGGCTGCCGGTGGCCGACCCGAGCCGGCTGCCTCCGTCGAGGATCATGAACCCGATCGGCGCCGTGCGGCCGTCCGGCAGCGTCTGCAGCGCCGGGCCGGGGAGCTGGGCCGAGTCGTGCTCCTGCCGGAAAGCGATCGCCGCGTGGAAATTGGCGGGCAGCATGATGCCGGCGGTCAGCACGCCCCCGACCCGGCGCACGCGGGCCGCCACGAACCGGCGGGGGTCGTCGTCAGCCGGGGCGCCCGAGGCCCGGTAGAACTCGCTGCCGTCGTTGAAAAGGCCGGTCATCGACAGCGAAACGCCCTTCGGTCCGCCCAGCGGCGGAACTCCCACGTGTAGGCGCAGCGCCAGCCCCTGGTGCGCGTTCGGCACGACCGGCTTGGTGGACGCGACGAACCCGGCACCCAGGTTGATGCCGCGGCCCAAAAAGTTCGTCTCGGCGACGTCGGTGCCGCCCCAAAACGGCGTGGCCGCGCTGGTGGCGGCGAAGATTTCGTTGATGACCAGCGTGCCCCGCTCCTCGACGTCGACCACCAGCACGACGGCGCCGCGCCGGCTGCCGCGCGCCACCGACAGGTGCACGTCCAGGAAGAACCCCAGCGACAGCAGCCGGTATCGCGCCGTTTCGACCCGCCGGTCCGAGGCGTCGACCGTGCGGCCCGGGGCCAGCCCCAGCGCGCCCAGCTCGCCGACGATCAACGAGCGCTCGGTCTTGCGGTTGCCGCTCACCCGCACGTCCTCGATGACGTAGCGCGGGCCGAAGGGCGTCTCGTCGAACGCGGGCAGGGGCGCGGGGGGCGCGGCGGGCTCGGCCGCGCGCGCGCCCGCGGTCGTGATCAGGATCGCTGCGGCGAGGGTGGGCACGAAGGCCCGCATCCCGCGAGAATAACCCGACCTCAGGTCGTCTCGGGTGTGACTCCCGTCAGGTGAACGCCCGCCAGCCGCAGGTCCGCGGCCGAATCGTACGTCCGCACCTGCTCCGGCAGCACCTCGCGCGCGATGAGCCGGCGGGTTTCCCCGTCCAGCTTGCAAACGTCGTCCAGGTAATGCTTGAGCGCCCGGTCCTCGCTGGCTTCCAGCTCGCCGATCAGCCCGTCGCCGTGAGCGCCGGCGTCTGCGCCCGCGTCGTCGTCTTCGGTGCCTGGATCGGCCCCCATCTCCCGCACCCGCCGCTCGAGCGTCTCGATCCGCCGCTCGTGCGACGCCAGGCAGGCGTTCAGCTCGTCCGCCTCGGCGCGGTCAGAAAACTCGGCCAGCGCTCGCCGATACCGGGCCGCCGCCGCCCGTTCGTCCCGCAGGAACGACCTCAGCGTCTGAAGGCTGTCGCGGCCAGGCATTTCCTTTAACCTCGTGGATCAACGTGGTCATCGCGGCGCCTCCGGTGAAGCCCCGTCGCGGACCGTGGCCAAAAGGTCGTCCCCGTACAGCTCGAGCTTCTTCGGCCCGATGCCGGAGATGCCGCGCAGCGCCTCTTCGGACCTGGGGCGCAGCTCGGCGATGCGCATCAGCGTCGCGTCGTTGAACACGACGTAGGCCGGCACCTTTCGCGCCGCGGCCAGCTCCTTGCGAAGAGCTTTCAACCGCAGGAACAGCGCCGTCGCCTCCGAGGTGGGGGGCGCCTCGACCGCCGAGGCCGGCACCAGCCGGCGTCCCTTGGGGACGGCGCGCGCGGCCCCCAGCGGGTCCAGCCCGGCGCACGCATCGCACGACTCGCCGCAGGGGTCGATGGACTCGCCCAGGTATCGGACCAGCCCGCGGTGGCGGCAGTCGCGCCCGGAGGCGAAACCGAACATCTCGCGCACCTGATCGCGCTGGCGCGCCCGCGCCGCCGGGTCGACGTCGTCGGCCTTGTCGCTGAACCGGTCCAGGGCCAGCACGTCCGCCCACGAGTAAAACAGGATGCAGTCGCTGGGCAGCCCGTCGCGCCCGGCCCGCCCGATCTCCTGGTAGTAGCTCTCGATCGAGCGGGGCATGTCGCGGTGGATGACGTACCGGACGTTGGACTTGTCGATCCCCATGCCGAACGCCACGGTGGCGATCACCACGTCCAGCTCGTCGCGGCCGAAGGCGTCCTGGACCTCGTTGCGCGCCGCCGGCTCCATGCCGGCGTGGTAAGCCGCCGCCGAGATGCCGCTTTCGCGCAGGAACTCGGCCATCGACTCGCAGGCCTTGCGCGACAGCGCGTAAACGATCCCGCTCTGGCCGCGGCGGTCGTGCACCAGGCGGGCGATGGCGCCGCGCACGCCGCGCGCCCCGGCCGCCGGCGTGTCGTCGTGTTCGCCCTTGCGATAGATCGAGATGCGCAGGTTCGGCCGGAAGAAGCGCCCGCGGAAGCAGGCCGGGTCGCGCATGGCGAGCTGCGCGATGATGTCGGCGGTGACCGCGGGCGTGGCGGTCGCCGTCAGCGCCAACACCGGCACCCCGCCGAACTTTCGCTTGAGACCGTTCAGGTTGCGGTACGCCGGGCGAAAGTCGTGCCCCCACTGGCTGATGCAGTGGGCCTCGTCGATCGCGATCAGCCGCAGGTCCAGCCCGGACAGAACCCGACCGACCGAGGCCTCCAGCCCTTCCGGCGCGGCGTAGCAGAGCTCGTAGGCGCCTTCCGCCAGGGCGCGGACGCGGCGCTGGCGTTCGTCGGACGGCAACGACGCGCTCAGGTAGGTGGCGCGCAGGCCCACCTCGGTCATGGAGTCGACCTGGTCCTTCATGAGCGCGATGAGCGGCGAGACGACCAGTGTCAGCCCGCCCAGGACGCGCGCCGGGATCTGGTAGGTCAGCGATTTGCCGGCGCCGGTTGGCATGATGCCGACACAGTCGCGCCCCGCCAGCACGGCCTGGATGATCTCTTGCTGGCCGGCGCGGAAGGACGGATAGCCGAAGACGTCGCGCAAGACCTCCAGCGGGGAAGGGCCGGCCGGCGGGGGGCGCGCGGCCGGCAGGTCCAGCGCGGCCTGGCCCTGGGTGGCCGCCAGGGCGCTGGAGAGGTCCTTGAGCAGCCGGAGCGTGGACGGCGTGAACGCGGTGGGGTCCTGGCGATAGGCGCCGCGCAGCTCGGCCAGCGTGCCGCTGCAGGCGCGGCGCAGGGCCGGGTCGGCCGGATCGCCGCCCCGCCAGCGGGCTGCCAGCGCGCGCGCCGTCGTGTCGATGTCGCCGGTGTGCGCGAACGTCCCCGCTTCGCTCTCCATGGACCGCTTATCGGTGAGGACGTTAGCGAAGTGGCGTGAGAAAGGCGAGCGCTGATCCGGGCGGGCGCGACGCGCTCACGGGCTGCTGCTGCTGGTCGCCGCGCAGGCGGGCCCGTTCAACCAGGCGGTCAGGGCCGCCAGCCCGCTGGGGTCGGGTTGATGCGTGACGATGGGCGGCATCTGGCTGCCGAAGGGGACGCCGCCCGTGCCGTCCCGCACGCTCATTCGATAATAAGCGGCGCTCTTGTCGGCCGCGCACGGCACGAAGATCTTGGTCTGGCCGATCGACGTCAGGAAGTAGGCCGGGATGTTCACGCCGGTCGCCCAGGTGTCGGTGCTCTGGACGGCGTCGAGCGCGTTCGACTCGAGCCGCATGAGCAGGCCGCTGAAGGCCGCCTCGCCGGCGCGGCGGTTGTGGCAGATGACGCCGCAGTTCATGTGCAGGTAGCCCAGGGCGGACGCGGTCGCGGTGTCTCCGGGGATGTTCAGCGGGGATTCGGGCGGCGCGGTCAGCAGGTTCTCGGCCTGCAGGGTCGCCATCGTCACGCCGCTGGCCGCCGGGGACGAAAGGGCGATGGCCTCGAAGCCCAACACCTTGTCGGCGCGCCCCGAGTGGCACTCGATGCAGGACTTCTGGCTGGGGATCTCGTAGCTCTTGCCGTCGGCGCGCGTGGCGCCGGTCGTCAGCTCCAGCGCCTGCGATTGGTCCGCCGACCACCGGTACGTGGTGAGGTACCAGTCGCCGCCGCCGGCGTCGACACCGGCGTCGTCCGGCGGACGTTTCCAGATCATCCGCGTCTCCAGGCGGGACCCGCCCATCGCGAACTCCTTCCAGATCTTGGTCCCGTAGGGGAAGAACCACTCGTTCATGTCCGAGGTGTCGATCTGGGTTCCGGGCGGCAGATAGATCCATCGCGCCTTCGAGGCGCCGTCGCTCCAGAAGTGCAGTCCGGGATCGTACGCGCGCACGCCGGGCCCCAGCGTCTTCTTGTTCCAGCTCGCGTAGAGGCCCGTGCAGCGAAGCTCGGTCGGCTCGCCGGCCCCGCCGACGTCACAGTTCGCGAGCACGGACTCGTCGGGGACGGCGTTGGTCTCGCCGCCGTCCGGGCTCTGCGCGCCGCCTCCAGCCCCACACGCGCCGGCGGTGGCGCACGCCAGCAACACGGCCTTCGCGGCCCGTCTTCCAGATGTTCTTCCAGATGTTCGTTGACGGCGGGACATAAACAGGCATACAAAATACCTGTTTCGCGCGGATCATGCAGCTCCTTCTGTACACGGACTACGCGTTGCGCGTCCTCATCTACGCCGCGACCCATCCCGGCGAGCCGGTCGCGGCCGCAACCATCGCGGAGGCCTATGGAATTTCGGCCGACCACGTCGCCAAGGCCGCCAAGGCGCTCACCCGGCAGGGGCTGTTGCAGGCCACGCGGGGCGCGGCGGGCGGCGTGCGGCTGGCCAAACCGCCTCACCAGATCCGCATCGGCGACGTCGTTCGGTTCTTCGAGGCCGGCCGAGGGACGGTCTCCTGTCTGCAGGCCGGCGGTCCGCCGTGCAAGATCCAGCCGGCCTGCCGGCTGCGCGACGCCTTCGCGCGCGCCGGCGAAGCCTTCTACAGCGAGCTCGACGCCGTCACGCTGGCCGACATCACCGCGTCGGGCGCCGGGATCGTGCGTCTGCTGAGGGCCATGCCGTTCGGTTGAGCGGGGTCGCCGGCCACAAGCCGGCCGGATCGACAGCCGGCGATCGAGCGGACCGCGACGCGGGCGGCCTCGGCGCTAAGAGCTGGCGGACGTGTAGAGGCCCAGCGCCCGGTGCCAGACCCAGCGCGCCAGCGCCGAGAAGACCAGGCCGCCGGCGAAGGCCGCCAGCGCGGTGCGGGCGGGCAGGCGGCCCAGCAGCGCCAGCGACGGGTAGGTCGTCAGCAACGCGATCGGGAAGACGAAGGTGAAGAGGATCCGGAGCGCGCCGCGAAACACCGAGATCGGCCAGCGGGCCGCGTCGAACAGCGAGCCGAACAGGTACGACAGGTTGTCGACCTTCACCACCCAGAACGAGGCGCTGATGACGAGGATCCAGATCGAATAGAGGATCACGATCGCCAGCAGCAGCAAGGCCAGCGCCGCCCCCACTTGCGCCGGCGTGGGCCACCGACCGAGCTTTCCGAACGCCACCCCGAAGATCGCCAGCGCGCCGATGACGTCGATGACGTACCAGGGCTCGATCTTGGAGGTCGAGACCAGGAACTGCGCGTCGGCCGGTTTCAGCAGCACGAAATCCAGCGTCCCGTGGCGCACGTGCTCGACGACGGCAGTCAGGCTGGGGCTGATGGCGCCTTCCAGGACCGCATGCAGCAACGTGAACCAGCCGACCACGACCAGCGACTCGGGGAAGCTCCAGCCGGCGACGGTCCGCCGCACGCCGAACACGACCAGGAGCGGCACCAGGGTCACGGCCATCCAGAGGGTGGCGATGAACCCGCGCACCACGAAGTCGGCCCGGTACTGCATGGCGGTCAGCGCCGACATCGCCAGCTGAACCCGCAGCAGCCGGGAATACCGGCGCGCGACCGCCAGCGGCCCGCGCCGTCCCGCCGTCATCGCCGGCACGTCATCCTCCGAACGCCGCGAACCGGCGCAGGCCGGCCCGCCAGACCCAGAGCGCCAGGACGCCGAACAGGGCCGTGTAGCCCCACTGCGCCGCCAGCTCCAGCAGCGCCTGCCGCCGGGACAGCAGGCCGACCAGCGTCTCCACCGGGAACCCCAGCATGTAGCGGAAGGGCAGGACGTCCGCCGCGCGACGTACCCAGTGCGGCAGCGCCTCCAGCGGCACCAGGTAGCCCGAGAGGATCGCGTGCACGCCCAGCCACAGCTCGAAGAGCCCCAGCGCGCTCTCCAGGAAGAAGGCCAGCGACCCCATCAACACCATCGTGAAGAAGATCAGCAGCCAGGCGCCCAGCAGCGACGCGCCGAAGACGGCCGCCAGCAGCAGATCGTGGCGCAGCAGCCGGTCGCCGCACACGCCGATCAAGATCGCGACCACCGGCGAGATCACCAGCACGCGCATGGGCACGGCGGAGATGTGGTCGGCCGCCAGCGCGACGATCGGGTGGATGGGACGCAGCAGCTTGGCCGCCAGCGTGCCGTCCCGGATCTCCATCGAGAGCTGCCAGACCGCCCAGTTGCTGGTCACGAGGCGCACCGCCAGGATGCCCAGGTAATAGGCGGTGAAGGCGCGCTGATCGAAGCGGCCCACCGGCCCGTCGGCGGCGACGGCGTGCCAGATGGCCAGCATGACCAGCGGCATGTTGGTGGTCAGGATCCAGACCACGAATTCCGCGCGATAGGCGACCACCTCGGAGAGGCCGACCCGCAGCAGGGTGGGGAAGGCCTTGGCGGCTCGCCCGAACGCCGTCATCCGGCGCCCGCCGGCAGGCGCGCGCCGAACAGCTCGCGCATGACCTCTTCCAGCGGCGCCTCCTCGATGGTGAGATCGACGATGGGCAGCACGGCCAGGGCGTCGCGCACCACGGCCTGCAGCCGCTCGGGCGGAACGGACAGCACGGCTTGGGCGGGCTCGGCCGCGACGACGGTCCCCAGGCGCTCGAGGTCGGCGCGCTCGACGGGGCGGGCCAGCCGGACGGTCAGGCGCTTGTCGGGGCGAATCCGGCGGGCCAGCTCGCGCAGGTCCCCGTCGTAGACCAGGTGACCGTGGTCGATGACGACCACCCGCGGGCAGAGCGCGACCACGTCGTCCATGTAGTGGCTGGTCAACAGCACCGCCGCGCCGTAGCGCTCGTTGTAGTCGCGGATGAAGTCGCGCATCTTCGCCTGCATCGACACGTCCAGCCCGATGGTCGGCTCATCCAGGAACAGGACGCGCGGCCGGTGCAGCAGCGCGGCCACCAGCTCGCACTTCATCCGCTCGCCCAGCGAGAGCTGGCGCGTCGGCTTGTGGATGAGATCGCCGATCTCCAGCAGCGTCACCAGCGTCCGCACCGTCTCGTCCGCCTGTGCGCGTGGGACGTCGTAGATCGCGCGGTTCATCGCGTAGGTTTCGGCCGGCGGCAGGTCCCACAGAAGCTGCTGCTTTTGCCCCATGACCAGCGTGATGAGCTGCAGGAACCGCGGGTCGCGCGTCTGGGGGACATGGCCGCCCACCCGAACCTCGCCCGCCGTGGGATAGAGCAGCCCAGCCAGGACCTTCAGCGTCGTGGTCTTGCCGGCGCCGTTCGGGCCCAGGAACCCGACCCGTTCGCCGGGCGCGATCTGGAACGACAGCTTCTCGACGGCGCGGACCAGCTCGTACTTGCGTCGCAGGACCGAGCGGAGAGCCGCGCCCAGCCCCGGCGGACGTTTGTGGACACGGTAACTCTTCGATAAGTCGCGGACGTCGATGAACGATTCGGGAGGCATCGAGAAGGGCGCGGGCCGTAAATGTACACGGTCGTGGCCGTAACCGGCGGGGCGGGGCGGGTTACGCTCGTGTAACTCCCCGGTCGGACCTCGACGGCGCCGCGCCGCGGCTTTCCGGGACCCGGCCCGTCAGGAACCGGGTTGGCTTCGGTTTTGCTCATTTCCCCGACCGTCATGCGAACTGACACAACGGGGAATTGGGCGGGCAAGGCAGCGGGCAAGCCGCGAGACCGAATCTTGATCGTCGACGACGAAGAGGACGCGCGCGACCTCATCGCATCGGTCCTGGCCGAGGCCGGGTACCTGGTCGACGTGGCGCGGGATGGGTTCGAGGCCATCAACCGGCTGACGGCGGTTCGGCCCGACCTGGTTCTGACCGATCTGCGGATGCCGGGATTGACCGGCGTCGACCTGGCGCAACGGATCCGCGGGATGGGAATGCCGGTCATCTTGACGACCGGCGCCGAGACGCACGACCTCTGCACGGGCTCCCAGGCGTACGGCGCGGTGGCGTGCCTGAAGAAGCCGATCAACCTCGACGAGCTGCTCTGGACGATCGACACGGCCCTGGCGTGCCGGCCGGCTGACGCGGTTCCCGCCGTCGCCAACGCCTAGCGCGTTGCCGTAAGGCAACGGTGAGCGGCAGCGAACCATGCCCGACGACGTGCCGCCCGGAGGCGGCCGAGCGCGCCGCGCGCGAAATCGCGGCAATGCCGGGGGCCGATGAGCCGCGGCGGCCGCAAGGAACGACGGCGGGGAAATACCCGAAGGCATTGCGCGGAGGAACAACGCCGAGGGCGCCGCGGATCGTCGGCTGAACATGACGTTATTTCGACCGCCGGTGCATTGAGTTGCGCGAACGCCAACCTGGTTGGTGGCTGGCGCGTCGAATGGCCGGCAGATCCGCGGGAAACAGGCTGGCGCGGCCGTTGCTCTGCCAGGGGGCATGAGATATCGCCGCGCCTCGCTCTCGCTCGCGTTCACGCTGATCGGCGCCGGCTGTACGTCGCGCACGCTGGAAGCTCCGGCCGTCAAGCCGGCCGCCAGCCTCGGCAGCGTGCAGACCTACCACCAGAACAACAAGCTCGACTTGTTGTTCATGGTCGACAACTCGTTGTCGATGCATTCGATGCAGCAGAAGCTGCAGGAGCAGCTTCCCCTGTTCATGAACGTGCTGCAGAACAACCCCAGCGGGCTGCCGGACATCCACATCGGGGTGGTCTCGTCGGACATGGGGGCGCCCAGCGACACGAACATCCAGTCCTGCACGCAGACGGGCAACCAGGGCCAGCTGCAGTACAAGGCCGAGGGGAGCTGCACCGGCACGACGCTGGCCGACGGTGCCACGTTCCTGTCCGACAGCAACGGAGTCTCCAATTTCACCGGGCCGATCGCCGACGTCTTCCAGTGCATCGCCTTTCTGGGCGATCTCGGGTGCGGGTTCGAAAATCAGCTGGGGTCGATCGATCGCGCGCTGGGCGCCGACGGGCGCGGGCCGCCGCCCGGGCAAAACACGGGCTTTCTGCGCGATGACGCCATCCTGGCCATCGTTTTGTTGACCAACGAGGACGACTGCTCGGCACCACCTGACACGAAGGTGTATTCAGAAAACGGCGGGGGCGAGAGCCTGTCGAATCCGCTGGGTCCGGTGGCGGGCGGGTGGCGGTGCAACCGTTACGGTCACCTGTGCAAGGACCCGACGACCGGCGTCACGGGGATGCCGCCGCTGACGGTGCCGTCGGACGCGACCGGCAATCCCCCCATGCTCACGCTGCAAGACTGCACGTCGAACGACACCGACAGCGGGTTGCTGACCCCGGTCAGCAAGTTCATCAGCGACATTCGCGCCCTCAAGAGCGATCCCGACAGCCAGATCCTGGTCGCCGCGATCGCCGCGCCCACCGCGCCGTACGGGATCGTCTGGCGGCCGGCATCCAACAAGCCGAGCGAGCTCTGGCCGGAGATCATGCACTCGTGCGGCACCGGGGACACCGGCGTCACCAACCCCACCGCCGAAACGACCACCGACGGCAGCTTCGGCGATCCGGCGGTGCGCATCCATCAGTTCCTCGACGGGTTCCGGGACAGCGTGTTCTTCTCGGTGTGCGAGCCCAGCTACGCGGACGCGCTGTCGGCCATCGCCACCCGCATCAACCAGAAGTTCGAGCCGCCCTGCGTGGGCGGCAAGATCGCCCAGACCACGGCCGGGACGCCGGACTGCACGGTGACCGACCGGATCTACGACTCCAGCGACCGGTCCTGGAAAGACCAGGTCGTGCAGGACTGCGACGAGAACGGCAACCAGGCGCCCTGCTGGCGGCTGCAGCCCGGCGACAGCGCCACCTGCGCAGGGCAGGTCCTGTCGGTGAACGAAACCGACGCCAACAAGAGCGCCGGCACCCTCGAGCGCTCGCTCGAGTGCGTCCTGTGCCTGCCCGGAACGTCGCAGCCCGGCTGCGACTGATTCAGGCGCGCTTGGGGACGATCAGCACGGGGCAGGGGGTGTGCTGCACCACGCGGTCGACGTTGCTGCCGAACAGCGCGTGGGCCAGCCCGCTGCGCCCGTGGGTCCCCATGACGATCAGGTCGGCGCCCGTCTCGCGCGCGCGCCGGACGATCTCGGTGTCGGGGCGGCCGATGAGCGTGGTGCTCTCGCACGCGATGCCGGCGGCCCGCACGCGCTTTTCTTCGAGGGCCAGCCCCTCGGCCGATCGGTCCAGCACCTTGCCCATGTCCAGCGGCAGCGTGGCCACGTCGACCGGGGGCGGCAGCGGGTAGGCCGCTTCGACCGCCACGTGAACCAGGTCCAGCGTCGCGCCAGACCCGCGCGCCAGCGCCATGGCCGCCTCCAGCGCCTCGTTCGAGGGGTCGGAAAAGTCGGTGGGAACCAAGATGCGCTTGAGGCTGGTCAGGTCCACGCGACAAAGGTACGCACGGATCGCCGGCGGCACAACCACGGCCGAGCTGCCCGGACTTGACGTTGCGGGCGGGCGTCTGGCAGGAAGGCGCGATGCCCAGCCAGGTCGTTGCCTCCCGAATCCGCGGCTTCATCTCGCTGAACGCGCACCCGGCCGGTTGCGCGGCCAACGTCGACGGCGAGATTGCCGTCGCCACGGCCGGCGCGCCCCAGGCCGGCCTGGCGGATGCGCTGGTGATCGGCGCCAGCACCGGCTACGGCCTCTCCAGCCTGGCCAGCGCCCTGTTCGGCTACGGGGCCCGCGGGACCGCCGTCTGCCTGGAACGGCCGCCCCAGGGCGACAAGACCGCCTCTGCCGGGTGGTACAACCTGGCGGCGCTGCAGCGGCGCGCCCAGGCTGGCGGGCGCGGGCTGGCGGTCGTCAACGGCGACGCCTTCAGCCGCGAGGTGAAGCAGCAGACGCTGGCGCACCTCAAGAACATCGGCGCGCGGCTGGACCTGGTGGTGTACAGCCTGGCCGCTCCCAAACGCACCGACCCGTCCACCGGAACCAGCTACAGCTCGGTGCTCAAGCCGATCGGCGCGCCTTTCCGGAGCAAGACCGTCAACCTGGGCAACGAGCAGGTCACGGCGGTCGAGATCGCGCCGGCCAGCGACGCGGAGATCGAGGCCACGCGCAAGGTCATGGGCGGCGAGGACTTCGCCGACTGGATGCACGCGCTGGACCAGGCGGGCCTGCTGGCGCGTGGCTGCCGCGCCGTGGCCTATAGCTACGTTGGTCCCGCGCTCACCTTCCCGATCTATCGATCGGGGACGATCGGCAAGGCCAAGGAGGACCTGGAGGCGAAGACGCGCCAGCTCTCGGACTGGATGGCCGAGCGCGTGGGCGGGTCCGCTTACGTGGCCGTCATGAAGGGGCTGGTCACCCAGGCGTCGGCGGCCATCCCGGTCGTTCCGCTCTACATCAGCCTGCTTTACAAGGTGATGAAGGAGGCGGGCACTCACGAGGCGACCGCCCAGCAGATCGCGCGGCTGTTCCGCGATCACCTGGCGCCGGGCGTTCGGCCGACGGTCGATGACGAGGGCCGCATCCGGCTGGACGACCGCGAGCTCGCTCCGTCGGTTCAGGCCGAGGTGTCGGCGCGCTGGGACCAGATCACGACCGGGAACCTGGCCGCTCTGTCGGACTACGCCAGCTTCCGGACGGACTTCCGCCGGCTCTTCGGGTTCGAGGTCCCGGGCGTCGACTACGCGGCACCGGTCGAGACCGACGTCCCGCTGACCCTGGTGCCCTGACGGGGCGCTTCGAGATCGTGAGCGCGCGCGAGGTCGCGAGCTCCGCGGTTTCGGGATCGGACGCTTCGAGCTCGTGAGCCGCGCGACCTCGTGACCCTTCTTCGTTCGTGACGGGGCGGTTCGAATTTCCTGAGCGCGCGCAGGCTCGACGCCGAGGCCGTGTTCGGCCGCGCGGGCTCGCGGCAGGCGCCTGCCGGAAGAGCGGGGCGGCGCGTGCGGCTCGCGTGCTGCCTGCCGCTCGCCGCCCCTTCAGAACTTCCGGTCACCGGGCCGATTACTTCGGCATCGGCTCGTCGTCGGTGGCGCCCTTCTTCTTGGCGGGCTTCTTCGCGCCGGCGGCCCCGGCCTTGGTGCCGGCGTTGCTGCCCTTGGCCGCCTTGCCCGTCTTGCCGGTCTTGCCCGTCTTGCCCGTCTTGCCGGTCTTGTTCGCCTTGGGGTGCTTCCGCTCGGGCGTCGGGTTGATGTCGCCGGGCTCGGACTGGTTCTCGATGGTTTCCTTCGGCGACAGCAGGCGGAACTCGATGCGGCGGTTCTTCTCCTGCCCTTCCTTCGAGGTGTTGTCCGCGATCGGCTTGTCCGGGCCGTACCCGACGGTGCCGATGCGCTTCTCGTCGATGCCTGCCGAGACCAGGTAGTCCTTCACCGCCTCGGCGCGCTTGCGCGACAGCTTCATGTTGAACTCGCGCCGCCCCTCGTTCGAGGTGTGGCCCGAGATCTCGACGCGCAGGGCCGGGTACTCCTTGAACACCTGCACCGCCCCCTTCAACAGCGGGAACGACGAGGCCTTGATGTCGGCCGAGTTCCGCCGGAAGTTGATCCCCTTGATGACGCCCGTGAACTTCTTGATCGGCGCCGGGACCTCGTCGGGGCAGCCGTCCTCGTCCTGGTAGCCGTTCTTGGTCTCCGGCTCGTTCGGGCACTTGTCCTCGGAGTCCGGCACGCCGTCCTTGTCGTTGTCCAGATCGGGGCAGCCGTCCTCGTCCTCGAAGCCGTCCTTGTCCTCGGGGTCGTTGGGGCACTTGTCCTTCGAGTCGACGATGCCGTCCTTGTCGGCGTCTTCCTCGGGGCAGCCCTGGCGCTCGGGCGGACCGGCCTTGTCCGGGCACTTGTCCTTGCGGTCGACGATGCCGTCACCGTCGGTGTCCTTGTCCGGGCACCCGCCGTTTTCGCGGGGGCCGGCCTCGCGCGGGCACTTGTCCCGATCGTCGGCGATGCCGTCGCGATCGGTGTCCCTGACCAGCGCGGCCACGGGCGCGGGTGGCGGAGCCGGCGGCTGTCCACCCAGCGTCACGCCGACACCCGCCGTGACCTCCCAGTCGGCCGAAAAACCGTCGTTCTTGGTGTTGGGCGCCGCCAGGATCCGGCCGTCCAGCCGGACGTGGAACAAGTTGTTGAGCGCGTACTTCGCGCCGGCGCCCGCGTAGAAGTTCGCGTCGGTGTCGCCCGACTTGATGGCGTTGTACCCGCCCCCGCCGGAGCTGGACAGAACGCTCGAGGCGCCGACACCGGCCAGGATGAACGGGGTCAGCCCGGGCACCGCGTTGGGCGCGATGTTGAACCGCAGATGGATGCGCTCGGCGCTGATGAACGCGCTCTTGCCCATCTGGTTGTCCTTGGTCGGCATCCCCAGGGCTTCGCCTTCGAGCACCAGCAGCGGATGCAGGACCAAGCCGACGCGCACGCCGAACACGGCCGACGGCTTCGGGCTCGGCAGCGTCGGATCGTCCGCCACGCCCAGCTCGAGATTGTTCGCGAAGTGGTGGTAGCCGCCGGTCAGGCCCAATTCGACCTTGATGCCCTCTCGGTCTTCCTGCGCCATGCCGCTGGCGCCCGCCAGCGTCAGGAACAGAGCCGCCAACGCCGCCGTTGCGACCCGCGTCGTCCTCCCGAGACTATTTGCCATGGCGCACCACTATAAACGGGTTGGTGGACTGTCGAAAGTTTCGGTCTTTGGCCGACACCGTCGGCGCGTCTCGCACATGCGCGTGTCGTCTCGCTCGCGCCGCATGACTTTCGGGCGGACGGGCGGGTCTTTCACGCGGGTGTTGTTCGCGCACCGGGGTGCGCGCTATAAGTTCGGTCGCCGTCGTTCCCGTCTTGAACGACAAGGACCTTTCTCCCAGACAGGAGACCTGCATGACCCGTTTCATTGGCAAATTGTCCGCTGCTGGCCTGCTCGCCGTGACCCTGTTCGTCGGGGCCGCACGCGCGGGGGACGAAGGCAAGTGCACGATCGCGACCAAGCCCGACACGGAGACCGGAAGGGCCTGCGCCAAGGGCGGCCGGGCCGAGGCCAAGAAAGAGATGAAACTGATGGTCAAGAAGGCCAAGGCCAACGGGCAGAAGTTCACGTGCGACGGCTGCCACAAGGACCTGGACACCTATGCCCTGACCAAGAACGCCCAGGACGACTACAAGAAGCTCGTCGCCGCCCAAACGAAGTAAGGTCGCGCCGCGCCGCCGCGCGGGTGGCGTGGGCGCCGTCCGCGCTCAAGTAGAAGAAAGATCATGAAAACCGTCACCGAGTTCTCCGGCATCGTCCTTCGTGAAGCGGCCCAGGTTCGGCGCGCCTTCCGTCCGCAGAAAAAGCAGGAGCCGCCCCAACCAGCGGCCAACGGTCAGGCGGCCGAGCCGCCGGCGGAGGGCGAGACGTCACTGCCCCCGTCGGCGGATGCCGGTGAACAGACGGTTGCGGCCGCCGAGGCAGCCCCGGAGGCTCCCGAGGGCGCCGCCGGCGGGGATGCGGCGGAGGCGGCTGCCGCGGCCACCGAGGCGCCGGCGGCCACCGAGGCGGCTGCGGAGGAGCCGGCCGGTGAAGCCGTCTCGGCCGAGGGCGAGGCGGCGTCCGCCGAAGTGGCCCCGACCGAGGGCGAGCCGGCGGCCGCCCCCGTCTTGGCCGAAGGCGAGGCCGCGCCGGAGGGCGTCGGCGACGGTTCGGTCCCGGCCGACGCAGCCGCCGAGCCGGATCCCGGCGCCGCGCAGGCCGCCGCCGAGCTCGAGACCAAACTGGGGATCAAAGGCGACCGGTTGGCCCGCCTGATGGAAGCGCTGGACGTGATTCGCGACCGCGCCGACAACGTGCGCCTCGTGCGCGTGATGACCGGCGAGGATCCGCCCCCCGCCGCCAAGAAGCAGGGTGACTTCTACTACCTGGTCGACCTTTTGCCCCGGCCGGAGCCGCGCCGCGATCGCGGGCGCCCGGGCGGCCGCGACGAGCGCGACGGCCGTCGCGGTCCCCGGCGCGACGGGCGTGGCCCGGGCGGGCCGGGCGGCGACCGGCCCCGCCGTGATGTCGGCGGCCGCGGGCCTGGTGGCCCCGGCGGGCGTGGCCCCGGCGGGGGTCCCGGAGGGCGTGGTCCCGGCGGCGGCCCCGGCGGCGCTGGCTTCGGACGCGATCGCGACCGGCCGGGTGCCGGTGGGACGCCCTCCGGCGGCCCCGGCTGGATGGTCACCCGGGCCCCGGGCGGCGGCGGTCC
>JAICYS010000372.1 GCA_025934105.1 Myxococcota bacterium | reverse complement strand
GTCACGTTCGGCCGACGATCCGCGCCGGACGCTTCGTTGCTTCTCCTCACAATACCTACGGGTATTCCTCGTCGTCGCGCCTCGCGTCCAGCGCGGCTTGTCGGCCTCGGCGTTGACGCTATTTCGACGGCGGTGCACTAGTCCTTCAAGGCCGAAGTTCGTACCGGAACGCTCTTCGTCTGAAGTACGTATTAGTGAGGCGGGGCCGGGCCGAAAGGAAGCGCATCGCGCCGGGCCGCCGGCGTTCGTTGTTTGCAAGCCACCTCGACCAGGCCGCGAACGAAGGACCTCCTGACGGTTCGCCGACCGGGGGGCTCATGACCCCTTGATCAGGCGGGAATAGCCGTTTGTCGTATCAGTCGTTGCCGCAGGTTCCAGTTGGTCTCGCGCGAACGGCGAAAATCGAGCGGTCCGCCACCGGCGCGTAACGTGCGACCCGCCGATGGGCCGGTTCTGCGCCGCGGCGGCGCGGGCACGGGGGGTGCTTGCAACAGTGCCGGACGCGGGGGGGCAAGAACATGCGGGGGCAGGCGGGAATGGGCGCTGCGCTGATCGCGGCGTTGCAGGTGAGCGGTTGTGCGAATGGCCGGGACGACTCGACCGAGAGGCGTGGCGTGGCGCTGATCCCGGCGGCCGCGGCGGTGGCCCAGCCCGCGCCCAAAGGCAGCGTGCCCGACGGCGTGGAGACGGGTGTAGGGCGCGCGCCGGACACCACGGTGGACCTGCGGGTTCTGGTGATCACCGCCGACGGCACCGACCCGGCCGCCGCCGCCGTCGAGGCAGCGCTGACCCGCCTCGGGACGCCCTTCGACATTCACAACGCCACGCAAGGTCCGCGCCTGACAGCCGGCGAGCTGGCCAGCGGCGATCGCGGCCGCTACAACGCCATCGTCCTCGATCGAGGCGCGCTGCTGACCAGCGGCGGCAACAGCGCGTTCACCAGCGATGAATGGAACGCGCTGGCCACCTACGAAGCCAGCTTCGGTGTGCGGCGCGCGGCGCTCTACACGCTGCCCGACGGCGGCTACGGGTTCGGCGACACCGTCGCGACCGCCAGCGGCCCGGTGACCGCCCACTGCACCGCCGCCGGAGCGCAAGTCTTCACCGGCGCGAACTGCGCCAACCCCATCACCATCGCCGGCGCGGTGGTCTATACCGCGGCGCCGGCCGACGCCAGCACGGTGCCGCTCTTGACCGACGACGCGGGCCACGCGCTGGCGGTCACGCGCCGCTACGGCGACGGGCGGGAGGCGCTGGCGCTCACGTTCTCGCAAGCCGACGGCGCCGCGCACACGATGCAGCTCCTTTACGGCGTCATTCGCTGGACGGCGCAGGGACTGTTTCTGGGCGAGCGTCACACGTACGCCGGCGTTCAGATCGATGACTTGTTCCTGGCCAGCCGCATGTACGACGGCAGCGCCCCGGTGCGCATCACCGACGCGGATCTGCAAACGTTCTTCGACTGGCAACAGCGGCGCCGGCAAGACGCCGTGACCGCCGGGTTCCGGGCCGCCTTTTGCGTGAACGCGGAAAAGGCCGTGGACGGCGACCCGCTGACCGCCAAGGCCCAGGCGCTGGGCAGCGGCTTCGCCTGGATCAACCACACCTGGGATCACCAGGACATGACCAACATGGATTACGCGTCGGCGTTCAGCGAGTTCACGCGCAACGACGATCGCGTCGCGCAGCTCGGATTGAAGCCCTACGACGTCGCCGCCGCTGTCACGCCGGACGTCAGCGGCCTGACCAACGCCGGCGTTCTGTCGGCCGCGTACGCGGCCGGCATCCGCTACCTGGTCAGCGACACGTCGCAAACCGGCTGGAGCAACCCGAAGTTCAACGAGGGGATCCCCAGCACGCTGCAGCCGGGGCTGCTGCTGATCCCCCGGCGCCCGACCGACCTTTATTACAGCGTCTCGACCGCCGCGCAGTGGGTGAACGAGTACAACGCGCGCAACGGCACGACGCTGGATTACCCGACCATCGTCGACAAGGTCAGCAATACCCTGCTCGGGTACCTCCTGCGCGGCGAAAACGACCCCTGGATGTTCCATCAAGCCGACACCCTCGATGACGGCGGCGGCCACAGCTTGCTGTCGGATCTGCTGGACGCGGCCTTCGACAAGTACGAGGCGCTGATGACGTTCCCGATCCTCAGCCCGACGATGGACGACCTGGGGGGGCGGGTGGACGCGCGCGACCGCTACGACACGGCCGGCGCCACGGCGTCGTTGAACCCGGACGGCAGCGTCGGCGTGCACGTCGCCAACAACGCGGCCACCGTGCCGATCACCGGCCTCTGCACGGCGGGCGCCGAGAGCTACGCCGGCGACTGGATCTCGTCCGTGGAGGTCTCGCCGGGCGCGGACGTGCGGGTCGATCGCAGTTGCGGCGGCATGACCGTGGCGCATGACGCCGGCGCGCCGGCCGCCAAGAACAGCCCCGGATCTCCACCCGCCCGCGACGCCGCGGCTGTCGCCGGGGACGCGTCGGCTGGCCCCGCCGCCGGGGACGGCGCCGCCTCAGGCCCGGCGGATGGCCCGGTCGACGCCGGCGCCCACGCCATCGCGCACGTCTCGGTGATCCCCGGCGCGCCGGGGGCGGCCGGCTGCTCGTGCGCCACCGTCCCGAGCGGCGGACCGACCGGCGAGGCGGCGCTCCTGTCGCTGCTGGGCGGCGTCTTTCTGGCCCGGCGGCGGCGCGACCCCCAGTAATGGGCACCTGACCACCAGACACCACAAGATTTAGTTGACGGCTGACCATACGCTGCCGTACGTTGCCCCTTGTGCTGGTGACCCGCGGGACCGTCCCACGGGCCAAAAAGGGAACCCGGTGCGAATCCGGGGCTGCCCCGCAGCGGTAAGCGAGAACGACGTCCGCCACGTGCACTGGCTTCGGCCGGGAAGCGGCGGGCGAAGGCCATCGGCGTCAGCCGAACGCTCGTGAGCCCGAAGACCTGCCAGCGCCCGGCGCCGGGAGACATCCGGCGGCGGATCGACCCAAGCGCCCGCGGGGGCGAAAAGGAGCGACGATGCTGGGAGCCCAGACTCAGACCACGATGCGCGTGCGCAAGCGCAACGGCGCCTCGGAACCGGTGGACGTGAACAAGATCGTGCGGGCCGTGAACCGGTGCTGCACGGGGTTGCCGGACGTGGACGCCCTGCGCGTCGCGACCAAGACCATCAGCGGCCTTTACGACGGAGCGACCACGCGCGAGCTGGACCAGCTCTCGATCCAGACCGCCGCCGCCCTGATCGTCGAGGAGCCGCAGTACGCCAAGCTGGCCGCCCGGTTGCTGGCCACGACCATCGACAAAGAGGTGCGCGGGCAAGAGATTCACGCGTTCTCGCAGTCCGTGCTGGCGGCCCGGCGCCTGGGCCTGGCCAACGACCGCCTGGCCTCGTTCGTCGCCGCGCAGGCGCGAAAACTGAACGACGCCATCGTCGCCGACCGCGACCGCGAGTTCGAGTACTTCGGGCTGCGGACCGTCTACGACCGCTACCTGCTGCGGCATCCGCAGAGCCGGCTGGTCATCGAGACGCCGCAGCAGTTCTTCCTGCGCATCGCCTGCGCGCTGGCCGACTCGGCGGCGGGGGCGCTGGAGCTCTACGACCTGTTCTCGACGTTGGAGTACCTGCCGAGCTCGCCGACGCTGTTCAACGCCGGCACCCGCCACGAGCAGCTCTCGAGCTGCTTCCTGCTGGACTCGCCGGCCGACCACCTGGCCGGCATCTACCAGCGCTACACCGACGCCGCGCTGCTGTCGAAGTTCTCCGGCGGCATCGGGATGGCGTACCACCGCGTGCGCGCGCGCGGGTCGCTGATCGAGAGCACCAACGGCCACTCGAACGGCATCGTCCCCTGGCTGAAGACGCTGGACGCATCGGTGGCGGCCGTGAACCAGGGCGGCAAGCGCAAGGGGGCCTGCTGCGTCTACCTCGAGCCGTGGCACGCCGACGTCGAGG
>JAICYS010000462.1 GCA_025934105.1 Myxococcota bacterium | reverse complement strand
CTTATTGGACTTGTGAGGTGGCTGCCCGCTAGCAGTACCAGGCGAGGAATCACCTGCGCGCGCTGGCGAATTCCCCGCAGTCACCCGGCCCCCGAGCCTCCGGTTTGTCCAACCTGGAAATACGGCTCGGGGGCTGCCCATTTCTGGGGCAGCCCGCAAATGCCTTGCGCGGCAACAGGATCAACCGACGAAGCGAGACAGCCGCGCCGACAGGTGCGGGATCAGCCCGCCGTCGGCATCCACCCGCTCTTCGACATACGCCAAATCGCCGCCCTCGACGATGCCGTAGAGCCGTTTGGCCCCGCCGACCAGCACGCCCGAGCGGCTGCGGGCCAGCGCGTCGGTGGCCAGCTCCCACGACGACTGGTTGAGGGGGCGACCGTAGAACAGCTCGACATAGCCGGCGGAGTGCGCCAGCAGCAGCTCGATGGCCTGTGACTCCGACGGGTCGTCCGGCTCGTTGACGAAGCGCCAGTAGCCGGTCTCGCGCAGGTCGGGAGCCTCGTACTCACCGGACTCGCCGACCCGCCACGAACGGGACTCCCAGTTCAGGTAATCGCCGCCGTCGTGGGAAACGACGATCTGCTGGCCGAACCGGTAATCGCCTTGGGCCCCACGCCCTTCGCCTTCGCCACGCCACACGCCCACCAACGGAAGCAAGGCCAGTAGCGCGTCGTTCAGGTTGGCGCCCTCGCGCAGATTGGCGGTGTCGGCGGGGATCGGCAGGTCGTCGAAGACCGGGACGTTGCGCGTCGCTGTCGCCTTGGCGCGTTCGGCCGCTGCGGCTACCGCGCGATCGCCGGAGCCCGGCACCCGGCCCGACTCGCCCCCGGTGTCGTCTGCATCGTCGCCGGCGGTGGACGTCACGATTCGTCGGTGATCAGCCGATACAGCGTGTACAGCGCGAACCAGGAGATGACCACGACGGACGCGACGAGGATGATCTCGAAGAACAGAACCACGATGACGAGTCTAGTTCGGCGGACCGATCAGGCGATTTTGACGTCGACCTCGTGGATGCCGGCGCCCGTGGGCTCGACAATCGCATCGCCGTTGCCGGCGGCGGACAGCGCCCGCAGCGTCCACGACCCCGGCGCCGCGAAGAAACGGAAGTCGCCGGTCGCCGACGCCACAACCTCAGCGGTGAACTCGCCCGAGGAATCCAGCAGTCGCACGAAAGAGCCGCCCACGACCTGGCCGTCACGATCGACGACCCGGCCGGTGATCACCGTTTCCTTCTCCAGGTCGACGCTGGCCGGCAGAGTCTGTCCTTGCTTTGGCGCAGAGCACATAATCAGCTTCCCAACTCGATTGGGGCTCCAACCAGGGAGCCGTATTCTGTCCAACTGCCGTCGTAGTTCTTGACATTCCGGTGTCCCAGCAGTTCCTGCAAAACGAACCAGGTGTGCGACGACCGTTCCCCGATTCGGCAGTAAGCAATCGTTTCCTTCGAACCGTCGAGTCCGGCGTCGGCGTAGATCTTGGCCAGCTCCTCGTCCGATTTGAACGTCCCGTCGTCATTGGCGGTCCTGCTCCAGGGAACGTTGATCGCGCTCGGGATGTGGCCGGGCCGCTGGCTCTGCTCCTGCGGCAGGTGGGCCGGCGCCAGGATCTTGCCGGAGAACTCGTCGGGTGAGCGCACGTCGACCAGGTTCTTCGCGTTGATCGCGGCCAGCACCTCGTCGCGGAAGGCGCGGATCGTGTTGTCCGCGGGCTTCGCGGTGTAGCTGGTGGCGGG
>JAICYS010000235.1 GCA_025934105.1 Myxococcota bacterium | reverse complement strand
CGCGCCGCGTTCACGGGCGTGCCGCGCGGCACGCGCCAGACGCCGCTGGCCCCGCGGCCGGCCGGCCGGGGGCCGCGCTTTCGCGCCATCCACAACGAGTCGGCGCAGACGCAGGTGCACATCCTGTTCGAGGCGCTGCCCGAGACGGACCCGGGGTACATGGCGTTGCGCGCGCTCATCCGCGTGCTCGACGACGGGATGTCGACCCGCCTCCACTACCAGATCTGCGACCAGAAGGGGCTGGCCTACTCGGTGGCGGGGTCGCTGCACTCGTACCACGACACGGCGCTGCTGGAGATCGACGCGGCCTGCGCGCACGCCAAGCTGCCGGCGCTGCTGACGGAGGCGCTGGCGATGCTGGGCGATTTCCGCAACCAGCTGGTCGGCGAGGACGAACTGGAAAAGGCCAAACGCCGCTTCGTGAGCGACGTCGAGGCCTCCTACGACGACATCGACAGCCTGGCCGGCTGGTTCGGCGGCACCGAGCTGTTCACGCGCGCCGACCCGCAACAGAAGCGGGCCGAGGCGCTGTTCCGCGTCCGACCCGAGGACGTTCGCGACGTGGCGCGCCGGGTGATTCGCCCCGAGCGCCTGTCCGTCACGTCGGTCGGCGCGCTCAGCCCGAAGCTCTCGCGGCGCGTGCAGCAGATCGTGCGGGAATTCCGCTAGGAGGGCGTTGCCGTAAGGCAACGGTGAGCGGCAGCGAACCATGCCCGACGACGTGCCGCCCGGAAGCGGCCTAGCCCCGTTCGGCGACGCGGAGACTCTCGCCGGGCGCTGCCGGTGCGCGGCCGTCCAAACGGCGTCGAGGCGAGGGTCGACGAGCGCGGTGCCAGCCGCGCCGGCGACGCCCCGGAACGCCCGCGGGCAATCCGAAGATGACCGACGAAAGCGGCCGGCGCGGACGGCCGGCCGAACGTGATGCTCGTTCGGCGGCCGTGCGCGAGACGCTCACCGCGCTTTGGCGGTCTTCTTCGCGGCGCCGGCCGGCGTGACGTCCACGGCCAAGGCCAGCGTCTCTTTCACGGGCTTGCAGGCCTGTTCCTGGCAGATGACGAAGTGCGCTTCGGCGTTGATGGTCTTCCTGCCGGGCTGGGTGGCGGAGACCGGGATGTCGAAGCGCGCGCTGTCGGCCGTGCTGGCCGCCAGGTCGGCGCGCGTGAGCTTGGCTTTCTTCACCGACAGGCCGGCGGCGGGGGTCAGCGCGACGCTGATCGGGGCCTCGCCGTTGACGTGCCATCCGCCTTTCACGCGGATGGTCAGGCTGGTCGTGGCCGTGCCGCCGACCGCGACCTTGAGGTCGCTCTTGGTAATCTCGTAAAGCGCTTGGTCGGCGGCGCGCGCGGCGGGGGCGGCGGCGCCCACCAGCGCCAGGGCGAGCAGCAGTCGATTCATCCGTGTCCTCCGCGGAGGAGCGTAGCACACTGCTGCAGTGCGGCAGCCGTCGCCCTCGCAACGTGCAGCCGCGCTTGTCGGAAGCGGTAGGGACATGTACGTTTAAGTGGTCATGACACCCAGTCGGTCGTCCAAGCAGGAGCTCGAGGAGAAGCGCGGGCGCCGGCGCTTGCCGGTGGACTTTTACGCCATCGAGCTGGCGGAGGGAGCCCGCTATCTGCGGCACATTTCGAACGTCTCCAACGACGGGCTCTTGATGCAGAGTCCGCTGGCGGACGAGCGGCCGGGCCAGAAGATCGAGCTCGAGCTGCCCCAGCGAAAAAGCGAGCAGCCCTTGCGCGTCAAGGGCGAGGTGGTCTACGTCATGCGCGACGGGCGCGTGGGGATTCACGTGGTATCCCAGCCACTTCCGGTCGAGATCCTGGGCGGACGCGAATCACTTTAGGGACTGGCTGACCCGGGTTATGCTGCGGTCATGGCACTCATCGACAAGCCCGAGCGGGCCCGCCAACTGGCGCGGGTGATCGCGTCCGACCTGTCGCTGTACCACGAGAAGAAGATCGTCGACGGGGTCGAGCGGGACACGCTGTTCGAGGTCCTGCGCGACGAAATCGAGGAGGGGCGGGCCCTCTACAAGAGCCGGGTCACGCCCGAGATCTACGGCCTGGGGCTCTACGACCGGGCGCTGGTCGACATGCTCCTCAAGCCTCGGGGCAACGTCCGCTCGAAGATTTGGTAGAGGCGGCGCCGCCCGGTCCGGTTCGCCTGGTCGTGCCGCCGGCCGACGCGGGGCAGCGGCTGGACCTGTTCCTGGCCCAGCGGGTGGCGGGCGTCTCCCGGTCGCAGCTGGCGCGCCAGATCGGGCAGGCGGCGGTCACGGTGAACGGCGCGGCCGGCACGCCGTCCCGCAAGCTGCGCGCGGGCGACGTGGTCATCTACGATCCGCCGCCGGTCGCGCCCACCGAGATCGCGGCCGAGGCCATCCCGCTCACGGTGGTGCACGAGGATCGCTGGCTGGTGGTGATCGACAAGCCGGCGGGCCTGGTGGTGCACCCGGCGCCCGGGCACGAGGCCGGCACGCTGGTCAACGCGCTCCTGGCCCACGTCCAGGACCTGCGCGGGATCGGCGGCGAGCTGCGGCCGGGCATCGTCCACCGCATCGACAAGGACACCTCGGGCTTGCTGGTGGTGGCCAAGGACGACGCGACCATGAACGCGCTGGCGGCCGCTTTCAAGGCACACACCATCGAACGGGTCTACGAGGCGCTGGTGGCGGGCGCGCCGCCCGGCCCCGGCGGGCGCATCGACACCTTCTACGGGCGCGATCCGCGCGACCGGAAGAAGTTCTCCAGCCGCGTGCGCGCCGGCAAGCGGGCGGTCACCAACTGGACGGTTGCCGAACGGTTTCCCGGCGCGGCCCGGATCGAGGCGCGGCTGGAGACCGGGCGGACGCACCAGGTGCGCGTTCACCTGGCGGCGCTGGGCCTGCCGCTGCTGGGGGACCGGACCTACGGCCGGCCGCCCCGCGACCCGCCGGTGCGCGCCATCGCGGAGACGCTGGGGCGCCAGGCTTTGCACGCGCGCGTCCTGGGGTTCGTGCACCCGGCGACCGGGCACAAGCTGTCGTTTTCGGCGGAGCCGCCGCCCGACATGCGGGCCGCGCTGGCGGCGCTGCGGGCGTTGTAAATTCGGGCCGTGACGTTGCCGCTGCTGCAGTCCGATCGGATCGGAGCCGGGTTCGTGCACGGGTTCACCACGCGCGCCGGCGGCGCCAGCGCGCCGCCTTACGACACGCTGAACCTGGGCGGCAAATGGGGCGACGACCCGTCGCACGTGGCCGAAAACCGGCGGCGGCTGGCCCAGGCGGTGGGGGGCGTGCCGTTCGTGACACGCCAGGTGCACGGAACCGTCGTGCGCCGCGTGCGGCGCGACGACAGTCCGGCGGAGGTGGCGCAGCACGAGGCCGACGGGCTGTGCACGGAGGTCCCGCACCTGGTCCTGGGCGTGTTCGTGGCCGACTGCGTGCCGGTGCTGATCGCCGACCCGCGCACCGGCTGTTGCGCGGCGGTGCACGCCGGCTGGCGCGGCACGGTGGCCGGCATCCTGCCCGAGGCCGTGCGGCTGCTGCGGGCCGAGTTCGGCGCGCGTCCCGACGACTTGCGCGTGGCGCTGGGACCGGCCATCGGCCCGTGCTGCTTCGAGGTCGGGCCGGAGGTGGTCGAGGCGGTCACCGCCGCCATCCCCGACGCCCGCGCGCACGACGTCATCCGCCCGTCGGCGCGCGGGCTGGCGGGCAAGGCCCAGGTCGACCTGCACGCGGCGAACCGGCTGCTGCTGGCGCGCGCCGGCGTCGATCCGGCGGCGGTCGACGCCATCGCCGCCTGCACGCGTTGCGATCGCGAGCGGTTTTTCTCGTTCCGGCGCGACGGCGCGGCGACCGGGCAGCACATGGGGGTGATCGCTCGGCGCGGCTCCCCTTGAAGGCGCCGCACCGAGGCTGTAACTTCGCGCCGTGGCCGGGACGACTCTGCGCTGTTACACGTTCCTCGATGCGCTGCAGCCGCAGCTGGCCAGCTTCATGGGGAAGACGGCGCGCGGGTTCCTGCCCGTGCCCGGTCAGGCGTCGCTGTTCGTCGAGATCGCGCCCGGCATCGCGATCAACCGCGTCACCGACGTGGCCTTGAAGGCGACCGCGGTGGTGCCGGCGCTGCAGATCGTCGAACGCGCGTACGGCCTGCTGGAGGTTCACGCCGACGATCAGGGGAGCGTGCGCGACGCGGGCGCGGCGATCCTGCGGCATTTGGAAGTGCGCGAGGAAGATCGCATCAAGCCGCAGGTGGTCACGAACCAGATCATCCGCGCCGTCGAGCCGTACCAGGCCCAGCTCATCAACCGGAGCTCGCAAGGGATGATGATCCTGCCCGGTGAGTCGCTGTTCATCCTGGAGACCGAGCCGGCCGGCTACGTGGCCTTCGCGGCCAACGAGGCCGAGAAGACGGCGCACGTCTCGCTGGTGCAGGTGCAGCCCTACGGCGCGTTCGGCCGGCTCTGGTTGTCGGGGCCCGAGGCGGAGATCGACGCCGCGGCCGGCGCCGCCATCGCTGCCATCGAGGGGCTGGCCGGCCGCGCCGGCGAGAAGTTCGTCGACAAATAAACCAACACTGCGAAAGGCCGGTCATGGCAGACGCGCTCGGAATGATTGAAACCAAGGGATTCGTGGCGATGGTCGAGGCGGCCGACGCCATGGTGAAGGCGGCCAAGGTCGAGCTGGTCGGCTACGAGAAGACCGGTGGTGGGTTCGTGACGGCCATCGTGCGCGGCGACGTCGCCGCGGTGAAGGCGGCCACGCAAGCCGGCCAGCGCGCCGCCGAGCGGGTGGGCGAGATGGTCGCGGTGCACGTCATCCCGCGGCCGCACGTCAACGTCGACCAGGTTCTGCCGCTCGGCCGCGGCGAGGGCAGCACACCAGGGTGACGCAGCGGCAGGCAGCCAGGCAGGGGCCGCGCTGGGGACGGCGCGCCCTGGTCCTCATCGCCGCGGTGGCCGGCTCGTACGGACTGGCCCTGCTGGTGGCGCGGCCGCACGTGCCGGATCCGGCCACCAACCCGTACTCCGGCAAGCGGGGCGGGTCGCTGGCCAAATCGGCGGGGCTGTTGATCCGTTACCGCCGCGGCGACGAGGTGCGCCCCGTCAATCCGCAGACGCTGCTTCGGGCCGGCGACGTGCTGGAATTCAAGGTGCGCGCCGAGGGCCCCACCTATGTGGAGGTTCGCTTCCGCGACGGCGCCTCACCGCCGCAGACCTTGTTTCCCACCGCCGGAACGCCGGCCACCCCGGCGGTGGCGCCCGGCCAGGCGCTGCCCACCGCCGCCCCCGTCGGCCCCGGCGGGGGCAAGGTGGTCGTCACCGCGATCTTCTCGGACCAGCCGCGCCCGGTGGGCGCGCCCATCGACGCCCAGAGCCGCGCCACGACCGCCGTGCTCAGCAAGGAATGACCGCGGGCAGCGCGCGGTTCACCCGCGGCCCAGGACCCGGGCCACGAACCCGGGCCGCAGGTAAAAGCCGTGCTTGCCGACGCGGGTCGGGCGGCCGCCGGCGTCGTAGGCGTCGCGCAGGTCGGCCGCGTCGCGCCCCTTGGGGCGGACCTGCAGCGCCGTGCCCAGGTGACCGGTGATCTCGGCGGCGCGCCCGCGGCGGTAGTAGTCGCGGACGAAGAGCTCGAAGTCGGCGCGCAGGACCGCCTCGTCGGCGGCGTCGGGTGACCAGAGGCGGACCGCCGCCACCTGCCGCTCGCCGACGGAGCGCGCGCCGGCCGGGACCGCCAGCGCGACGAACAGGACGCGGGCCAGCTTGGCGCGCGCGTAGCTGGTCTCCCAGGATTCGCCGGCGATGGCGATCGGATCGATCTGGCAGACTGCCGTCGATTCCAGCGGCTCCAGGGCGGGGGTGACGGGAACGGTCTTGAGCTCGATGCCCAGCGCCGCGAAGTCGGGGCCGCGCGTCCCGCCGGCCGCCACCCCCAGCTCGTGCTCGATGACCTGGCCGGACCAGCCTTTGGTGCGCACCCGGCCGACCGGCACCGGCAGGCCCAGGCCGTCGGCCAGCTCGCCCAGCTCGACGCCGACCAGTGCCCGCGCGTGAGCCAGCAGGGCGTCCAGCTCCTCTGCGCTCATGACCTGACCCTGATTGAATTTCGCGGTAACGTCCAGCGCGGATGGACGAGGCGCGGATTCAGGAGATCGTCGATCGGGTGCTGGCGCGGGTGGGCGCCTTGCCCGAGACGCCGCTGGAGGCGGTGCGGTCCGCGCCGGCGGCGTCGGACTCTGCCGCGGCGATGCCGCCGCGCCGGCGCGACGTGGACGTGCCGCGCGGGCGCCGGGGCGTGTTCCCCGACGTCGACAGCGCGGTCAAGGCGGCGCGCCGCGGGCACGAGCAGAACGAGGCGGCCCCGCTGGAGACGCGCAAGCGCTGGGTCGAGGCGATGCGCGCCTGCGCGCGCGCCCACGTCGACGAGCTGGCGCGCCTGGCCGTGCAAGAGACCGGCTACGGCCGGGTCGAGGACAAGCAGAAGAAGAATCGCCTGGCCATCGACAAGACGCCCGGGACCGAGGGGCTGGCCCCCAGCGCCTGGTCGGGCGACGACGGCTTGACCGTCGTCGAGCGGGCCAGCTACGGCGTCATCGGCGCGATCACCCCCACCACCAACCCGACCGAGACGGTCATCAACAACGGCATCGGGATGATCGCGGGGGGCAACGCGGTGGTGTTCAACGCGCACCCCTACGCGGCCCGCACGTCGGCCTACCTGGTCCACCTGCTGAACGAGGCGATCGCGGCGGCGGGCGGATCCGAGCCGATGCTCACCTGCGTCGAGCGGCCCACCGTCGAGAGCGCGAACGCGGTCATGCAGCACCCGGGCGTGCGGCTGGTGGTCGTCACCGGGGGGCCGGGCGTCGTCAAGGCGGCCATGGGCAGCGGCAAGAAGGTGATCGCGGCCGGCCCCGGCAATCCGCCGGCGGTGGTCGACGAGACCGCCGACCTGGACCGGGCGGCGGCCGGGATCGTCGAGGGGGCGTCGGTCGACAACAACATCCTCTGCACGGCGGAAAAAGAGATCGTGGCGGTGTCGTCGATCGCGGACGCGCTGCTCGAGCGGCTGGGCCGCCAGGCCTGCCTGGTGCTGAACGAACGCCAGCGAAAGGCGCTGGAGAAGGTCGTGCTTTACCCGGCCTCGGGCGGCGGCGTTCACGCCAACAAGGACTTCGTCGGCAAGAACGCCGGCCTCATCGCGCGTCAGATCGGCGTGACCGCGGGCGAGGATCTGCGCCTGCTGGTGGCGGACGTCGACGAGAAGCACCCGTTCGTCCAGCTCGAGCTGCTGATGCCGGTGCTGCCGCTGGTGCGGGTGCGCGACGCCGCCGACGCCATCGCCACCGCCAAGCGGGTCGAGCACGGCTTCTGCCACACGGCGGTCATGTACTCGCGCAACATCGCCAACCTGCACGCGATGGCCCGGACCATCAACACCTCGATCTTCGTCAAGAACGCCTCGAACCTGGCCGGCCTGGGGCTGGGCGGCGAAGGGCACACCTCGTTCACCATCGCGTCGCCGACCGGCGAGGGGCTGACCACGGTGCGCAACTTCACGCGCGAGCGGCGTTGCACGCTGAAGGAATACTTCCGGATCGTTTGATGGCGGAGGCGCTGGCCCTCATCGAGCTCACGTCGATCGCGCGCGGTCACGTGGTCGCCGACGCCATGCTCAAGCGGGCGCCGGTGACGCTGATGCGCGCCGAGTTCGTCAGCCCGGGCAAGTTCCTGGTGCTGGTGGCCGGCGACGTCGCCTCGACCGACGAAGCGTTCCGGGTAGGGGTCGAGGTGGCCGGCGACCGGGCGGTGGATCGCCTGTTCCTGCCGCAGGCGCACGCGTCGTTGTGGCCGGCGCTGACGCATTCGTCCCGCCGCCCGACCGCCGACTCGCTGGGCGTCGTGGAGACCGCCACCGTGGCCGCCGCGCTGCTGGCCGCCGACGCCGCCGCCAAGGCCGCCGCCGTCGAGCTGTTCGAGCTGCAGCTGGCCCGCGGCATCGGCGGCAAGGCGTTCTTCACGGTCACCGGCCTGCTGGCCGAGGTGGAGGCGGCCGTCGAGGCGGCGCTGAACGTGCTGGACGCGGCGCTGGTGGTGGCGACCGAGATCATCGCCGCGCCGCACGCCGACCTGGTGACGAAGCTCCGCTAGGAGGGCGTTGCCGTGAGGCAACGGTGAGCGCAGCGAACCATGCCCGACGACGTGCCGCCCGGAGGCGGCCTAGTGCACCGCCGTCGAAATAGCGTCGACGCCGAGGCCGACAAGCCGCGCTGGACGCGAGGCGCGACGACGAGGAATACCCGTAGGTATTGTGAGGAGAAGCAACGAAGCGTCCGGCGCGGATCG
>JAICYS010000149.1 GCA_025934105.1 Myxococcota bacterium | reverse complement strand
GCGGGGCGGCCGCCGCGGCCAGTTGCGGCGCGGCGGGTGTCGGGGACTGCGCCCTGGCGGTCACGGCCGCGGGCGCGGCGACGGGAACCGGGCGGTCGTGCCCCGACCGCCAGTGCTTGGCGGCCAGGCCACCCGCCAGCGCGAACACGCCCGCGAAGGCGATCGTCGCCAGCGCCCACCCGACGCGGGCGCCGGTTCGCCGCCGCCGGGCCGTGGTGGCGAACGCGTCGGTGGCGGTCGGCTCGTCGGGCACCAGCGCGGCGGGCCGGGCGGCCAGGTGGTCGCCCAGCGTCTTGCCGGCGCGCTGCGCCTCGTCCCAGGCCGCGATCTCGGGGGCGAAGAGCTCGCGCATCAGCGCCGCCAGGCCCACCGTGGACAGGCCCAGGCCCGTGGCGCGCGCGAACCCTTCCAGCGCGACCTGTAGCTCGCGCATGCTCGCGAACCGCGCCCCGGGCTCGGGCGCCAGGGCGCGCATGACGATGGCGGCCAGCCCGGGCGGGTAGGGCCCCAGCGCGGGCGGCCATTCCGGCGGCCGCGCCCGGCCGGTGGCGATCTGGTTCAGGATCTCGAAATCGGCCTCGGCCGCGAACGGCGCGGCGCCGGTGGTCAGCTCGTAGAGGATCGTCCCCAGCGCGAACACGTCGCTGCGGCGATCGACCGGGCGGCCGCGGCACTGCTCGGGCGACATGTAGGCGAATTTTCCTTTCAGCGTCCCTTCCTGCGTCCGCGTTCGCTGGAAGGCCCACTTGGCGATGCCGAAGTCCGAGACCTTCACCGCCCCGTCGTACGAGACCAGAACGTTCGACGGCGAGACGTCGCGGTGCACGATCCCCAGCGGCTCGCCGCCCGGCCCCAGCCGCTCGTGCGCGTAGTTGAGCCCGTCGGCCGCCGCGGCGACGATGGTCAGCGCCGGGCCGAGCGGCAGCGGCCCCGACGTCCGGCGGGCCTGGGCGCGCAGCAGCTCGCGCAGGTTGGCGCCGTGGACGTACTCCATCGCGAAGAACGGCGCGTCACCGTCGGCGCCGACGTCGTGGACCTCCGTCACGTGCGGATGGGTCAGCGTCGCCGAGAGGCGCGCCTCGTCGACGAACATGCGCAAGAGATCGGGGTCGAGCGCGTGCTGGGGCAGGATCTTCTTGAGGACGACCAGCTTCTCGAACCCTTCGATCCCCACGCCGGGCAGGCGCGCCAGGAAGATTTCGGCCATCCCGCCGACGGCCAGGCGCCGGATCGGCTCGTAGCGGCCCACCATGGTCGCGGCCATCCGGCGCTCAGGATATCAGAATCGGCTGGTTTCCCGGTGGCCGCCACTGCCGCCCGTCGCTGTTGCGCAACCGGCGACACCTTCGAGATCCGCCAATTATTTCTGCCGCTTGGCTACCGGAGGCCCGGGCTCCGGCCGTTTTTTCGCGATTCGTGGGTTGCGCAACATCTCGCCCCGCGCGCCGCCGGAGGGCTGGTCCGCTGCGGTCCAGGCGTTGACGGCCGTTGGCCCTTTTATTGCGTAATGAAACCCACAAGGAGACCGTGATGGCAGACAAGCTCAGGACCTGTGGATGGGTTCAGGCCGGCCTGGTCGCCGCGGCGCTGGCGGGCGCCGGCTGCAATTCGGGCACCGGCGGCACCAACGTCAGCGCGTTGCCGGCCGACGTCAAGGCGATCACGTTCCTGCAGCGGCCCCGCCACAACGACGAGGGGAACGTCTTCGACTACGCGACGTTTCACGCCGGCGGACGCCTGGTCACGCTGTCGCCCCCGTCGGCCGACGGCAAGCTGACGGTCCTCTTCCCGACCGCCGACGCCTGCACGCAGCTGGGCGCGGACGACGTCGAGGGCTGCGTCGGCGGCTCGGACGTCATGTCGTACGACCTGTCGTTCGACGCCAAGTCGGTGGTGTTGTCGGCCCGCATCCCCGGCGAGAGCAACTTCCAGCTCTTCTCGATGAACCTGGACGGCACGAACCTGCGCCAGCTCACCACCGGCGCCAACGACTTCGTCTATCCGCTGTACCTGCCCGGCGACCAGATCCTGTTCATGACCAACCAGAACGTCGAGGCCGAGAGCGACCCGATGTCGCAGCAGTTCCACGACGAGTACGAGCGAGCCACCACCGCGCAGGTCGGCCTGATGAACATCGACGGCAGCAACCTGACGCTGGGCCCGCGCAACGTCTCGCACCGCGTGGCTCCGGCGCTGCTGCCCGACGGCCACATCCTTTACACCGAGTGGATGCACCTCGGCGAGGTGAACAACGGTCATTTGCGGCTCATGAACACCGACATGACCGGCATGAAAGAGGCGTTCGGCGACGAGCTGGCGCCCGGCAACGACTCCGCCAACAGCTACCTCAAGGCGCGCTACGTCGCGACCAAGGACTTCGCCGACCCGGCCGCCGGCACGCTGAAGGACTACCAGGTGGTGGCGATCGCCACCTCGCGCGATCGAACCCTGCAGGCGGGGCAGCTCATGTTGATCGACCTCAACGGCAGCGAGGCGAACTCGACGTCGAAGAACCTGACGCCGCTGGTGCCGGCCGACCGCGTGCCCAGCGCGCTCGGCATCGGCCGCTACTACGACGCCGAGCCGATCGGGGACGAAGCGCCCGGCCAGTTCCTGACCTCCTGGTCGGACGGGCCGGTCGAGTCCGAGGAGCTGGACCGCGCGCAGAGCACCGCGGATTTCGGCATCTACGCGTTCGACGCCAACAACGCGGGCGGGCAGACCGGCGGCCGCTCGCCCATCTACAACGATCCGACCTACTGGGACGTGTTGCCGCGGCCGGTGAAGGGGCGTCCGATTCCGCCCAACCTGGCCTCCGCCATCGACGTGCAGAACAGCAGCAGCACCACCATCGGCTGCCTGGACGTCTACAACTCGTCGCTCTTCAACATCCCGGGCGGCAGCGTGGTCAAGGTCCGGTTCATGGAGGGATTCTCGAACGAAGAAGGGGGCGTCGACATGTTCGGCACCACCTCCTTCGACGGACAGTCGCGCTATGGCGAGATTCCGATCCAACCCGATCATTCCTTCGCCGCCAAGGTCCCCGCCAACGTCCCGTTGCATATGCAGTTGATCGACAAGTTCGGGATGGCGGCCACCGTCGGCGGCGCGCACGGCACGGCCTCGCCGACGCCGGTGGCGAACGAGGACATCTGGATCAGCGGCCGCCCGGGCGAGGCGCGCTTTTGCGGCGGCTGCCACGAGAACCGCACCGCCCCCACGCCCATCGCGGCCGGCGTGCAGGACAGCGTGCTGGCGGGCGCGGTCGATCTGGACGTCCCGCGCGAGATGCGCAAGTCGCTGGCCGCCGCCACGCTGGACGCCAGCGGCAACCTGCCGGCCGGCGGCGTCCCCGGCGACGTGGGCGTGCGGGGCGTGCCCTGGGATCTGGCCGTGCAGCCCATCCTCGACCGCAAGTGCGCGACCTGCCACGACGGCGACGCCACCAAGCCCTACAACCCCAGCTACACCGTCGTCGACATGACCAGCGGCACGCAGCAGACGTTCGTGTTCGACCTGCGGGGCCAGAAGGTGAACGTGGCCGTCGGCGAGCGGATGACGGGTGATTACAGCGCCTCGTACCTGTCGTTGCTGGGCCTGGGCGAGATCCTGGGCGAGGACGTGGTCAGCATCACCGGCACGCAGCCCAACTACGTGGTGGCGGGGGCGGCGGAGGCCAGCCCGCTGATGATGCTGCTGAACCCGCCGCAGCGGTACCCGTCGGTCGACAAGTCGGTGCGCGCGTTCGGCAGCGCGCCCTTCGCGATGACGGTGGGCGGCACCGCCATGAGCTTTCCGGGGACGCCGCACCCCGCGGACGTCGCCGGCGGCACCGAGCTGACGCCCGACGAGTACTACCTCTTGATGTTGAACATCGACATGGGCGGCCAGTTCTATTTCCGGGAGAACCTGCCATGAAGACCTTCAAGCTCTGGATCCTGGGTTCCTTGGCGCTCGCGCTGGCTGTTCCGGGTGTGGCCCGGGCGGGGCGGGGCGGCAGCCCGCAGGCCATTCAGCAGGCCATCGACGCCAACTCGGTGGACGCCATCCAGGCCGAGCTCGAGCGCGCCGAGCACCTGGTCTGCGCCGCCTGCGTCGACCTGGTGATGCCGCTGGTCGACCACCCGGACTATCGCGTGCGGCGCGTGGCGGCCTGGTGGCTGGCCCGGCGCGCGGTGGCCAACCAGGTGCAGGTGGCGATGCTGGACCGCCTGTCGCAGTCGGATTCGACGGCGGCGCGCAACGCCGCCGACGTGCTGGGCGAGCTGCACAACCCGTCGTCGGTGCCGGCGCTGGGCGCGGCGCTGTCGAACCCGATCTTCTCGCCCGACGCGCGCGCCGCGATGGCGCAGGCGCTGGGCACCATCGGCCGCGCCGCCTGCGCCACGCCCCTGACGGCGGCGCTGGCCGACCAGGAGCCGGCGGTGCGGGCCGCGGCGCTGGTCGCCTTGCGCAGCATTCCCGGGTTTCGCGACGCCGCGGGGGCCGCCCCGCTGGTGGCCGACCCCGACCAGACGGTGCGCGCGGAGGCGGCGGTCACGCTCGGGACGTTCCGGGACGCCTCGGCGGCGGCGGCGCTGGTGCCGGCCCTGAACGACCCGTCGGCCAACGTGCGCAAGAAAGCGGCCTGGGCGCTGGGGCAGATTCGCGCCCCCTCCTCGGTGGCCGGCGCCGCGCTGTCGAGCGCCGCCGCCAACGACTCCAGCGCGGCCGTGCGCTCCCTGGCGCACGCGGCGCTGACTCGCCTTTCGGCCGACAAGTGAACCCGTGCACCGCCCTCGAAACGACGTCGGGTTCGGCCGCCCATCGGGGGCGGGCTCGGCCTTGACGGCATTTCGACGGCGGTGGAGAAGGCCGTCGAGCGTTCCCTGCCAAACGCGCAACTGATACAATCGAAGATCCCTTCATGCGTGTCTTCGCAAAGGGGTGGGCTGCCGTCTTCGGGCTCGCCGCGGCTCTGGTGGTCACCGGCTGCCACGTCGACAAGCCGCCCGAGCAGCACTTTTACGACGCCCACATCCAGCCGATCTTCAACAGCTTCTGCGTCGGCAACACCTCGCCCTGCCACAAGGTGGACTCGGTGACGGGGACCGCGCTCGGCAACCTGGACCTGTCGTCGTTCGAGGGCGTCCAGAAGCGGCGTGACGTGCTGCGGACCTACGGCAGCTACCCGCAGCCGCTGCTGCTGCTGAAAGCCCTGCCGCCCGAGAGCATCCAGATTCCGTACCGGGGGAAGTTCTACCCCAGCGAGATCAGGCACAGCGGCGGGCCGGCGCTGGCGTCGGCCACGGCGGAAGCCTACTTCGAGCTGAAGTCCTGGCTGGACAACGGCGCCAACCGCGACGGGATCGCGCCGCTGCCGGTCGCCAAACGGGGCGTGGGCGACTGCAACACGGCGCTGCCGGCGCCCGACCAGCGCCTTCCCGTCGACACGTCCACCCAGGCCTACAGCGACTTCGTCAACAACGTCCAGCCGATGCTGCTGGCGTCGTGCGCCTACGGCACCTGCCACAGCTCGCCCCAGGCCGATCTCTACCTGACCTGCGGGGCGGACGACGAGCAGACCCAGTTCAATTACGCGCAGGCGGCCGGATTCGTGATCGCGGCCGACGCGGCCGGCGCGGCCGACAACGTCGACCAGAGCGAGATCTTGCTGCGCCCGTTGGCCCCGGCGGCCGGCGGCGTCAGCCACACCGGCGGCACGTTCTTCCAGTCGCGGATGGACGGCACCTGGCTCGCCTGGGAAGCGTGGGCCAAGGAGGTCCAGCAGACGCCGCTCACCTACGGTCCGAAGACCGCCGGCCAGACGTTCTTCGAGGAGAACGTCATGCCCAAGCTGCTGGTGCGCGGCTGCGCGCTCGAGGGGTGCCACAGCCCCGACGGGTTCAACGACTTCCGCCTGCGCTCGGGCGCCTTCGGGTTCTTCGCGCCGGCGGCGCTGACCCGCAACTACCACGCGCTGGCGGACGAGTTCATGGCCTTCGACACCGTCGACGTCAAGCAGTCGCGCGCCGTGAAGAAGAACATCCCGGCGCAAAACGGCGGGACCACGCACCGGGCCGGCGCCATCCTGCAGGACGAAGGCTTCAGCGTCGACCAGCCCTGCCCGCAGCCGTTCGACGCGGCCACCAACACGCGCGCGTTCTGCGTCTTTCAGGCCTGGCACGAGATCGAGCGGCAGGACCGGGCGGCGGCCGTGTCGCCCATGAAGTCGGGCGACGTGCTGCCGCTGGCGTTCGTGAGCCGGCCGCCCAACCCCGACAACCTGCTGCAGTTCGACACCTACGAAGGGGGCGCGGACCTCGAGCTGGCCGACGCCACCCTGGACGGAGCCGGCCGGGTCACGTCGGTCGGGAACGTGCGCAGCGCGCTGGCCGGGTGCGCGGGGCTGGCCGGGACCGACGTCGACGTGCGCGGCCCCGAGTTCAGCTACGACGCGACCAAGCTGATCTTCGCGGCGCGGCCGGGCGCGTCGAGCGGCCTGGATCTGTGGCTGCTGGACCTGGCCAGCCACGCCTGCACCCAGCTCACGCGGGACGCCGGCCGGATGGTGAACGGCGTGCGCGTCCACAACTTCGACCCGGTGTTCGCGCCCGACGGCAGCGTGGTGTTCGCCTCGACGCGCGCCGGAACGCTGACGCTGAAGAACTTCTTGCCCAACTCGGACCTCTATCGCGTCAAGCCGGACCTGGACTTCGGCAATCCCGAGCAGATGACCTTCCTGCTGAACGCCGAGCTGTCGCCGGCCTTCATGCAGGACGGCCGGGTGACGTTCACGGCGGAGAAGGCGACGCCGGACTTCTATCAACTGTCCGGGCGGCGCATCAACTGGGACCTGACCGACTACCACCCGCTGCTGGCCCAGCGCGCCCAGTCGAGCACCACGTTTTCGGGCGACCTCTATCCGTCGGTGGCGTACCAGCAGGCGACCGAGATCCGCGAGGGGCTGGACGGCAACTTCCTGTTCATCGCGTCCAACGCGGACGCGCGGGGAGGGGGCGGCGCGCTGGCGACCTTCAACCGCTCGGTCGGGCCGTTCGAGGCCGACCGCACCGAGGTCACGTTCGTGAAATCGATGGTGGTCGTCGACGCCGGCGCGACGGCCAGCGGCGGGACCGGGCTTTACCGCTCGCCCTTCTCGCTGCCCGACGGCGAGATCCTGGCTTCGTATGACGGCGCGGTCACCGACCCGACCAGCGCGGCCCCGCGCTACGCGCTGGTGGCCGTGAACCCGCAAGACGGGACCCGGCGCGCGCTGGCCAGCGACGGCGCGATGTCATACGTCGAGGCGGCGCTGGGGTACAAGCGCGGCAACACCGCGCTCTTCTTCAACCGGCCCGAGCTGGTGTTCGGCGGCCACGCGGGCAATCCGAACACCGGCGATCAGGCCGTGATGCACTTTCCGGACTTGTCGGTGCTGGCCACCCTGCTGGGCGCCAACTTGCGTCGCGGGCGCGACGTCGCCGCCTACGACGCCGCCGCCTCGCTGAAGGTGTACCAGGAGCAGCCGCCCCCGCCCGGCTCGACGGCCGCCACGGTGCAGCTCACCGGCACGAACGTCCAGACCTACACCGACCGGACGCTGCTGGGGTCGGCGCCGCTGCTCAGCGATCATTCGTTGATCGCGCTGGTGCCGGCCAGCGTGCCGCTGATTCTGGAGGTCGACGACGCGCGCGGCAACGCGCTCTTCACGATGAGCGAAGAGCACCAGGTCACGCCCGGTGAGTACGTCACACCCGGCCCGCCCCGGGCCGTGTTCAACGCCATCTGCGGCGGTTGCCACGGCAGCCTCAGCGGCTCCGACCTCGACGTCGCCGTGAACGCCGACGCGCTGACCGGCGCGTCCGTCTCGCTCTCGCGAGGCGCCGCCCCGCAGGCGCTTCGCTAGGAGGGCGTTGCCGCAGGCAACGGTGAGCGGCAGCGAACCAAGCCCGACGACGTGCCGCCCGGAGGCGGCCGAGCGCCGGTCCGGTTCTCGGCCTGGCTTCGCCATCGGCCGGCTCGTCGGCCGCTGTCTGCGTCAACCGGCCCACATTGTCGCTGGAGCCCCGGCGTCGAGGTGAGGTCATGCTCGGCCGACGATCGGGTTGCGGCCGTCGCGGCTCGTCGGCCAGCAGCAGGGGCCGCGTGCGCCGGGAACGCGGCCGGGGTGGCCGGCGGCGGGAAACGGCAGGTGCTCAAAATTTGAGAGCGAAGGCGGCCTGCAGGATGTGCGCGTACGGGCGGTCCGCGTTGGGCGCGTTGACCGAGTCGAGCTGATAGCGCAAAAGCTCATATTTCACGTCGGCTTCCATCTCGGCGAACCAGGACGACCGCTCTTGCTGGGGGCGGCGCAGGAAAGCCAGCCGGCCGCCGATCAGATAGTTGCTCATCGGCGACAGCTCGCGGTCGCCCGTCCAGTAGAGGCCGACCGGCCCCTTCAGGCGGTAGTCGAGCCCGTCCCGGTAAAAGCTGGCGCCGCTCTGAATGTGATAGTGGCCGCGCACGGTCAGTAGCACCCACTCGGCCAGGTACTTGTTGACCTGCAGGTCGGCCGTCACCGCCTGCAGCGCCCAGCTGTCCTGGTAAAGGCGCCCCATCGCCAGCGCGGAGGCGCGCCATTGCGGAAAGGCGTAGGCCGCCCGCGCGAACACGGCGTAGCGCTGGCGGTAGGTCGGTTCGTGCTCCTGCGGTTGCCGTTGCTGGCTGCCGACCAGCACGCGGCGGTAGGGGTTCGATTGAAAGCCGTCCAGCAGCTGGATGGTGCCGCCGCCTTGCACGACCAGCCGCGGCGTCATCGTCCAGGAGAGCGAGGGCTCGAGGGCGTCGATGTTCAGGCGGTGCGTGACGACGTCGGGGGCGCCGGCGCTGAAGCAGTGCTGCGACGAGGTCAGCGCGCGCAGCTCCAGCGGGCTGGCCGCACCGGCGTTGTTGGCGTCGCAGACGCTGTCCCAGTTGTGCGTGTAGGAGAGGGCCAGCGTGAAGTTGTGATCGTAGAGATCGTCGTGGGTGGTCACCGACAGCGAGTGCGACCGGTAGTCGTGCTCCCAGCCGTAGGCGTAGCTGGCGGCGATGCCCGACTCGGCGCGGTCGTAGCTGAGCGCGCCGTGCGCCTGCTGCCGGAAGTCGCTGAAGTCGGTGGCGTGGGTGATCGCGTCGACGCCGAACACGGCCGGCGTCGCGCCGGTCACCGCGTCCGCCTCCCACCCGGCGGCGACGCCCACGCCGCCGCCCACCGGCGCCGACACGTCGACCTGCGGGTGGACCACCTTGATCCCCCGGTTCAGCGTCGACGGTTCCTGAAAATAGGTGACGCGCGCCGACGCCTCGGTCGGATTGTCGGCGGCGCGCGCCGGCCCCGCCGCCCAGGCGGCCACCGCCAGCAGCAGCGGAGAGAGGCGTCTCAGTTGCAACCGCACCCCCCGCCCGAGGTGCCGCTGCCGCCGACCGCCCCTTCGCGGTTGGAGAGGATGTGCTCCTCGGCGGCCCGCTCCTGCGGTTCCGCGTCGAGTTGCATGATCCGATCGGCCAGCAGCTCGCGCTGGTGCGGCCGCACCGTCCACTTGGACGCCGCGCAGCCGCCGCTGCCCAGCGCCGCGCCCGCCACCCCGAGCACCACCGCCAGGCGCGCGATCGAGCGCAGCCCGCGCCCGCGCGGGGCGGGGCTCTTCGAGGGGCCCGCTTCAGAAATAAACGGACAGCGCACCGCTGTACTCCTGGATTTGTTGTTCGTGGTCGGCGTTGAAGATGACGTACTGGCGCGCGTCGCCGCGCAGCGTGAGCCGCTTTTTGAGCGCGACGATGAGGCCGCCGCCCACGTTCACCATCGAGTAGTCGCCGGGCTGAACGGGCGCGAACTGGTCGGCCTTCTTGCGCGCGAACGCGCCGCCCGCCGCCGCGCCCAAGAAGGGGGTGACCGGCGAAGAGGCGAACAGGAAGGCGTTGAACCCGCCGCCCACGTAACGCACGTCGATCTGGTTTCCGACGGTCTCGCCCACCATCGCCTCCAGCGAGACGTGAGGCGCCAGTACCCAGGAGGGGCGGAACATGAACATCCCGTCGCCGCCCAGGATGCCGGCGGAGAACGCGAACCCGAAGGTCTCTTCGGTAAGGGGCGGCGGCGAGAAAATGGCCGTTTGCACGCGCTTCCAGGCCGACGGCCCCTCCTGCGCGGCGGCGGTGTCGACGTCCAGCGGGTAGACCTCGTCGCCCAGGATCCAGCCGTACGTCCCGTCGGGGAGCTCGACGCGGAACCAGTGGTCGTGGCTGGCGCGGCCGATGGCCGGCAGCACCTCGCCCGAGCGGGCCCGGTAAACGACTCGAAACCCGAACCCGGGGCCGGTGTGGACCTGCGCCTCCTCGGCGATGACCCGCACCAGCGCGCGGTCGTCGGCCCGCGCCACGGCCACGGTGGAAACCACCACCAGCAACGCCAGCGCCGCCCGCTTCACGGCTGCGTGACCCATTGCTGAACCAGCATCTCTTCCGGGCCGCCCTTCATGATGAGCTGCCCGCCGCCGTGCACCTGCACGTTCTCGGGCAAGAGCAGCAGCGCGCTGTCCAGCACGTCCGCGCAGTTCATCTCGTGGGCGGCCTGCAGGTAGTTGTTGGCCCAGTCGTCAGGCAGCGGAAACGTGGCCGCCTCGACGGGGTTCACCAGCGTCATGGGCGTCTTGCTGCCCGCCCCGTGGCAGGCCGAGTCGTAGCAGTGCTTGCCGCCGTAGTCCTGGCCCAGGAAGTTGGGCCAGATCTGATCGACGAACCACGTCTGGCCCGGCAGGCAGGCGTTCACGTCGGCGGGCGGATCGCCCAGCGTGACCGTGTCGCAGCCGCCGGCCAGCAGGCCCAGCAGCGACAGCAGCGCCAGGACGGGCGCCCTCAAAACGTGTACCTCAGGTAGGTCGAGGCCATCAGCTCCTGGCTGGACGTGAGCTGGCGGAGCACTTCGAAGTCGGCGCGCAGGCCCACCGAGAAATGCCGCGACAGCGAGTGGTAGTCGAGCCCGCCGCCACCGCCGAACAGCAGGCCCACCCGGTACCGCGGCTCGACGCCGAGGACGTAGAGCGCGTTCGTCGACAGGCGCTCGATCCCGCCGCCGCCCTCGGCGAACAACGAGGTCTGGTTGAACCGGTAGGTCAGCTTGGCTTCGGCGGTCGCCTGGTAGGTTTGCAGGAGCTGCCCGGCCAGCACGTTTTGGCCGGCGATCTGATGGGTCGAGCCGAGCACGTGCGCCTGCACGGCCAGCCAGCGCGTGAAGTCGTAACCGAGCCGGGCGCCGATGGCGAACCCCGGCGCCACGTCGCCGCCGGCCCGGCCGAAGAAGGCCACCGCGCCCACCTCTCCCTCGGTGAAGAGGCCGCGCGCGAACTTGGCGGGGTCGGGAAACACCACGGCGGCGCTGGGCTCGGACGTCACCTGCGCGCGCGCCGGCGGGCCCGCCAGCAACCACCCCGCCGCCAGCGCCGCCAACACGGCGCCCGAGGGGGCGCGGCGGCGTGGGGCGCTGCCAGCCGGCGGCGTCGCGGCAGGTTCACGGCCCCGGCGGGCGCGCGGCAGCCAAGCCGCTGTTTCCGGATGGTGCGCCAGCCACGCGCCTGTCTGATGATCCGTCAAGGCGCTAGGGGGTCGGGGCGGGCGGCTGGAAGAGCGCCGGCGTCGGCGAGAACAGGGTGTCGCTGGAGACGTGCAGCAGCTGGTTGTCGTCGTCGCGGACGCGGACCTCGTAGGTGCAGGTCATGGGCCGGTTGGCCGTGAAGTTCACGTCGACCTCGATGAGGGCCGGGACGACGGCGTTGCGGGGGACCATGTCGAGGCCGATCGGGTCGACCTGCGAGTTGTTGATCAACACGGCGGTGTAGGGCGCCATCCAGCTGCCGATGGCGTACAGGTCCAGCTCGGCCTCGGCGAAGTCGTCCTCGCGCACGGTGCCGGTGATCGTCTGGCCGGGGGCGATCGCCTGCGGCGTCACCGCGATGAGCGGCACGTAGGTGGGCGCGTCGTTGTTCCCCTGCTGCAGCGCCTGGGCGACGATGTTCTCGTCGTACTTCGTGTACTCGTTGGCGCCGTCGACGCCGATGACGAAGTTGGCCACGCCGTCGTACGGCGACGGCGCGGCCGGGTCCGGCGGCGGCTCGTTGTCCGTGACCTGGTAGAGGAGCTCGATGTGGACGTGGTCGCGCTGGATCCAGGGGACGTCGAACCCCAGCGCGCTCGCCTGCTGATCCAGCGCCTTCCGCTCGTCGGCGGTGGGGTTGCGGAACCGCAGGCCGAGGCCGGTCTCGCCGCGCGACGGCTGCTTGTTCGCGTCGGCCAGCCCGGTGACCGTCAGCGGTGACATCTCGGGCTGGAAGTAGACGGGCGCGTTGAGCTGCTGGCAGGCGCAGAACGCCAGCGGCGCCAGCGCGATCGACGCGCGCCCCCGCGTCACGTCCCCCCCTTGAAGATGAACGGGTACCGCCCGACGATGGTCTGGCCGGGCGCCTTGGGGAACTGCCATTGCTTGACCTGGCGCACGATGCATCCTTCGACGGCGGCGTCGCCCATCGTGCTCTGCTTGACGTTGGCCTTGCTGACCGACCCGTCCGGTTGAATGATCCAGTAAAGGTCGATGCCGCCGGCCAGCGACGATTTGTGCTGCAGCTCTTTTTCGTAGCAGTACTTCACGCCGGCCATGTGGGCGCGCACGACTTTGTTGATCTGGTCCTTGGACAGCGAGCCGTCCGTCTCGCCGCCGCCGCTGCCCAGGCTGACGCCGACCTCGTGCTCGGCGCGTTCGGCCAGCTTGGGTCCGCGGCCGCGCCCGCGCGCGCCCCGGCCGCCGGTGTCCAGGTTGCCGGACCCGTAGATGTGGCCGTAGCCGGTGCCGCCGCCGCCCGAGCCCGAGCCGGCGGTGGACAGGCCGCTGGCGCCGTGCCCGACGGCCAGCTTGGCGCCGGCCATGCCCGCCATGGCCTGTTCGACGTCGTTGCTCTGCGCGAACAGCTTGGACAGCCCCGAGCCGGGCGCCTTCTGCTTGCCGAGCACGCTCAGAATGCCGACCTTCTGCACCTTCTCGCGCAGGATGTCGTCCTTGCCCTTCGGGATGACGGTGTCCTTCTGGGTCGCGTCCTCGCGCCCCAGGCGGCCGGACTTCTCCTTGGCGCGCTTGGTCTGACCTTCCTTCTGCTTGGATTTGTCGACGGACTTCTCGGCGGCCTCCCGCTTTTGCCGCTGCTGCTTTTCGAAGTCCAGCGCCTGCGGGGCCTGGATCTTGGCGATGCGGCTCGAATCCAGCGCCAGCGGCGGGCGTGGTACGTCGCGGTCCCAGACCAGGTTCAGCAAGATCGCGAACAGCCCCAGCACCACGGCGGTGCCGACGGTGATCTGGACCATCTGCGGGTCCTTGACCCGGGGGCGCGGGATCCGCTCGGGCGGGTCGACCCACCGCAGCTCCAGCCGCAGCTCGCCGCCGTCGGCGCGCGGGCGGCGCGGGCTGTCGGCGAGCGGCGCCGGTTCGAGCCGCCCGCCGCCCATGGGTTGCGCCGGAAAGACCAGCTTGGCCTTGTCGCCCGGCGAAAGCGTCACGTCGCGGTTCGCGATCTCCGCGACCGGCGTGGCGATGCCGCCCAGCGTGATCTCGCCGCGCAGCCCGGAGGCGAGGTGGACGACGTAGGCGCCTTTGCGCGGGCGCACCAGCAGATACTTGTGGCGCCCCTCGAGCGGCGGCGTGGTGAAGGTGGCGCGCTTCGAGGGTCCGACGGTGATGCGCCCGCGCCGCGTGAGCAGGCGGTAGCCCAGGATCCGGCCGCGCCAGATCACCGCCACCTGCAGCAGCGCCCGGCCGGTCACGGGGCGCGGCGCGGTCCGCTGCCGCTCGGGCGCCCGACCGGGCGACGGCGGTGGAAGTGCGTGTGAGTGCGTGGATGCCACGAGATCACCTGTGGTCAGAGGCTCTTGTCATCGGCACTTTGCGCCAGCTCCTTCATGAACGAGCGCTTGTCCGGCGCCGACATGTCGAGCTCGAGCTTCACGCGGTTGAGGAAGTAGAGGAGTTGCGGGGTCTTCAGCTTCCCTTCGACGTCCATGGCGCCGAAGGTGTAGGTCTTGGTCTTGATCTTGGTCCCCGGCGCCGGGCCCGCCGGCGACGGTGCCGCCTCGGCGCCGTCGCTGGAGGCGGTGGCGGTCTC
>JAICYS010000342.1 GCA_025934105.1 Myxococcota bacterium | reverse complement strand
GGTGCGCCGGCGCGCCGGGACGGCGCAGCGCCAGGGTCACGCCGGCCACCAGCAGCAGCCCGGCGGTCAGCGCCAGCGGCCACCGCGGCGCCGGACGCAACGGCGGCGCGCCCGGCAACGGCGGCGGCAACCCGACGTTCTGGTCGCCGGCCAGCAGCCGCTCGAGATCGCGCTCGAGCTCGGCCATGGTCTGATAGCGCCGGCTGCGGTCCTTCTCGATGGCGCGCATCACCACCGCGTCGACCGCGTCGGGGATCCCCAGCTCCGGCCGCAGGCGGGCCGGCGAAGGCGGCTCGTGCGTGAGCACCTGCGAGATGATCTGCAGGTAGTTGTTGGCGCGAAACGGCACCTCGCCGGTCAGGCACTCGTAAAGCAGGACGCCCAGCGCCCAGATGTCGGCGCGATGATCCAGGTCCTCCTCGCCGCGCGCCTGCTCGGGCGACATGTAAAGCGGCGTCCCCAGCAGCAGGCCGGTGTGCGTCAGCCGGTAGGTCTCGCCCCCCTCGTCGCCGCCCGGCTTGACGGCCTTCGAGATGCCGAAGTCGACGACCTTCACGAAGTCGGCGTCGCCGCGCTTGACCAGGTAGACGTTCTCGGGCTTGACGTCGCGGTGGAAGATTCCCTTGGCGTGCGCCGCGCCCAGCGCGCTGGCCACCTGCCGCGCGATGCGCAGGCTGCGATCGATCGGCAGCGGCGCCTCGCGCCGTTCCAGCTCCGCCAGCGACTCGCCGTCCAAGAACTCCATCACGACGAACGAGCGCCCGTCCTCGGTGGTCCCGAAGTCGGTGACGTCGACGATGTTCTCGTGGCCGATCGAGCTCGCCAGCCGCGCCTCTTGCAGTAGGCGCGCGACGAAGTCGCTCTTGGCGTGGAACTTCTCCAGCAGGACCTTCACCGCCACGCGCTTGCCGATCAGCGTGTGCCGCGCCTCGTAAACCGCGCCCATCCCCCCCTCTCCGATCCGCCGCAGCACCTCGTAGCGGCCGGCCAGCACGGTGCCGATCACCGGATCGAACTGGGGGTCGGCGGCGGTGGCCAGCGCCGGCGACGGGCCCGACGTCATCATGGGGCCGGGGACGGTGACCGGCGTCCTTGGGTCCGGCAAGGTCGGCGCGCTGGCCACGTCACCGAGGGCGGTCCCGTCGCGCGGGCAGACCCCCGTCCCCGGGGGAAAGTCGGTCTGGCAGGTCGAGCAGGTCGGCACGCGCTTTGCCAGTTTACACGACGGTGACCGCAAGCCAGGATTAGATGCCGAGATGCCCATGCCGCAACCCGCCCGCGCGTTCATCTTCGACCTGGACGGCACCCTGGCTGACACGATGCCCAGCCATTTCGTGGCCTGGACCAAGGTGGCGCGCCGCCACGGCCTGCTGTTTCCGGAGGCGCGTTTCTACGCGCTGGGCGGCGTCCCGACGACCAAGATCGCTGCCATGCTGATCCAGGAGGCCGGCCTGCCGCTGGACCCGCAAGCCGTCGCCCTCGAGAAAGAGCAGGCCTATTTCGACGCGCTGTCGCCCGGCGGCATCCGCGCCATCCAGCCGGTGCTCGACCTCGCCCGGCGCCACCGCGCCGAGGGGCCGCTGGCGATCGCGTCGGGGGGCGTGCGCCGCGTCGTCATGCGCTCGCTGGAAGCGCTGGGCATCGTCGACTGGTTCGGCGCGATCGTCGCCGCCGAGGACACCGCGCGCCACAAGCCCGAGCCGGACGTCTTCCTGGAGGCGGCCCGCCGCCTCGACGCCGCCCCGGCCACCTGCACAGTCTACGAGGACACCGACATCGGCCTGCAGGCCGCCCAGCGCGCCGGCATGCGCGCCGTCGACGTGCGCCCGCTCATCGCGGCGGGGCAGGCTCGGCCCACCGTCGCCGCCGCGGATTGACGGCGTCGGCCGCGCGCGTGATAGTCCGCGCGCCCGTGAAACTCTCGCTGGTCATCCCGGTCTACAACGAACGGGCGACGCTGAAGGAGATCGTCCGGCGGGTGGTCGCGCTGGACCTCGACAAGCAGCTGGTCCTGGTCGACGATTGCTCGACGGACGGCAGCCGCGAGCTGTTGATCGAGCTGCGCGAGCACGGCCTCGAGCGCTGGCTCCCGGAAGGGTCGGCGCGGCGGGCGAACAACGAGGTGACGGTCATCCTGCAGGACCGCAACCGGGGCAAGGGCGCGGCGCTGCGGGCCGGCTTCGCCGCCGCGTCCGGCGACGTCGTGCTGATCCAGGACGCGGACCTCGAATACGACCCGCGCGACATCCCTCATTTGATCCAGCCCATCGTCGACAACGAGGCGGAGGTCGTCTTCGGGTCACGCTTCATCGGCGGGTCGCACCGGGTCCTCTATTTCTGGCACATGGTCGTGAACCGCTGGATCACGCTGCTGTCGAACATGTTCAACGACCTGAACCTCACCGACATCGAGATCTGCTACAAGGCGTTCCGGGCCGACGTGGTCAGGGCCATTCAGATCGAGGAGGATCGGTTCGGCGTCGAGCCCGAGCTGACCGCCAAGGTCGCCAAGATGCGCCTCAGGATCTACGAGGTCCCGGTCAGCTACCGCGGCCGCACCTACGAGGAAGGGAAAAAGATCGGCTGGAAGGACGGCGTGCGTGCCGTGTACTGCATCGTGAAGTACGGCGTCAGGCGGGGCTGACGGTCAGCGGCCCATTCCGGACGTCCGCCGGTCCGGGCTGGGCGCGCGAACGGCCGCCAGCGCCACCGGCGACGGCAGGCACCTGCCGGCGCGGGAGGCCCGTCGTTGACGCGGCCGCGCGCACGGCCGGCCACGGCCCTCCGCGGCAGGGACGGCAGCGGCACCCCGCCGCCGCGATGACCGCCCCGTCCTCGGCCCACCGGGCCGACGCCAGGCGCGAAAAGAACGCCCAACAGATCGCGGGCCGAAATTGGCCGGGAAATTGCTGTTGTTCACTTGACTCCCCAGACCCGTGAAAGTAGCGTCCCGCGGATGTCGAGCTTCAAAATCGCGGATCCGAAGTTGGCCGACGCGGGTCGGCTGCGTGTCGAGTGGGCCGAGAGCCGCATGCCGGTGCTGATGCACCTGCGCGAGATCGGCAAGAAGGAGCTCCCGCTGCGCGGGATGAAGGTGGCGGGCTGCCTGCATGTCACGAAGGAGACCGCGGTTCTGATCCGCACCATCCGCGCCGCCGGCGCCGAGGTGTCCTGGTCGGGTTGCAACCCGCTGTCGACCCAGGACGACGTGGCCGCCGCGCTGGCCGCCGAGGGAACGTCGATCTACGCCTGGCACGGGCTGAACAAGGAAGAGTTCTACTGGTGCATCGACAAGACGCTGGAGATGAAGCCGACGCTGACGCTGGATGACGGCGCGGATCTGATCTTCACCGTCCACTCGCGGTTCAAGGAGCTCGCCAAGATCGTCATCGGGGGCACCGAGGAGACGACGACCGGCGTGCACCGCCTGCGCGCGATGGCCAAGGCCAACCAGCTCCTCTACCCGGTCATCGCCGTCAACGACAGCGAGACCAAGTGGGACTTCGACAACGTCTACGGCACCGGGCAGTCGTCGCTGGACGGCATCCTGCGCGCCTCGTCGGTGCTGCTGGCCGGCAAGACCTTCGTGGTCGCCGGCTACGGCCACTGCGGCCGCGGCGTCGCCACCCGGGCCGCCGGCATGGGCGCCAACGTGATCGTCACCGAGGTGAAGCCGACCGCCGCGCTCAAGGCCACCCTGGACGGCTTCCGCGTCATGACGATGGATCAGGCGGCCGCGGTGGGCGACATCTTCATCACCGCCACCGGCATGAAGGACATCATCGTCGGCCGGCACTTCGACGTGATGAAGGACGGCGCGCTGGTCTGCAACACCGGCCACTACGACTGCGAGATCAACCTGGGCGACCTCGAAGCGCGCGCCAAGTCCAAGCGCGAGATCCGCCACGCCAACGAAGAGTACGTGCTGAAGAACGGCCGCCGCGTCTACGTGCTGGCGCAGGGCCGCCTGGTCAACCTGGCCGCCGCCGAGGGGCACCCGTCGGAGGTCATGGACATGTCCTTCGCCAACCAGTACCTGGCGCTCTGCAAGCTGGCCAAGGACGGCAAGGGAATGAAGCCCGGCGTGTACGAGCTGCCGCCCGAGCAGGATCAAGAGCTGGCGCGCATCAAGCTGACCACGCAGGGCATCTCGATCGACGCGCTCACCCCCGAGCAGGTCGCCTACAACGACGACTACTCGGCCGGAACTTGACACTGCGCTCGCGCTGATCACGTTCCCGGCATGCCCGCCCGTGCCCGAACGAAGATCGTCGGTCTGGACCACATCAGCGCTCCCGTGAAAGACCTGAGGGCCGCCCGTAAGTTCTACGAGGCGGCCCTCGGCGCGATCGGGATGAAGATCAACATGGACGTCGGCGACGCCTTCGGGATGGGATCGCGCGACCAGAAGATCTTCTGGCTGGCGCGCGACAAGAAGGCGGGCGGCGGCGGCCATTACGCCTTCGCCGTCGAGACCCCCACGGAGGTCGACGCCTTCTACGAGGCCGCCATGGAAGCGGGCGGCAAGGACAACGGCCCCCCCGGCCCGGGGCCGCACAACGGCCCCCAATAAAAAGCCCCCGGCGTGTAGGTCAACGAAGGCACCAACCTCG
>JAICYS010000450.1 GCA_025934105.1 Myxococcota bacterium | reverse complement strand
GGGCGCGCGGGCGCCGGCGGAACGGCGGGCACCGGCGCCGGGGGCCAGGCCGGTGGCGGCGGTCACGGCGGCGGGCAAGGGCCGTGCGCCGGGCTGTGCGACGCGCCGGTCGTGTACACCTCGGCCAGTTACAACTCGGGCGCGCTGGGCACGAACGCCACCTGCCACCAGACCACGGCCAAGCTGGCGGGCGTCGTCTGCGGCAACTTCGTCTCGCCGCGCGAGCTGACCGTGAACGGCGAGCCCATCCCCTGCAACGGCGCGGCGACCACCCCTCCCGCGCCGGTGAGCGGCGGATACTGCATCCAGGCGACGGCCGGCGACCAGTCGTTCGCCTACTTCACGACGTACTGACGCCGGCCGGCGGGCGGCGCCTACTTGTTGGGCGCGTCGTAATATTCGATGACGCCGGCGTCGTTGACCCGGACGTTGCGGTGGCGGTGGGCGCCGGTGAAGCGTTCGACGTCGCGCACCCACGGCGAATCGGGCGCCTGGTTGACCATCCGTTCGGCCTCGCCGCGCGCCTCGGCCGAGCGGCCCGTGGCCACCAGCGCGTGAATCAGGATCGACGTGCGCTCGGGCGCATCCGCGCTGCGCGGCCAGCGCCGGTTTCCCTCGCGCGCCAGCCCGATCGCCTGGGCCGGACTGCTCTCGGCCGCCGCCCGCAGCCGCGCCATCAAGCGCGCCTCATCCAGCGCCGCGACGTCGCGGTCGTCGAGGGGGTGCGGCCGGCGCGGCGCCGGGGCAGCCGGCGACGGCAGCGGGCGCGGCGCCGGCGTGATCGTCGAAGGGACGGGCGCGGGCGCGGCGGCTTGCTGGTCCGGGGCGCGGTCGTGCGAGGCGGCGCGCCCCCGCCAGAGCGCGACGGCGGCCAGGCAGATCCCGAGCAGCAGGCCCCCCACCAGAGAAGACAGGCCGCCGCGCTTCATGCGTCGGTGCCGCTACGGGCAGGCTCCCACGACACTCTGGTGCGCGTCGTAGAGATTGGTCAGCCCCTGCTTCATCGACGGCCACTGGTAGGACGTGTTGCCCTCGTCGTAAGCCCAGGCCCACGCCCCGTCGTACCCGGTGCCGTAAAGATGCGTGAACAGGTCGTCCTTGCCGGTGCCGTCGGTGTCGACGGCGGCGAACTCGCCCATCACCAGCCGCTTGTCCAGCGCCCAGTGCGAGGCCGGGTAGGTGACCGCCGAGTTCGACGGGCCGTTCCCCGCGTAATAGTGCACCTCGTAAAAGTCCAGCGTGCCCGTCTGCTGGCCGCCCGCGCTGCGCAAGGCGGCGTCGGAGTAATCGTTGGTTTTTCCGCCGACGTTCGAGCAGTAGTCGAACGTCTGGGCGCCGTTCGTCACCGGCACCGTCGGATCGGCGGTATGAATGGCGGCGGCGAACACGTTGACCGTCCTTTGAATGTACATCTCGTCGACCTCCGTGCCGCCGTTCATGGTGGTCCAGTTGCCCTTGGTCGACATTCCCTCCGGCTCATTGAAGATCTCGTACGCGTAGAGCCCCGGCGTGCCCTTCAGCGCCGTCACCAGCGGCGTCAGGTACTTGCTGACGTACGAGTTGCGGATGGTGTCGACCATCAGGAGGTTGGCGTTTTGCTGCCGGAGCGCGGCCGAGATGTTCTCGCCCCCCTGCAACATGTCGAAGGACCAGAGGCTGATGACCACGCCCAGCCCGTTCGCGTGGGCGGCGCCCAGGATCGCCTTCACGCCGTCGACGTGGGACTGCGGAATCGCCAGCACGGTGCCGTCCTGGCTGTCGTACCCGGGCGTGACCGTCCCGTTCGTGTGGAACCACCAGCGGACGACGCGCCCGCCCGCGTCGTGGGTGTTCTTGAACATCGCGTTGAAGGTGGCGAGGTCCGGGTTGGGAACGTCGCCGGCGAAGTTCACCCAGGCCACGTTCAACCCGGCGGCGAACTGACAGAGCCCGTGCGCGCCGGCGCTGCCGGCCGCCCCACCCGTCCCGGCGGCGCCCGCCTTGCCGCCGGTGCCCGCGCCCGCGCTGCCGCCGG
>JAICYS010000217.1 GCA_025934105.1 Myxococcota bacterium | reverse complement strand
GGGGCGCCGGCGACCGCGGCCAGCTCGGCGCGGCTGGCCCCGACGCGGCCTCGCCGGTCGGCGTGGCGGGTCTGCCGGGCCCGGCCGCCAGCGTCGCCGCCGGGGGCGCACACAGCTGCGCCGGCCTGCGCGACGGCCGCGTGTTCTGCTGGGGCGCCAACGAGAGCGGCCAGCTGGGCGACGGCACCACCGCCGACCGCCCGGCACCGCGCCAGGTGCCTGGCGCGCGCGGCCGGGTCACGGCCGGCCAGGCCCACACCTGCGCCTTCACACCCGACGGCCACGCCGCCTGCTGGGGCGCCGACAACAGCGGCCAGCTCGGCGACGGCACCACGCTGACCGTCAGCGCTCCCCAGCTGGCCCAGCTCGCCTGCCGTTAGAGGTGGTACGCTGGGGCCCGGATGGGCGCCGAGCGGACCCTGACCGCGGTGCAGTCGCCTCTGTCGCCCGGCGAGCAGAGGGACCGCGCGGTGGTGCTGGTGGTGGGCAGCGCGGAAGCGCCGTCGCTGTCGGCCCGGGCGCGGCTGCAGATCGCGGGCGACGATCTCTTCATCGGGCGGCGCGCCGAGGGGCTGCCGCTGGACGCCAACGCCGCCGTGCTGGACGACGGTCTGGTCTCCGGCCAGCACGCGCGCATCACGCGCGCCGGCGGTGACGACGCCGGCTACGACCTCGAGGACCTGGGCAGCAAGAACGGCACCTGGGTCGACAACCAGCGGGTCGCGGGCAAGGTGCGGCTGCGCGACGGGGCGCTGCTGTTCGTCGGCAACCACGCGGCGGTGTTCCGCCTGGTGTCGGCCATCGAGCTCGAGGCGATGAAGGCCGAGCTGGTCTCGCCGTTCGGCCCGGTGGCCACCGCCTCCCCGGCGCTGGCGGTGGCCTGCGATCGCCTGCGGCGCCTGTCGGCGTCGGACGGCGAGCTGTTGATCGTCGGCGAGACCGGCGTCGGAAAAGAGGTCTACGCGCGCGCCGTGCACGCCGCCAGCGGACGCCAGGGCCGCTTCGTGGCCATCAACTGCGCCGCCATCCCGCGCGAGCTGGTGGAAAGCGAGCTGTTCGGCTACCGCCAGGGCGCCCACTCGACCGCGCACCAGGCCAAGGCGGGCCTCATCGAAGAGGCCGAGGGCGGCACCCTGTTTTTGGACGAGATCGGCGAGATGACGCCCGAGGCGCAGATCAAGATCCTGCGCTTTTTGCAGGACCGCGAGCTGACCCCGCTCGGCTCGACACGGCCGCGCCGCATGGACGTGCGCATCCTGGCCGCCACCAACCGCACCGCCGCCGGGCCGGGCAAGGGGCCAAGTGGGCTGCGCGACGACATCGTGGCCCGGCTGGGGGCCGCCCCCATCCACCTGCCGCCGCTGCGCAACCGCGTCGAGGACCTGGGCGCGCTGGCCGCTCACTTCCTGCGCGCCAGCGCGCAGGCGAAGTTCGAGCAGCCGGCCTTCCGCGCGCTGGCCCTTTACGGCTGGCCGCTCAACGTCCGCGAGCTCGAGAAGATCATCACGACGGCGGCGGTGTTGACCGGAGGGACCAAGCCCATCGCCTTGCGCGACCTGCCCGAGCCGATCGCGCGCGCGCTGGGCGCGCCCCCCGCCGTGAGCCCGCGCCGCCCCAACGGCCCGTCCCCCACGCCCGCGCAGCTGGAAGAGCTGCTGCGCCGCTACGACGGCAACGTGGCCGACGTCTCGCGCGAGCTGGGCAAGCACCGGGCGGCCGTCTGGCGCTGGATCAAGAAGTTCGGCCTCGGCCCGCAGAAGTTTCGAAAGTCCGAGTAGCGGCGCGCCGCGATCTCCGGGCTGGGCCGGCCGCCGAACGGGCGGCGCCGTCCAGTCCGCGCGGGGCGGCCGGCACTCGCCGCTGCCGGCGGAGGTGCCGCTCACCTGCAGGAACAGCCCGCGAGCCGTCCCTCGGGCGGAACTTGGCGAGCCGCTGTCGCCAATCGATCGACAATCCAAAAGAGCCGAGCCCGCCGGCTCGCGGGCCCGCGCGCTGCCGGGACGGCCGCGACGCCGCGCCCGGCGAGGCGCCGCGCCGTCAGCGTCGGGACGGGCGCCGGCGGGAGAGCCGGGCGTAGAGCGCCTCGAAGGTGCGCGCGGTCCAGGCGACGTCGTGGTCGCGGGCGAACCTCTGGGCGGCGGCGCCCATGGCCTGGCGGGCCGGCGCGTCGACCAGCAGCCCGGCGATCGCGTCGCCCAGCGCGTCGGAGTCGCCCGGCGGCACGGCACACGCGGCGGCCGGCGCCAGAGTGTCGATCAGCCCCACCCGCGGTCCGACGGTGGGCAAGCCGGCCGCGGCGGCCTCCAGGATGACGACGCCCTGACTCTCGTGGCGCGACGACAGCAGGTGCAGGTGCGCCTGCCGGTACAACCAGGCCAGCCGGGATTGCGGGACGCAGCCGTGAAACGCGACCCGCGTGTCCAGCCCCAGGGCCCGGGCGCGCCGCTGGATGTCGCCGCCCAGCGAGTCCTCGCCGGCGAAATCCAGGCGCACGTCCGCCACCCGGTCGACGACCCGCCGAAACGCCCGCAGGAGCGCCGGCTGATCCTTCACCTCGTTCAGGTTGGCCACGTGCAGCAGCCGCCAGGGCGGACCGGGTGGACGTCCCGGCGGCGCGTCGAAACGGCCGACGTCCACCCCCAGCGGGACGATCTCGGCGCGCCCGGCCAGCGACGTCGGGAGCCGGCGCGTGACGAACCTGGTGCCGCCCGTGATCGCGCCGGCCAGCCTCAGCGCCGCGCCCGTCACCGCGCGCGCGCGGGCATTGCCGGCGCCGCCGTAGGGGATGTCCGGCAACCAGACCAGCTCGCCGCCGCCCAGCGTGACGACCGACGGGATGAACGCCGCGCGCGCGAACAGCGCCGCCAGCAGCGCGCTGCGATCGGCCCAAAACGCGTGCAGCACGTCGAACGGACCGGCAGCCGCGATCCAGCGCGCGAAGGCCACCGCCAGCGGCGCGGCTGGCGTCCGGCGCGCGGGCGGCGGCCGCGGTCCCATCTGCGTGACCGCGACCTCGCCCAGCCGGTACGCGGCCGGCTGGCGGCCCGCCGACGCGAACACCTGGACCTGGTGCCGGCGGGACAACTCCTGCGCCAGCGACTGCAGAGCGGGAATGGCCGCCACGTCCGGGGTCGGGTCGAAGCCGCCCGGGACGATCAGGCCCACCCTCACGCCGGTCCCGCCCGACCGCTGGAGTAGACTCCCGCGGCGGCATGATCGACATCAGCGTCGTCATCCCCACCTGCAATCGCGCGGCCCGCCTGGTCTCGCTGCTGGCGGACCTGCAGCGTTCCGCCGCCCGGCCCCGCGAGGTGATCGTCGTCGACGCCAGCGACCGGGCCCTGGCCGCGCAGGAGCTGGCGCCGTTCGCCGAGAATCTGCGCTACGTGCGGAGCGGCAAGTCGGTCTGCGCGCAGCGGAACCGCGGCATCGCCGCCGCGTCCAGCCCCTGGGTCTTCCTGTGCGACGACGACATCCGGGTCCCGCCCGAATACCTGGGCGCCCTGTCGGCGCACGTCGCGGCTCATCCCGAGGCGGGCGCGGTCTCCGGGCTGGTGCTCGAGCGCCTCGGCGACCGCTGGACCGGCCAGTTTCCGGTGCACTCCGCCGCCACCCTGCTCTGGTGCCGCATCTTTGGGCTGGGGCTCTGGGGCGAGATCCATTGTGGCGGCCCGCTGGGCGGCTGGCTCGCCACCCACTATCGCAGGCGCGGAAATCACATTTCAAGCGCGGGCTGGCCGGTGCTGACCGACTTCCGCGCGCCCTTCTTCCGCACGCCGATCTACGGGCTGGGCGCCGCGCTGGTGCGCCGCGACTGGCTGCTGGCTTCGCCGTACGACGAGCGCCTCGATCGTGGCGGATACGGCGACAATTACGGCGTCGCCATCGGCTTTCCCGCGGAAGGGATCCACGTGCTCACGTCGGCCGCCGTCCGCCACGACAAGGAGCTGGCCGAGCGCCCCTCGGCGGCGTTCAGCTACGTCCGGCGCACGCTGGCGCTGGACCTGTTCCTGTCGTCGGACCGGGGCCGGGCGGTGGCCAGCCGGCGCCGGCTGGCCTGGTCGCTGGTGGGCAACAGCGTCTGGCACGCGGCGCGCCGCGACTGGGACATGTGCCGGGCCAGTCTGGCAACGCTGTCGGCCGTGGTCCTGGGCCGCAACCCGTACCGGGCGCGGGCCTGACGTGGGCAAGACACCGCCCAGGCCGGCCGTCATCGCGTTCGTGCTGGCGCTCGCGATCGCCGCGGTGGTCCGGGTGGCGTTCCGCTTCGACGGTCTCTACGGCCAGGACGCCTTCGCCTACTTCCGGTTCGCGCGCGCCATCGGGCCACACCTTTTGCGGGGGGCGCCGCTGCCGCTTCTGTTCTGGCCCCGCGGATACCCGGCGGCGGTCGCGGCGCTGTTGCCGCTGGCCGGTGGAACGCCGCTGGCAGGCCAGCTCGTCAGCGCGCTGGGCGTGGCGGCGGCGGCGGCGGCCACGGCGCTCTTGGCCAGCGAGCTCCAGCGCGGCCGCGGCCGGACGCCGGAGCTCGCCGTGCCGCTGGTGGCGGGCGGGTGCGTCGCGGCTTCCGGAATCGCGCTGCGCCTCGGGCAGCTGGTCATGGCCGACGGGCTGGCGCTGGGGCTGGCGGCCATCGCCCTTTGGACGGCGGCCCGCCACGCGCGCACCGGACACGGCCCGTCGCTGGTCGCCTGCGCGCTGGCGATCGCCTGGGGCGCGGTGACCCGCTGGCAAATCGGCCTGCTGGCGCTGCCCGTCGGGGCGGCGCTGGCGACGGCGCCCGCCGCGCGCCGGGCGGGCCGCTGGTGGGCGCTGGCGCTGGCGGCCGGCGCGCTGGTGTTGCTTCCACAGCTCTGGGCGGCGCGCAGCGTTCCGGGCGCGCTCTTGCAACACGAGTGGCTGGTGCGGTGGAACCCGTCGAACGCGCTTCGCCGCGACTTCCAGACCACCGAAGGGTCGGCGCACTATCACGCGCCGGTCGGCCTGTTCTATCTGCTGCGCCTCGGCTGGCCGGACGCGCTGTTTCCGACCGTCGCGCTCCTGGCCGCGTTCGGCGGGTGGCAGGTCGCCAAGGGGCGCCGGCCCACCGAGCTGGCGCTGTTGCTGGGGTGGCCGCTGGTGAACTGGGCGTTCATCTCGGCAATCCCCTACGAAAATCCGCGCTTCGTCTGGCCGGCGCTGCCCGCCGTGTCGGTGCTGGCCGGACTGGGCTTCGAGAGGCTGCGCGCCCGGGCCGCCCCGCGCGGGCGCGCCTGGCTGGCGGCGGCGCTGGTGACTTCGCTGGCGCTGGGCCTGGGCTTCGCCGCCCGCGAGCACGCCCACACGGTGTCGCGCAAGAACGCCGACCGTGCGGTGGTGGATTGGGTCGACGCGCTCGTGCCGCCGGGGATCACCGTCTGGCGCGCGGGCGGCACCTTGATGGCCGAGCACTACGGCACCACGAAGATGCGCGACGTCTACCTGGCCCGACCCGCCGACATCCCGGCGCTGCTGGCGCGCGACGGCGGCTGCGATTACCTCGAGAACCGGGACGACATCGAGAAACAGTGGGCCGGCCGGCCGCCCCAGGCCTTCTTCGAGGCGCTGCGCCGCCAGCCGGGGCTGACCCCCGTCGCGGCGCGCCCACCCTACGTGCTCTACCGGATCGACGGCGGCGGCGGTCGGCCCCAGAGGGAACGGGCCCGATGAACGCCGATCCGGTCTTGCTGGTCAACCCGCGGATGGGGAGCCCGCGCAACGCGGGTCTCCCGCTGTCGATCCTGCATCTGGCCGCGGCGCTGGAGGGGCGCCGCCCCTGGTCGATCGTCGACGGCAATCTGGGCGGCGACGTCGTCCGCCAGGCGCTCGACCGCCTGGCCGCGCAACCGCACGCGCTGGTCGGCGTGACGGTGATGCCCGGACCGCAGGTGCTGCCCGCCGTCCAGATCTCGCGGGCCATCCGGCGCGCTCATTCGGCGGTGCCGATCGTCTGGGGCGGCTATTTCCCGACGCTGTACCCCGGCGCCGCGCTCAACGCGCCCTACGTCGACTATGTGGTGCGAGGACAGGGCGAGGCCACGCTGGGCGAGCTCTTAGACCGGCTGCGCGACGGGCCGTCCGCCATTCGCGGCGTCGCGGGATTGAGCTGGAAGGACGGCGGCCAGGTCGTTCACAACCCGGATCGGGCCGTGGTCCCGCCGGACAGCCTGCCTCAACTTCCCTATCACCGCGTCGCCGACATGAACGCCTACCTGCGCCCCAGCTTCCTGGGATCGCGGACGGCGGTCTATCAATCGGCCCTGGGCTGCCGGTTCAAGTGCGAGTTCTGCGGCGTGGTCTCGATGTGGAACGGCAAGACCGTGCTGGAGGCGCCCGAGCGGCTGCGGCGGGCGCTGGGCACGCTGCGCGACCGCTGGGGCGCCGACGCGGTCCACTTCTTCGACCACAACTTCTTCGACCGTGAAGGGACCTCGCTCCCGATGCTGGAGGCCCTGGGTACGCTGCAGATGCCCTGGTGGTGCTACGCGCGCGCCGACACCCTGGCCGGCTTCGGCGCCGCCACCTGGCGGGCCATTCAGAAGAGCCGGCTGCGCATGGCCTACATCGGCGCGGAAGCGGCCAACGACGAGGCCCTCGAGCGGATGCGCAAGGGCGCGCGCGTGGAACACACCTTGGAGGCGACGCGCCGCTGCCGCGAACACGGCGTCATCCCCGAGCTCTCGTTCGTGCTGGGCGGCCCGGGCGATCCCGAAGCCGAGATGGAGCACACGTTCGAATTCATCCGCCGGCTCAAGCGCCTCTACCCCGAGGCGGAGATCGTCCTTTACTTCTATAGCCCGACGCCTCAGCGGCGGAACGCGCCCGCTGCGGCCCCGGGGCGGCCGCGACTACCGGTTCTCGAGCGCTACGGGCCAGCCGGGCCGGCCCTGCCCACCACGCCCGAAGAGTGGGCCGATCCGCGCTGGGTGAGCTGGGTTTGCCACCAGGACGCGCCGTGGCTGACGCCCCGCCTGCGCCGCCGCGCCAACGACTTCGCGCGCGTGCTCGCCTGCCGATTTCCGACCATTCAGGACGCGCGCATCTCACGCGCCTCGAAGGCGGTGCTGCGCAACCTGGCCCGCTGGCGATACGCCACGCGGCGCTACGGCAACCCGTGGGAGTTGCGGCTCGCGCGCCGCGTGATCCGGTTGCGCGAGCCGCAGATCGAGAGCCTGTGACGTTCCGTCAGCCGTTCGCCTTGGCGAACGTGCCCATGAAGTCGGCCAGGGCCTTGCAGCCCGCCACCGGCATCGCGTTGTAGATCGACGCGCGGATGCCGCCGACGGTGCGGTAGCCCTTGAGCGCCATCATGCTGTTCTTGGCCGCTTCCTTGATGAACTTGTCGGTCACTTCCTCGCTGGGCAGCGTGAAGGTGACGTTCATGTGGCTGCGCGCCGACTTGTCGGCGACGGTCCCCTTGTAGTACCCGCCCGAACCGTCGATGGCGGCGTAGAGCAGCGCGGCCTTCTCGGCGTTGCGCTTTTCGATGGCCGCCAGGCCGCCCTGCGCGTCCAGCCAGCGGAACGTCTCCAGCAGGAAGTAGATGCCGAAGGTGGGCGGCGTGTTGAGGCAGCTCTTGGCGTCGGCGTGCGCCTTGAAGTTGAAGATCTTGGGCACGCCCTTGCCGATGCGCTCGTAGAGGTCCTTGCGGACGATCGCCAGCACCACGCCCGCCGGGCCCAGGTTCTTCTGCGCGCCGGCGTAGATGATCGCGGTGCGCGAGACCGGGTGGGGCCGGGACATCATCTCCGAGCTGGCGTCGACGACCAGGGTCGCGTGCTCGGGCCACTCGGCCAGCCGGTGGCCGTGCACCGTCTCGTTCGAGCAGACGTGCAGGTAGGCGGCGTTCGGGTCGGCCTTCCAGCCGGTCGGGGGCCGGTCGAACTTGGTCTCTTCGCTGCTGGCGATGACGCGAACCTTCTCGCCGTAGGCGTCGCGCGCCGCGGCCGCCGCCTTTTTCCCCCACTCGCCGCCCACCACGTACTCGGCGGTGCCGTTGAGGAAGTTCATCGGGATGGTGCTGAAGAGCTGGGTGGCGCCGCCCTGCAGGAACAGGACGTCGTGCGTGTCGGGGACCGACAGCAGCTTCTTGCAGCGGTCGATCGCCTCGTCGAGGACCGCGTCGAACTCCTTGCCACGGTGACTGCACTCGGCGATGCCGAACCCCTTGCCCTGGTAATCGACCAGAGCCTTGGCGGACGCTTCCAGGACCTCGGTCGGCAGCATGGCCGGCCCTGCGCTGAAGTTGAAGACGCGGTTGCTCATAGCACCGTGCTACCGCTAACCGCTTCCGAGTTCAACGGGTATCCGTGACCGGATAGAATGCGGGCGTGACATCTCTCCGGCGGCGCCTCCGGCGGCGCCTCGGCCGCGCCGCGCTCGGCGCGCGATTCCTGCTCTTCCAGAGGCGCCGGCACCGGCGCCTGGTGCTGGAGCAGCTCGAGGGACTGTCGCTGGTGGTGCTCCCCGACGTGTTCCACCCGGGGCTGTTCTTTTCGTCGAAGCTGTTCGCGTCGGCGCTGGCCGCGGAGCCGCTGGAGGGGCGCCGCGTGCTGGAGATCGGGACCGGCACCGGCTTTTTGGCCCTGCTGGCCGCGCGGCGCGCCCGCCAGACCGTCGCCACCGACATCACCCCCGAGGCCGTCCGGGCGCTGCGCATCAACGCGCTCCTCAACCGGCTAGAGGAACAGGTCGAAGCCCGCCACGGCGACCTGTTCGCGCCGGTGGCGGGCGAGCGATTCGATCTGATCTTGTTCAACCCGCCCTACTTCGCCGGGCACGCCCGCGATTTGTGGGAGTACGCCTGGCGCGACGTTGGCCAGACGCGGGCGCGGTTCGTGGCGCAGGCGGCCGATTTCCTGGTCCCGGGCGGCCGGATCCTGCTCTGCGATTCCGACCTGGCCGTCGATCGGATGGACCAGGCGCTGGCCGCCGCCGGCTATCGGGTGGCGGCGGTGCGGACGCAGATCGTCGTCTCGGGCGAGGTGCTGACGGTCTTCGCGGCCACGCGCTAGGCCGCCTCCGGGCGGCACGTCGTCGGGCATGGTTCGCTGCGCTCACCGTTGCCTCACGGCAGGCGCGCTCCTAGTGCATCGCCGTCGAAATAGCGTTACGTTCGGCCGACGATCCGCGCCGGACGCTTCGTTGCTTCTCCTCACAATACCTACGGGTATTCCTCGTCGTCGCGCCTCGCGTCCAG